>DATDNH010000382.1:0-5131 GCA_036518395.1 Candidatus Angelobacter sp. | reverse complement strand
ATGGTGAGACGGTGCAGGCCTGCGGAGACCTCGAACTGCACGAACCCACTTCTTGTGTCCTGGGCAATAACCACGTTTCCCCAGCCATCCATCACCGTGATCGTCAACTGCTCCTGTGTCGGCATCCTCTCGCCCTCGAGCATGACGGTGAGCTGGAGCGTAACTCTGCTTCTTCCGTCCATCTGCGCAAGCGAAGGCAACGCCGCCAGCAAAATGAATGCGCCGAGTTGAAAACACAATCGCACTGTATTCCGTTAGAGGTTTCCCGCCTGCAGCTTGTTGGCTGCTTCTCCTGTGTGGTGCAGCTTGGCTCGTGCTGATTATAGCCCCGGTCGGCTCCTGGCTTGGGGCGAAATATGCTCGGCTGCTGCGATCCTCATTCTGAGAATTTACTGAATACTGTTCAGTTAAGGATTTCAGGCTGCTGAAAATAACCTTGTGAACGATATTGGAATTTACTGCACGATTTCGCGAGATGTACTTAACACCTCCTTAATCCGACCAAGGTGCAGGTCCGATCGGGTTTATCAATCCGACCAGCTCAACTCTGCCGCGGTCTTTTCACAGGCGAGTTCGGAGCGCGGTTCACGTTCTAACCAACCAATTAAAACTTAAACCAGGGCCGGCGCAAGCCGGCCCGTTTTATGACTGGAGAATTTTCACAGTGGGCCGTGGCCCAGGATTGCTGGAGGTCCAGTGCTTTAGGAATGGAGCCCAGCTTCAGCCTGTGCGAAAAAGCTCCTGAATAAGAATTTTGGGCTTCAGCCCCGGATAAAGCAAAGCGGGATCTATCAACGTCGAAATCGTTCAAACCAGCGGCGGACGTGCTGCGGAGTTCGAGAACAAAATTAACATTGGAGAAGACATACAAAGGGGTTTTACGACTTCGAACTTCTGACTTCTGACTCCTGGCTACTTGGGATATCACGGGCGAAGCCGTTGGTATTGACGCCGTCCGCCCCCGGCACGGTCGCTGTGCCTGCAATGATATGACCCGATGCCGCTTTACTGATAAATTGCCTGCCCTGACAAACCGCCTCCACCGCTCCCAATAATTCGCTTGCAGCATGGATTTTAATCACATAGCCCAGTGCGCCCGCGTTAAAAGCTGCCTGCACCATATCAGCAGAGGAGTGTTGAGTGAAGAAAAGTATTCTGGATTTTGGCGAAAGCTTACTGATTTGACGAGCCGCCTCGATTCCGTTCAGGGATGGAAGTCCAATATCCAGCACAATCAAGTCCGGTTGGAGTTCAGCGGCTCTGTGCACCGCTTCCAACCCATCGGATGACTCGTAAACGATCTGTAATTCAGGCTTTTGTTCGAGCACTGAACGCGTGAAACGGCGAAACGCCTGGTGGTCCTCAACCAGGAGGACACGAATTATCGATTCATCCAATGGGCACACCCCTGATATTTGAAACACTGATTCTTCAATACAGTTGCTGAATTCCGTTTCTGCTCCCGTATTGAAATGTTGAGGAGGGGAGAAGGTCAGCCCAATTATAGTCCCTTTATGGGCGCATGGCGTAATGCCGGGCGGGATTTTTGGGAGTGTTGCCTCATGCACGCTGCAATGCACACTTTTTGATGCTTCATCTCTTTGATTTATTGCAGCTCTTATCGTTTAAAAAACTCATCGCCGGTTTTCGGCGGCCAGGAAATTTGGGCTTGGAAGCGCGCTGCCATTCCCTCTATACTTGCACGTCTCTTATGACTCAAATACAAACCGTACGCGGCCCGATCCAATCGTCTGAGCTCGGCGTCACTTTGATGCATGAGCACGTCTTTGTTCTTGACACAGAAATACTTCAGAATTACCCGCAGGAGTGGGGCGCGGAGAAGAACCGTATTGATGATGCCGTCAAACGCCTGAATGAGCTCAAGTCAAGGGGCGTTGACTCGATTGTCGACCTCACCGTAATCGGCCTGGGCCGCTACATCCCGCGGATCAAGGAGATCGCCCAACAGACAAAAATCAATATCATCGTTGCGACCGGTGTTTACACTTACCACGATGCTCCGCTCTATTTTCACTTTCGCGGCCCGGGCACGGTCCTTGACGGGCCGGAACTGATGGTGGACATGTTCGTCCACGACATCGAGGAGGGCATAGCCGATACTCAAGTGAAGGCGGGCATTCTCAAGTGTGCAACCGACGAACCAGGGGTCACGAAGGACGTGGAGCGCATACTCCGCGCTACGGCGCAGGCGCACCGGAAGACGGGAGTGCCGATCTCCACCCACACGCACGCCCGGCAGCGGGTTGGTCTGGATCAGCAGCGCATTTTCCGGGAGGAAGGTGTTGATCTGTCGCGCGTGGTGATCGGGCATTCCGGCGACACCACTGATCTCAAGTACCTGGAAGAGTTGATCAGCAATGGCTCAACCATCGGCATGGACCGCTTCGGCATCGATACGATTCTGCCCTTTGAAGATCGCGTAAATACAGTGGCCGAGATGTGCAAGCGCGGCCACGCCGCAAAGATGGTGCTCTCCCATGATGCCGCCTGCTATAACCACTGGCTTCCCGAGCGGCCTCTGCCGGTCATGCTGCCCAGATGGCATTACCTCCACATTCACAATGACGTGATTCCCGCGCTCAAGCAAAAAGGAGTCACAGAGGAGCAGTTACACACCATGCTGGTGGAAAACCCAAGAAAGATCTTTGAGCGCCAGGGCGGGTACTGAGGATTTTGGATTTTTGATCTTTGATTTCTTGATTTTGGTCTTCCGATGCCCCGATGTTGTTATCCCAGCTTCCAGAACTCTCCGGTCAGTCCCAAAGAAGCAAAGATGGCGTGCGCTTCTTCCACGGTTTTCCGCCGAAATTGAGGTGAGAGACGGTCGCTATACCAGCGGTCGGCGAGCTGCGATGCCTGATCAACGCTCAAAGTGGCGCCTCGGGGAAGGTGCCAGGCATTGCACCAGCGATCGATATGATCTTCCGACCGGAAGAGCAGCATGGTTTTTCAATTGAACACAATGTCGTCCCACCAATGTCTGGCTGGAAGAGCGAAATGAACAATGCCCTCAGGCCGCGAAAACGGCCTTTTACTTTTCACTTCAACCACCATCTTTTCGCCGCAGCAGCCGCAGGAGGTCAGAACACGTCCATCCGTCGCCAGCATGCTGATAACTCCCAGCGCATCCCAGATGCAGTTTCCATACCACTTCCTCATTCCCTCGGGATGCCATGTTTCCACCACAAATGGCGTCGGCACCGCGGAAAGCGGATTAGCCATCAAGACTTCGCCATTCCCCGGCTGCAGGACCAGCATATGAGCGTCGGCAAGTTCGGCATACGCGCGCGTTATCTCCTCCGGCAATGCGCAAAGTGAGTGCGCAACATCAGTTTTGCTGGGGCAAGACTGCTTTTCGATGAACTGGCGGTAGATTTCCAGGCGAACTTGAGAGTTGAACTCGGCGTCGTGCATGGGAGAGAAGGATATCATCGTACTGTTGGTTTTTTGCGCGAAGCGCGTTTGCCTGAACGGCCGGTCCTGCGCGAAGCGCGTTTGCCTGGACGGCCAGTCCCTGATTGCTGAGTGCTCGCTCCCCAATTTATACTTGCAGGTTTCAGATCAGAGCTTAAGCCCAATTAATCAGGACGCCTCCGCAATGAAAATCCTGGTCTGCATGAAGCAGGTCCCGCAGAAAGATGCGCCGCTCAAACTCAATGAGAGCGGCACGTGGATTCGCGACGATGTTTCCTATGAAGTGAATGAACCCGACGCTTACGCGCTGGAAGAGGCGTTGCGGCAGAAAGAGAAGCACGGCGGGGAAGTTGTGGTGATCACCGCCGGTCCCGCGCGCGCGCAGCAGGTCCTGCGTGAAGGTCTGGCCAAGGGCGCTGATCGCGCCATTCATCTGGAAGACAACTCTTTCGTCGCCATGGACGCCACCAACATCGCCAGGGCGTTTGTCGCTGCCATTAAAGATGAAAAATTCGATCTCATCTTCACCGGCCTGCAATCGGACGATTACGGCTACGCCCAGACAGGCGTTATCATGGCCGAGTCGCTGGGATGGCCGCACGCCACCATCATCATGGAAATTCAGAAAAGCAATGGCGGAATTCGGGTGAAGCGCGAACTGGAAGCCGGCTACTTTCAGCATGTGACCATGCCCTTGCCGGCGGTGCTGACCATTCAGTCCGGCATCAACAAACTGCGCTACGCCACGCTGCTGGGCATCAAGCAGGCCAAGAACAAGCCTCTGCGCAAAGTGCCGCTGGACGAAGTTAAATCAGCGCTGGGAAGCAACATGCAGAAGATTGAGAAGCTCTATGTACCGCAGAAGAGCAAGAAGACTGAGATGCTGGAAGGCTCACCTGCGGAAGTGGCGAAGAAGCTGGTGGACAAGCTTCGCAACGAGGTCCGCGTGATTTGAGCCGTTCTGCGGGCGTGAGCTAAGCGGGAGTCAGCAGGCGAAATCCCGGCGTGCCGTGGACTGAGGAGGAAAGCCATGGAAAAGATGGAATACGATCCAGAAGGCGGAAATTATCTTCCTGTTACAGAACGTGAAACCGGATCAACCCTGATCGTGGTGGGCCTGGTCATGCTGATTGCAGCCGTCGGATGGCTGCTGTTTGTGGGCTGGGACATCCGCGGCGGCCACAAGTTCATGCAGATCATCTTTGCGCTGGATGTGGTGATCGCTGTTCTGCTCATTGCAGTTGGATTTATCAAGAGGAACCGGCTGAGAAAATAAATGGCAAATACCATCCTGGTTATTGTTGAGCAGCGTGAAGGCAAGCTGAATCGTGTGTCCTGGGAAACCGTAACGGCGGCACAGGCGATCGCGGCAGAAACCGGCCAGGCCATCGAAGCCGCAGTCTTTGGCAGTGATATCGCCGGTATTGCCGCTGAGGTGGCAGGCAAGAAGCTGGCAAAAGTGTATGTCATTCAATCGCCCAAACTCGCAGCCTATACTCCCGATGGAACGGTCGCAGCACTCAAGCAGTTTATCCAGCAGAAGCAGCCAACGCTGGTGCTCATGCCCCACACCTACCAGGTGCGTGACTTCGCCCCGCAACTGGCCACATCGCTTGGCCGCACGCTCATCAGCGACGCTACCGGGTTCAGGAAAGATGGTGACAAGCTGGTTTTTACCCGGCAGATGTTCCAGGGA
>DATDNH010000381.1:0-39960 GCA_036518395.1 Candidatus Angelobacter sp. | reverse complement strand
GAACTGCTGGAGCGCCATCGCGGCAAGAGCCTGGAGTTCACTGATGATCTTCCGGCCGCCGTCCGCCGCAGCCAGGTCATTTTTATCGCCGTAGGTACGCCGCCGAAAGAAGACGGCGACGCCGACCTCTCCTATGTGGAGTCTGTGGCCTGCGGCATCGCGGGAGCGATTGACGGCTACAAAGTGGTCGTAGAAAAAAGCACGGTGCCGGTTTATACCAATGGCTGGATCTCAAAAATCATGCTGTTGAACGGCGCGCCGCCGGAGCGGTTCAGCGTGGTCTCCAACCCCGAGTTCCTGCGTGAAGGCACGGCCGTGACCGATTTTCTTTTTCCCGATCGTGTCCTGGTCGGGGCCGACGATGATGCCGGCGCCCGCATGCTGGAACAGGTTTACAGGCCCATGACGGACGGCAGCTACTACTTGCGCCCCGGCGCGGTTCCCGGGCCTGTGGCCGGACGGTTCCGCGCGCGGCTCATCCGCACCAGCGCCAAGAGCGCGGAACTGATTAAACACGCCTGCAATGCATTTCTGGCTACCAAGATTTCCTTCATCAATGCTGTTGCCAACGTGTGTGAAGTGGTGGGGGCGGATGTGGAGCAGGTACGCGAAGGTCTGGGCAGCGATTCCCGAATTGGGCCTCGTTTCCTTTTCCCCGGAGTCGGCTACGGTGGGTCATGCTTCCCCAAGGACCTGATGGCTTTCTGCGCCGTGGCCCGCGAAAGTGGCTGTCACTTCGGCTTGCTGGAAGAGACAGTGCGGGTCAACGATGAGCAGCGCCATTCATTCGTGCGCAAAGTTCGCCGGGCGCTCTGGACCCTGAAAGGCAAAAGGCTTGCTGTGCTGGGGCTGGCTTTCAAGAACGGCACGGATGATATTCGCGAGTCGCCGGCCATCGCCGTGATCAAGATGTTATTGAAAGAGGGCTGTTTCATTACGGCGTATGACCCCGCCGCCATGGAACGCGCGGCGGAAGTGCTGCCTCCCCACGGTGTCGACTTTGCCGCGGATGCCTACTCGGCGATGGAAAATGCCGATGCCTGTCTGGTGCTGACGGAGTGGGAAGACTTTGCCGCGTTGGATCTCGCACGCATGAAGAAGACCTTGCGATACCCAATCGTGGTGGATGGCCGTAATCTGTTTAAGCCTGCAGAAATGGCCGCCGCCGGTTTCAACTACTACAGCATTGGCCGCCCCGACGTAATGGGCGCGCGCCCCGAGCTTCATCAGCAGAAAATCGAGCTGAAGCAGGACCACAAAGCTGCTTAACTACAGGCAAGCCACAGCGAAAAAACAAAACCCGCCGCAGATCTGCGCTGATGAGCGCGGATTTTAGAGCTCCAAGTTCCGTGGACCACAATCGAGCCAGCTACGTATTGAAGTGTGGACCGCAGCCGCCGGGTCCCCAACACGTGCGGGTTTGTCTTTGCGCGTGGTGGGGTGGAGGTGCCCTCGGCTGCGTCTTTCTTGTTGATTCCAAACATTTCCATCCGACCCTATTCTGATTCGTGCCCCAACCATTCAGCGATAAGATAAGCTCCAGAACACCACAAATGCTAACGGACCTCCGAAAACCCATTCTGACCATTTGTTCCCTTGTGCTTCTGTGCGGCACCGCCTTAAGCTCAGACTCAATGACACAAAAACTCGATTCCATTTTTACTGCCGCCGGTCTTACCGCGGATGCACCGGGAGCGGCCGTACTCATCGTCAAGAATGGTCGAGTGTTGTTCAAGCGTGGCTACGGCATCACCGACCTGCGTTCACGCAGAAAAATTGATGCTCACACGAACTTCCGTCTGGCCTCAGTAACCAAGCAGTTCACCGCAATGGCGATCATGGTGCTCGTCCATGACGGCAAATTGCGTTACGAGGATCGGCTCACCGACGTGTTCCCTCATTTTCCCGACTATGGCCGGTCAATCACCATTCGCAATCTGCTCAACCATACATCGGGTCTGACAGATTATGAAGACTTGATGCCGCCTTCCGATCCCAATGTTCCCGTCGAGCAGATTCAAATTCAGGATGCCGGTGTGCTGGATCTGCTCAAGCAGCAGAAAGGCACAAAATTCAAACCCGGATCAAAGTGGGAATACAGCAATTCGGGATACGTCCTGCTCGGGTTGATTGTCCAGAAAGCCTCAGGCAAATCTTTCCCCGATTTTCTCCATGATCGGATTTTCGGGCCGCTCAAGATGACCAACACAGTGGCCTATGTTCGCGGCAAAAACGATGTTCCCAACCGGGCGTTCGGCCACAGCCGCGAAGGTGGGACATGGAAAGAAACGGACCAGAGCCCGACGTCAGCAACCCTTGGCGATGGTGGAGTGTATTCTTCGCTCGATGACCTTGAGAAATGGGACCGCGGACTCCGCCAGGATACCTTACTCAGCAAACTCGAAATGGAGCCGGCACTCACGCCCGTCGAAGCTCCCCAAGGACAGCCCACCGAACCGGATGGTTCGCCCGCCGCTTACGGTTTCGGATGGTTTCTCAACCCATACAAGGGCCACAAGCGCATGTGGCACTATGGCGAAACCATGGGCTTCCGCACCGCGATCCAGCGATTTCCTGATGACAATCTGGCGATTGTGATCCTGTGCAACCGCGCAGACCTGAATCCCTCCGCGCTGGCGTTGCAGGCAGCGGACTTAATTCTCACGCAGTCTCGGAAGCCTTGAGGTCGCCCGCAGCCGAGGACGGCCGCCGAGGGCGGCTGCGCTCCACACTTTTTCAAGCAGTTGGCCGCCACCTCGAGGAAATTTAAGCCAAAACAAAACGGCCGCCCATTTGGGCGGCCGTAAGCAAGCTTTTAATTGCACTTTTAGTCTTGGTCATTCCCTGCACGCTTCAGCTTCACGATGTCGCCTAGAGTGGCGGTCGCGCTGGAGGCAGGATGCTTATAGGCCTCAACATCGGCGCGGCTGGCTTCTTCGCCTACTGCGCGCAGGCTCAGCCCGACTTTCTTTTCGTCAGGATTCATCTTGATGATCTTGAAGTCATGCTCCTGGCCGGGGTCCAGCTTGATGGCATGGCCTTCCGAATCCGCAGATTCAGAGTTGTGGCACAGCCCCTCAACACCGTCGGCAATTTCCACGAACGCGCCGAATTGCGCCAAACGCAGGACTTTTCCATGCACCACGTCACCAATGCGATGCGTGCTGAAGAAGGTCTCCCAGGCATCCGGTTGAAGCTGCTTCACACCCAGCGAAAGCCGCCGCTGCTCCGGTTCAATGCCCAGCACCACAGCCTTCACTTTTTCGCCTTTCTTCAAAACTTCCGACGGATGCTTGACACGCTTTGTCCAGCTCAGATTGCTTACATGCACCAGGCCGTCGATCCCGTCTTCAATCTCGATGAACGCGCCAAAGTCTGTCAGGTTACGGACGCGTCCTTCCACGGTTGAACCTGTCGGGTATTTTTCGTGCAGGCGCTCCCAGGGATTGGCCTCAAGCTGCTTGAGTCCCAGCGAAATGCGGCGCTCCTGCGGGTTCACATTCAGCACGACGCAATCAATCGCATCCCCTACGTTCACAATTTTGGAGGGATGCTTCATGCGCTTGGACCACGACATCTCGCTTACGTGCACCAGTCCTTCGATGCCCTGCTCCAGCTCGACAAAAGCGCCATAGTCAGTCACGCTCAGCACCCGCCCCTTCACGCGCGCGCCGATGGGATAACGCTCAGCGGCATCGAGCCACGGATCGGGCGTAAGCTGCTTGAATCCGAGAGAAACGCGCAGCTTGTCGCGATCGAACTTGAGAACTTTTACCTGGATCTGGTCATTTACATGGACCAGATCGCGCGGATGCGTCAGACGGCCCCACGACATGTCTGTGATGTGCAGCAGCCCGTCAATACCGCCAAGGTCAACGAAAGCGCCGTAGTCGGTCAGGTTCTTGACCGTGCCGGTCATGATGGCGCCTTCCTGCAGATGCTCCAGTGTCTTCTCGCGCTTGCTCGCGGTCTCCTCTTCCAGGATCACTTTGCGCGAAACTACAATGTTGCCGCGCTTCTTATTGAGTTTGATTACGCGAACATCAATTTCCTGGCTCTTGAGCGCGTCCAGATTGCGCACCGGATGAATATCCACCTGCGAGCCGGGCATGAACGCCTTGACGCCGATGTCGACAGAGAGGCCGCCCTTCACCCGCTCCACGACTTTGCCTTTGATTGGCGACTTGGAGTGATAGGCTTTATCTATCGTTTCCCATACGCGGACGCGCTGGGCGCGCTCGTGCGAGAGCAGGACAGCGCCTTCTTCGTTCTCGCCGCGCTGCACCATGACTTCAATTTCGTCGCCGGGCTGGAATTTCACCTGGCCTTCGGCGGTCGTGGCCTCGGCAATGGGAACCAGGCCCTCAGACTTGAAGCCGATGTCCACAACTACGTGTGTCGGCGTAATCTTGACGACGGTGCCTTTGAAGACATTGTCTTCACTGGGCGCCGGTTCAGTTTCCAGGGTGTACGACTCAAGAGCGGCTGCAAAATCGTCCATGTGATTATCTTCTTTTTGAGCAGTACCCGCGGTGGGCTGCTCAGGAGATTGAATTTGAGGCTGAGGCATAGGGGTCAAAGTTGGTCCTGGCTGGCTGGAGCTGTGTTCCTCAGGGGTTTCCAATGTGCGGGCTGTATTATCTTCTCGCATTTTTCTGCTCGATGGAGCCCCGCAACACGTCCCACGCGAAGACCGCATTGGAGGGCAAACTCGTGGTTCCGAGTCTTACTGGTGTGATTTGCCTCTGCTTTTCGCAGAGGCTTAGAAACCAGCGGCCGGATCTTAGAAACGCTCGGTTGTAGCGCTCATAAGACTCTTTCGACTATAGCAACCGCTTACGGGAGTGTCAAACGTTCAGGCATTAAAATTTGGCGGTGAGAAGCAGGATTTTGGCCATGCTGCGGCCAATTCTGCCTCGATAATTAAGGTTTTCTTAACAACCAGCTGCTGAGGCACGTAAGACATGAAATTCGCCAAAATTATTTTCTGGATCGCCGGTATTTACGGCCTTGTGGTCATCACCCCGTTGTACTTTCTCGCGAACAGAATCGGGCAACAGGACCCGCCGCCCATCACCCACCCGGGTTTCTACTATGGATTCGTGGGCGTTGCCCTCGCCTGGCAGATTGCATTTTTTGTTATAGCCGCAGATCCCGTGCGCCTGCGGCCCATCATGATCCCCGCTGTGCTGGAAAAAACCGGCTTTGGCGTGGCCCTGGTGGTGCTGTATCTTCAGCACCAGGTGAGATACGCCGATCTCGGCTTTGGCATGGTCGATCTCGTGTTTGCATTGCTGTTTTTAATCGCCTTTTCCAAGATTAAACCTTGAATATCTGGCGGTATCACGCAGATTTCCTGCCCGCCTTCATCAGGAAGAAAGCTGCTGTCAAAATGACCAGGTATCCAATCGAGCTGTAAGCGGCAACCCGCGATTGCCCGACCCAGAATGTGGCCACAATAGCCGCGACAATCGCAGCAAATCCCAAAATGGAACCGGCAGCACCCAGGGGCGACCGCAATTGCATGGACGAGAGTTGCTCCGGCGAAAGTCTTCGCCTGAACTGCACGTGCGCTGCCAGTGAGACCAGCCAGGCCAGCATTCCGCCGATCAATGCTGCATTGATGATGTAGAGGTAGGCGTTGGGAGTTCGAAGCTGTATCAGGATTGCTGCCACAATCCCCAGCATGGAGGTGAGCAGTGCAGCCATGGGCACGCCGTGTTGATTCAATTCGCCAAGCTTATGCGGGGCGTCCCCTGAGCGCGCCAGTGAGAACAGCATGCGCGAAGCCACATATAACGTGGCGTTTGCCCCCGATAATGCGGCGGAGAGCACCACCAGGTTCATGATGAATCCGGCGGCAGGGATCCTCGCCACCTGAAACACGGTCACAAAAGGACTTTGGGTCACTCCGGCTTGCTTCCACGGCATGACGCCCACGAGCACCACCATGGCTCCTACGTAGACAAGAAGCAGCATGACGAAAGCTATCCGCGTAGCCCGCGCAACGTCCGCACTCGACCGCGCTTCGCCGGAAGATATCGCCACCATTTCGATCCCGAGAAAACTGTACAGCCCAAACGACGCGGCGAGGAACGCAGCACGCCATCCATTGGGCGCAAGGCTGCCGCTGTCCAGATATTGCGCATGGACTTTGCGTCCGAGCAACAGAATGGCACCGACAATGATGAACAAAAAAATCGTGAGTACCTTAATGAATGCAAACCAGTACTCCACCGTGCCGTACTTGCCTACTGAGAACAGGTTGATGAGAAGCAGCAATATGCCGAAAAGGACCATCCACAGCACAATCGGGATGGCGGGAAACCACACGCGCATGTAGGTTCCGGCTGCCACCAGTTCTGACCCGATGGCAATTACCACAGAAAACCAGTACCCGTAGCGCGCAATAAATCCTGCCCAATCATTCAAATACATTTCGGCATAGACGCCGAATGACCCCGCAGCAGGATGCAAGCTGGAAAGCTCTCCCATCGCCATGGCGACGGTCCATGTCATGGCCGCGCTCAGGATGTAGGAGACAATCACTGCCGGGCCCGCCACCTGGATCGCGGCGCCCGAGCCAAGCAACAGCCCGGTGCCGATCGATCCGCCGACTGCGACCATGGCAATCTGTCCCGCAGTGAGTTGCTTCCTTAATCCCTGCTCGCGATTCTCTAAATTCGATTCAGGCATTGGCGAAAGTTATAACAGATGAACCGTGAATAGATTCGGAGCGCAGCGCGACAGCCGTCATTCGAAAATAGGCGTGGAGCGCAGCCCCGCGCTACGTCTTCGTGGTCAGCCCCCATCCAAATCGTCGGTGAAGCAAAAGAATAGTGCTCAGAGTACGGCCCTCAGCGTTCCGGCCCGCGTGAGTTTTTCGCGCCCTGGTGGATGCGCCGCCGGCGGCGAATGTGGATTTTAGTTTGATTTGCGCTAGGAGCCGAAAGCTGGAAGCTAGCAGCTTTCATGTAAAATACGCTTACCTCAACCTCCAAGTGGGCTTGGCCGACCCGGTGCCGGAACGCTTGAGGTAACTGCTTGCATGCCAGATATTTCCAAGCGACTGGAGAAGGCCGAACGCTACCTGCAAAAAGGCAAGCCTGAAGCCGCTTTGGAAGAATACCTGTCCGCGCTCGATGAAGATCCTCATAACGAGCAGGTCCGTCACGCGGCAGCCGACCTTTGTGTGAAATGCGGGCGCACTAACGAAGCTGTGTCATTACTCGGAAGTTTGCTCAACGATCAGGTCACTGCCGGTGACGCGAAAGGGATTGTCACTTACAAAAAACTGGCCAAGATTGTCACTCCCACGCCGTTCCAGACTCTGCAATACGCTCAGCTCATTGCTCATAAAGACAAAAAAGAGGCGTTGGAAGCTTATAGCGCTGCCATGCGCGGCTTCGAGGTCCTGCGCCAGGAAAAACAGGCACTGGCGGCGGCGAAGCACATCGTCGAGCTGGCTCCAACCGCAGATAATCTCCAGCGCGCGGCCGAGAAGGCGGCAACTTTAGGCCACGATCAGGCGGCGGCAGAGAATTTTGTCCAACTCGGGATTTTGAAAGACCAGGGATTGCCCGGATCGGGTTTTGAGTGGTTTGCCAGAGCTTACACCCATGATCCATCCAATCCGCAGGCGGCGTTGCTTTACGCGCAGGGACTGTTTTCGCGCACCGCTGTGCCGGAGTGCATTACCGTGCTTCAGGGCGCGGTCAAAACCGACCAGAGTACGCCGGAGCTGCGGGAACTTTATGCGCGCGCCTTGATGGCAGCCGGCCGTCCGGCGGAGGCTGAGCCTTATGCCTGGGAGCTGTATGAGGGAGACTCCAGGCAGGTGCACGAGATCATCTCGTTGATTGGTTCTTACCTGGATGTCGATAACACCGTAGGAGCTTTGGCTCTGGCAAGAAAATTGGAGCAGAAGGAAAGCAGGGCAGGAAGAAGCCGTGAATTCATTTCGCTGATGCACGAGATGGCGGACAGCCGTTTGCCCTCGGTTGAATTCCTGGAATACCTGGTGCAACTGTTCAACTCCGCCAATCGCGAGCAGGAATACTGCCATACTCTGATCAAGGTTTTTCAGCTTTACTACGCTGAAGGGAACTTCCTGAAAGCCGCTGATGCCCTGGATCGCGCGGTCGAGGTGGACTCTTACGAACCCGGTCACAACACAAGGCTGGAGATGCTGCGGGGCAAAATTGATGGCGCGCGATTCAGCACCATTGCCAGCCGCCTGCAAACCGTTACTGGCGCTGAGGTTCCGGCGCATGAAGGCGGCATTCAGGAAACGGAACCGACTGTCCTGGAAGATTTCATTCTCCAGGCGGAGATTTACCTTCAATATGGCATGCCTTCCAAAGCTGTCGAGCGTTTGGAGCGTGTGCAGAAGCTTTTTCCACGGGAAGAAGAAAAGAACGAGAAGCTGCACCATCTTTATGTGATGGCCGGGCTGCTGTCTCCGCAAAAAAGCTCGCCGGCTGCAGCCAAGGCAGCAGCGGGCGCTCCGGCTGCCGCGCCACGCGCTGCGGGAAAATCCTCAGTTGCGGCGCCCGTAACGCCAGTTCACCCTGAAGCCGGCGCTGACAGTATCGCGGCCATTGCTGAGATCACGCGTAATATCTATCGTCAGGCAAACGTAAAGAGCGTTCTGTTCACGGCAGTGAACGAGATTGGCAGGCATCTAAATGCCAGCCGCTGTGTTGCCGGGTTGTGCACACTGGGCAAACCGCCATCGGCGGCGCTGGAATATTGCGCTCCAGGGGTAAAGCAGTCGGATGTAATTGCCATCGTGCGTTTGATCGCGGCCGTCCAGCAGCTTGCCGTGCATGGCGTAGTGAACATTCCCAATGCCGCGTCGGCGCATGAACTGGAACCCGCGCGTGAGTATGTGCACGCGCTCGGGATCGAATCGCTTCTCGCCCTTCCACTTCTGGACGCCGGCGAGCAGGCAGGCATTCTGATTCTCGAACAGTGCGGCCCGCGGCAATGGCGTCAGACGGAAATCGAAGTCCTGAAGACCATCGCCGAGCAGATGGTTTTGGCGGTCAGCAATGCCCGGCTGCGCTCCCTGATGAAGAGCCTGGCGGTTACGGAAGAGAAATCCGGATTGCTGAAACGGTCTTCCTATCTCGACGTGCTGCAGTCGGAAGTCCGCCGCTCCATGCAGCAGCAGACGCCCCTCACAGTGATGCTATTTCATTTTGGGAAAGCCTCCGTGCTGGTCAAGGAACTCGGGGAGCCCGCGGTAGAAAACATGATGCAACAGATCGGTCAGACCCTCTGCTCCCACATTCGCCAGAACGATGTTGCCGTGCGCTACGACCTGACTTCCATCGCTCTGCTGCTTTCCGATACCAGTGACAAGAATGCTTTCCTGGTTGTGGAAAAGATGAAAAAAGCGCTCTCTCCTAACAAAGTTCCCGGCACTGACCGTACCCCTCCTATCACCGTGGGCATCGCGGAAGCCGTACTCCACCCCCGTTTTGACCCTGTGGACATCGTCACTGAGGTCATCAATCGCGCCGAGAACGCCCTGGAAGCCGCGCGCGCCCAGGGCGGCAACAAAGCCCATTCCTTGCCCGCAAGTTTCCAGCCGGTTGTGTAGGACTGGAGCAGAGTTAAGGAATGCAGCGGCTGAACGCATCTTTTTGCGTTTGAATGTTTCTTTTCCGCCATTCGCAACTTTTCCCGCGCGATGACGTTTAATCTGTGGCATATTATTCGTGCAGAGGCAATCGCCCATGAAACGAACCCTCAAATTCGACCTGCGAAGGCAATCGGCGCCACAAACGCGGCGAAATTGCTATTGGGCGACATCTGCGCTCCTTCATTAGCGCGATTACGCTAAAGCCTCTGCTAATCAAAGTCGCACCACAAGCAAAATTGCGCCTCTTCTCAGGTGTTCGCGCACGCGCTGCGTGAATGAATTCGTGAAAGGCCGCCGTTTTGGGTTTCACTAGCAGCTAGTAGCTGGAAGCTCGAAGCTTTTGCCAAGTGGAACGACTTGATTAACACGTGGACATCGTTATTCGCGCCACTGAAGATATTAGAAGGAAACTTATGAGATCCGATATGAAAAAGGTCGTGGTCGAGCGGCCGCGCTGGGGTTCACGCGTCCGCAACCAGAAGTTCGGCAAGAAGCTGCGTTACATTCCGGGCCATGACTATGAGGAGGAACCCAGGAAAGCCAGGGGCTTCGAGTCTTTCCATGACGGCGTCGGCAAGCTTTTCACTGACGTTCTCGGTCCGCTGTACCGCTATCTGGACCGTAATGTTGGACGCCCATGGAACAAAATTTACAGCGAGATGTGCGCCAGTCTGGATAAACGCAAAACCACCGGACGCCACATCTTCCAGCACGTCGAACAAATGGTAGAGCGTGACTGCTACGTGGGCGAAGACGGCAAGGTGCGTTACAACCGTTATCGGAGTTGGATTTTCGGCGGAGATGGCAGCCAGGAGGTGCGCGGATTTTACGTGCATCCTCGTACCGGCCTGCTTTGCCTGGCTCCACGGGAGACCCGGCGCGAGTGGAAACGTAAACTCATGGGCGCGCAGAGAGAGGTCACCCGTCTTTACCTCGACAATAATATCGGATACCAGAAGCACGAAGGCATCTGGTACCGCGTCAAACTGTCGCGGATCGTGGTGGGATTCAAAGACCCCATCACCCAGGTACAAGACATATTTCTGAAACAGAAGGTTCGCCTTAAATGGGGCGTAAACTGGGTTGCCACTGAAAAGAAACAATGCAATCGCTACGAATTGAAAGAAGTACAACAGCTCCTCGAAGGTGGCAAAGGCAGACAACCCAGGGACTAGGAAATTATTGGTACGCGGTCACGAAATTGGAAAATAATTTCGCCTGGCTGGCGGCGATGGTGATGAAACAGCTACCTGTTGCGCGGACTGAATGCTGAGTGCTCCTATGCCGAAGCCACTGAGCCCGACATCTGAGTAATTGAGAAACGAACAATTTATGACCGACAAAACCTACAACGTGTTCAAGCCCGACAAAGGCGTACCGATCAAAGCCTGGACCAAGGGTGTGCCTGTAGAAGAGGCCGCGCAGAAGCAGTTGCTGAACGTGGCCCAGCTTCCTTTTGTTTTCAAATGGGTAGCGGCCATGCCGGACGTTCACTATGGAATCGGCGCGACGGTGGGCAGTGTGATTCCCACCAAGGGCGCAATCATTCCTGCTGCCGTCGGCGTGGACATCGGTTGCGGAATGATGGCGGTCAAGACCAGCTTGAACGCCAGCCAGCTTCCCGACAACCTGCATGGAATCCGCACTGCGATCGAGAAAGCTGTGCCTCACGGCCGCACGGATAATGGCGGCAAGAATGACCGGGGCGCGTGGTCGCAGCCTCCGGATACCGTGCACGCGGCCTGGCAGAAGCTCAATGAGGGATTTGACCGCATTGTGCAGAAGTATCCCAAATTGAACCATCCGCAGCGCATCAACCATCTGGGCACGCTGGGTACCGGCAACCACTTCATTGAGGTCTGCCTGGACAATGAGGACCAGAATGTGTGGTTCATGCTGCACAGCGGATCGCGCGGAGTCGGCAATCGTATTGGCACGTTCTTTATTGAGTTGGCCAAAGGCGACATGCGCAAGTGGATGATCAACCTGCCTGACGCCGACCTGGCTTATTTGCCGCAGGGCACCGAGCACTTCGACGATTATGTCCAGGCTGTGCACTGGGCGCAGGAGTATGCTCTGCTCAATCGCCAGTTGATGATGGAGCACATCATCGCGGCTGTTCGCAATTCCGGTCTGGCGCCGGAATTCGACTCCACGCTGGAGGCGGTGAACTGCCATCACAACTACGTGACCTGGGAGCACCACTACGGCGAGAACGTGCTTATCACCCGCAAGGGCGCAGTGCGGGCTCGCGAGGCTGATATGGGGATTATTCCCGGCAGCATGGGCGCGCGCTCGTACATCGTGCGCGGCAAAGGAAACCCGGAGAGCTTTACCAGTTGCAGCCACGGCGCAGGACGCGCGATGTCCCGCACCGAGGCCAAGCGCCGCTACTCCGTGGCTGACCACATTGCCGCAACCAAGGGTGTGGAGTGCCGCAAGGATGAGGACGTGATCGACGAAACTCCGATGGCCTACAAATCCATCGATGCGGTGATGGAAGCGCAGAAAGACCTGGTGGAGATCGTCCACACTCTGCGCCAGTTAGTCTGCGTGAAGGGCTAAGGCACAGGATCGCGCGTGATGAATGATCACACGCGATCCTGTGAATTGATCACAAATAGAAAGTGTGGAGCGCAGCCACCGGGGCAAGACAGAAATAAATGTGGAGCGCAGCCGCCCTCGGCAGCCGCAGTCGGCTGCGTCTTCCTGAAGCATATAGCTGATATGCTCATGGTTGAAAAAATTAAAGAAGTAACATCAAACCTCATCGGCCTCCCATTATGGGACGCTGGCCGCGCCTCGGATCTCGTTTGGTTTGCCTTCGGTGAGCGCCGCATCGTTCAAGACTTTCGTGGCGAGTCGAAGGAAGTAGGCGAATTCGCGCTGCACGTACAATGCGCGTGGCGTCTGGTGCAGGGCGACTGCACGATTGTTGCAAGCCGCGACCTTTATTATCCAGCCGGCTGGGGAATGGACTCGCCGGACGTTCCCGCAGACTTCAAGTGGGACGTGCAGGGCGCAAATCGCCTGGACGAGCGCCTCAAGCTGTTTTTCCAGAATGAAACAAAAGATTTGATCGTCGACCGCGTTGAGCCCGGACTCGCCGCGGCCCTGCGAATCTTCTTCCGGGACAAAACCGTCCTGGAAATATTTCCCAACGATTCATTTGAGGGCGAGCACTGGCGCTTGTTTCGACCTTATCGCGATGAGCGTCATTTCGTCGTAACCGGCAAGGGGATTGAGCTCTAACAAATCCGCGTTAATTCGCGGCTAGCTAAGCTAGTCCGGTTTTGCCAATTGCCATTTGCTAATTGCAGCCGCTCATCCTTCGTGATTCAAAATCAACGGAAGTTGTCCAGCTTTGGCCAGGTCCTGCCCTCGCAAAGCTTCCAGTTCCTTGGTGGCAGAAAGTCGAGCTTGTTCCTCTGATGCTTCCTGAAACCACACAATTACCTTACTCGAACCTTGCCGCTGGACAATGCAGTGCCAAACCGGCGGGTTGCTGCGGGTATCCTGAACGATATCGACGAAATAGGGCGGGTACTCGATCCTCACTGCTACTCACCGCCTGCGAAAATCTCGCGTCCGCTATCATGCCACAGTTAAACGCAAGCGACCTGTGTACGCTTGTGGAAATTACTTAGCTTTTTCAGGCACAGTAGCCGTGGCGTAATTACTGCAGGCTTAGGCCAGAATGTTTCGTGGGCTTAGTGCTTAGTGCTGAGTGCTGAATGGGATTCTTCCGTACAGTACAATCTCCTCTTCTATACTCCTTCTCAGGTAAACATTCATGAGATCTTTCGAAAGCCTCTCGGAACGCGAAATCCTTGCTCTGGCCATTTCGCTGGAAGAAGAAGATGAGCGTATTTACGCTGACTATGCTGAAGGTCTGCGCCAGGATTTTCCCTCTTCGGCTGCTTTGTTTGAAGGCATGCGGGAAGAAGAAGCTGGCCATCGCCATCGCCTCATTGAACTCTATCGCAGCAAATTCGGTGAACATATACCGCTCATTCGTCGTCAGGACGTTCGCGGGTTTGTCGACCGCCGCGCCATCTGGCTGGTCCGCCCACTCCGGCTGGACAAGATTCGCAAGGAAGCTTCCACCATGGAAGTCGAGACGCGGCGGTTCTACGAGCGGTCCGCCGCCCGTAGCCAGGACGCCAGTATCCGCAAGCTGCTCTACGATCTAGCGCAGGAAGAGCGCTCGCACGAGTATCGCGCCGAGCAACTGGAAAAGCGCGAGCTGCCTCCGGAAAGTGTTGAGAAGGAAGAAGAAGCCAATCGCCGGTTGTTTGTTCTTCAGATCGTGCAGCCGGGATTGGCCGGCCTCATGGACGGCTCCGTCTCTACTCTGGCCCCGGTATTCGCGGCCGCTTTTGGCAGCCGGAATACCCATTTTGCGTTCGCCGTGGGTTTGGCAGCCTCGATCGGCGCAGGCATCAGCATGGGATTTGCCGAGGCGCTCTCCGATGACGGCAGTCTCACCGGCCGCGGCCATCCCTGGATTCGTGGTTTGGTTTGTGGCTTGATGACAACTCTTGGCGGCCTCGGCCACACCTTCCCGTTTCTGATCCCCAACTTTCATGTGGCGCTGGTCACAGCCACTATAGTTGTGCTGGCAGAGTTGGGCGCAATCGCCTGGGTACGGCATCGCTATATGGAATCGCCGTGGTTCTCCGCCACAGTGCAGGTCGTGATCGGCGGGCTGCTGGTGTTTGCTGCGGGATGGGTGATCGGATCGTCCTGAGAATTACTGCTATCGCACCGCGCGCAAGACAACGGGTATGTAGCGCGGTTCCCATGAGTTATCAACAGAAAAAAATGAAATCTGGAGCGCCTGCCGCGCCTCGGCGCGTGTCAGAGCTTGTTGCTTCACATTCCACTAGTCAGAACGGGGGAACAGGTCTATAATTCGCCGCAATTTCTGACAGGAGACAATATGAATTGGACGCAAGTGTATTATCCGTTCGGGCCCGGGTTATGGTGGCTCTCAACGATTGTTGCTGCGCTGCCTATCATTGTTCTCTTCACTTGTTTGGCAGGCCTTCGCATTAAACCCCACTGGTCGGCACTGGCAGGAGCAATCACCGCCCTGCTGGTGGCTATGTTCGTCTTCCACATGCCGGCCCCGCTTGCCGGCATGAGTTTTGCCTATGGCGTGGGATTTGGCCTCCTCAAGATCGCATGGATTGTGCTTGCTGCCGTCTACCTTTACGACATTTCAGTAGATTCTGGACAGTTTGAGATCATGAAAGCCTCGATAGCGGGAATTACTGCCGACCGCCGGCTGCAACTCCTTCTGG
Organism: Candidatus Angelobacter sp.; assembly: GCA_036518395.1. Classification (GTDB taxonomy): domain Bacteria; phylum Acidobacteriota; class Terriglobia; order Terriglobales; family Acidobacteriaceae; genus Angelobacter. Next base: position 25,005 of record DATDNH010000381.1, on the reverse strand, counting down.
TGGCCTTCTGTTTCGGCGCATTCATTGAAGGATCAGCCGGATTCGGCGCTCCCGTTGCCATTGCGGGCGCTTTCATGATCGGCCTTGGGTTCAAGCCGTTTCATTCAGCGGCCCTGAACCTGATCGCGAACACGGCTCCCGTGGCGTGGGGAGCCATTGGTACGCCGGTGCATACACTTGCGGCAGTAGTTGGCGGCAATCCGACGGAATCCGATCTCAACGCCATGATCGGCCGCATTCTCCCCATTACTTGCGTCATCGTACCGTTCTGGCTGGTACGGGCCATGGTGGGATGGGCGGAAACGTTTGAGGTGCTTCCCGCGATTCTTGTGGTCGGTGTGTCATTTGGTGCTACACAGTTCTTTTGGGCAAACTATCGTGACAGCAACCTGGTGGACATTATCTCCGCCGTTGTATCCCTGATCTGCACCGCGCTCTTCCTGAAAATCTGGAAGCCAAGGAATGTCTGGCGGTTTGAAGAAGAGCGTCATGAGGCCCACGAAACCCACGAATATACGGCCGGACAGATTGCCAAGGCCTGGATGCCCTTCGCGGTTCTTTCCGTGTTCGTTCTGATGTGGGGGCTTCCCCAAATCAAGAATCCTCTGAACGACCTCACCACACCCAATTGGAAGGCGAACAAGGGCTGGAATGTAGTTGTGCTCCATAATGCGGTGAAACGCGACGCGCCTGTCGTTGCCAAACCTACTCCCGAAGCCGCCAAATATGACTTTAACTGGCTGACCGCTACAGGTACCGGCTGCTTCCTCGCATCCATCGTCGCCGGTCTGTTGCTGGGAATGGGTCCGGGACGTTTGCTTCGCATTTTCGGTCACACATGTTATCGAATGAGATATGCCATGATCGCCATATCGGCCATGCTGGGGCTCGGCTTCGTCACCCGATATTCCGGTACGGACGCAGTGCTTGGTCTCGCGTTTACCCGTACCGGGTGGTTGTTCCCGTTCTTCGGCACATTTTTGGGCTGGCTGGGCGTGGCGCTCACCGGCAGCGATACGTCGTCTAACGCCTTATTTGGAAGCTTGCAGAAGATCACCGCACAGCAGTTAAATCTTAGTCCGACTCTGATGTGTGCAGCCAACAGCGCCGGCGGAGTGATGGGCAAGATGGTGGATGCGCAATCGATCACAGTGGCCACATCGGCAACGAATCAAGTGGGCAATGAAGGACAGATTTTCCGGTTCGTCGTCTGGCACTCCATTGCCTTGGGTGCGATCGTGGGGTTGATCGTCATGTTGTACGCATACGTTTTCCAGCATGCGATTCCGCAGGGCATAAAGCTACACATGTGATCTCGGGTCCCACAACACAGAACGATCTATTTGATTGATGGCGGTGCGCCCGGTAAGGGCCATCGCCATCATCAGTTCTACACGCAGGATTTCAAGCGAGCGCGCCACCCCGGCAGCGCCGGCGAACGCCAGTGCATACAGGTAAGGTCTGCCAATCAAGACTGCCTTTGCTCCCAGCGCGAGCGCCTTCAACACGTCCGTGCCGCGCCGGATGCCGCCATCCACCAGCACCGGAATTTTATCTTTGACTCGTTCCACCACTCGCGGCAGCGCCTCAGCCGTGCTCGGCAAAGTATCGAGGTTGCGCGCTCCATGGTTGGAAACAATAACCGCCGCGACGCCGCTTCCAGTTGCGCGCACTGCATCTTCCGGATTTAGCACGCCTTTCAGCAAAACGGGAATTTTACTCAGCCCAGATACCCACTCAACATCTTTCCAGTTCAATTTGGCGTTCAACAGCACGCTATAGATCGCGCTTTGCGTAGGACGATGGCTGATCGCTCCCAGGTTCAGGTTCGGCAGCTTGAAATCTGCGGGCAATTCGAACCGAGTCCGCGCCTCTCGATGACGTGCGCCCAGCACTGGAGTATCCACAGTGATGCAGAGCCCTTTGCATCCGGCAGCTTCAGCGCGCCGCACCATCTCCGCCGTCAATCCCCTGTCCTCCTGAAAATACAACTGGAACCACACCGGATACTTTGCCGCCGCGGTGACCCCTTCCACGGCAACAGTCGAGAATGAGCTGAGCACCACGCTCGCGCCTGCCTGATTCGCGCCCGCAACGGTCGCCAGTTCTCCTTCTTTATCGCAGAGCCGATGGAACGCTGCCGGAGCGAGCAGGATGGGCATTTCAAATTGCTGACCAAGAATTTCAGTGCGCAAATCAAGTTCTGAAACGTCCACCAGGACTCTGGGCGCCAGCCGAATCCGTTTCCATTCGTCACAATTGGCGCACAGCGTAAGTTCATCCGCCGCACCGCCAGTCACGTACGCATACGCCATGGCAGACATTCGTGGCTTTGCCAGCGCTTCAAACTCATCCAGCGATAAAACCGCGTCAAGCTCGGGTTTTCCGGAAGGGATCAAAGTGACAGAACTCCCTGGGTTATTACAGTAAACGAAACTGAGAATTGTACGCCTGCAAGTCGAAGGATGCGGTGCCTGGTGGGCGCTATTTGGCCTCCTTCCGCTTCACAACGCTCAGCGTGATCGCCGAGGGGTACTGCCTCGAATGATGGATTCCTGTATGCGCCACCACGCCGTGGTCTTCGTCGTAATTGTGGCCGCCAGTGTTCATATTACGGTCGAAGCGTGGGAAGTTGCTGCCGGAGACCTCGATGCGGATACGATGACCCACGTCGAAGTAGTTGCTGGTGTTCATCGGTTGCAGAGCGACTTTGTACACCTTGCCATTTTCCATCCACACCGGAGCCCGGTCGTAACCCTCACGATAGCGCAGACGCTGGATGGTTTCATCCAGGTTGTAGGCCGTGCCATCGGGAAGCACGTCGATCAGCTTGATGGTCACGTCTGTGTCCTTCACATCAGACGAGACGTAAAGTGTGGCCTCAATCGGGCCGCTGACCTCAAGGGGCTCCTTCAGCGGCTCGCTCGTGTAGACCAGAATGTCGGTGCGCTCTTCCATCTTGCGCTGATCGAATGCTCCACCGCTGACAGCATTTCCGGTACAACAGACGTTCCCGCCATAGGAGGGCACGGGATTCGCGGGATCGTAAATGAACTGGTCGGGGGCGTCGGCGCGCGGAGGCCCCGGCGATGTCAGAGTGCCATCGCCGTTGAGCGTGTTGGCCTTGCCGCCGCTCCCGAGATAGAGAGTCATCGGCTGCGCGCCTTGCGGCGGCCAGGTGTCTGAGCTCTGCCATTTGTTCAGCCCCATGGTGTAATAGCGCACGCGTGGCATCTTCTCGACCAGGTGATTGTCTTCGCCTTTCAGAAAGTGATCGAACCACCCGTAAGTCAGCTCGTCATAGTTGAGGCGCGCGTCGCCCATGTGGCGCTGGCCGACCACGGTATCTTCCGTCGCGCGCTTATAGGCGCAGTGCAGCGTGGGCGCGATTACGGCGTACTGCTGGTCGGCAATCTCCCTGGGCGCGGTGCGGCGTACGAAGTTGTAGGCCGCGAGATTCGGCCCTACGGAAACGTCATACCAGGACATAAACCAGAATCCCGGTATTACGATCTTCATGCTGTCGTTCCAGAGGCCGCCCTTGTACCACGCGGAATCGTTGGGCGCACGCTCGATCATGGCGCCTCCGGTCGCAACCGGCATGTGGTCGGCGAAGATTCCGTGCGGGCCGTCGACGGCTTTAATGATGTCTTTTTCCGGAAGATGGGCAAGTGCCTTCGACCAATCAACGGGAGGAAGCTGCTGGGCAAGGTCGAATGACTTCGAAACGCGAATGAGGTCTTCCTGCGAAGTGTCGGATGGGAACATCGGGCGTACCTGGTTCTGCTCGCCGTAAAGCCAGGCAATGAAGAGCATCTGCACGGCGCCCCCGCGATACCAATTGCCCTGCTCCCAATACGGGAGCACACGTCCTACACCGGCCCCGAATCCCTGCGGGATAAATGTTGTGTACCCGGGAATGCCCTGCGCCGCAACCGCGAGCTGCCACTCAGCGGTTGATGAGCAGCCGATCGTCCCCAGCTTGCCGCTGGACCAGGGACGCGTAGTGAGCCAGGTAATGGCGTCAACGCCATCGGTGAGCGGCGGGCCCAGAATGTCGTAATCGCCTTCAGAGAAGAAGTGGCCGCGCTCATTCATGACCACGTAGGCGTAGCCGCGTTTGACAGCCTCGAGTGGGGTGGTCATGTCAGCATAGGTGCCGTTGCGCACGTCCCAGTAATTGAAGTTGTAGGGCGTGCGGCTGAAGATGATGGGATATTTTTTCGACTCATCCTTTGGGCGATAGATGTCGGCGGCCATGCGTTTGCCGTCACGCATAGCCACCATGACTCTGCGCTCGATGATGGCGATGGACTCGAGCTCTTTTTCCGTCGCCTCGCGCCTGGCGACCAGCGCCGGATCGGGCTGAGGACGAGATTGGCCAAAAGACGAGAGTGCAAGAAAAATTACGGAGAGCAGAAGCAATCGGAGTTTCATCGCGAAGCAGTGTACAGCAACGGCAGGCGTTCATTGCCCGGCGATTTGCAGAATTTCAGCAGAAGCTTTCGGGAAGTGCGAATCAAGTTCGCAATCGGATGGTTACCAGTGCCAAGCCCTGATTAGGCGTTAATCGAAACGACTGTCTCGTCTTTCTTCATCTGCGAATTGAGCCAGCGCGAGAGATGAGTGCGAACGTTGGTTGGCAGTTCGCCGAATTGAATGCCGTGCTGGCCTTCGCTGTTTGACCATGCGATGCGGCCGGAGAATTCAACCTCTTCTTCCGTATCCGGCAGCACCATACGAAAAGATGCAGGTAAGCCAAAGCTGAGCAGCTTGTCTGTCGAAATCGCTGCGCCTCCGGCACTCAGATTCAACAAAGTCGCCTCCAGTTCCTCGCCGGCGCACTTGATCGTGACCGGCATGGTCATCTGGGCGCGATAGTAACGTTCATGTTCTGAGCTGAGAGGATCACCCTGGCCGGCGGGGTCGTTCTCACGATAAGCCTTGAGTTTACGGATCAACGTGCGGCGGGAGATACCCAGCGACTGCGCCGCCTTACCCTGGTTGCCGCCAAATTTTTCCAGCGCCTGGAAGATCATCTGCTTTTCTACCTGGTTCAGATCGCCATTCAGCGGCGCCTGTCCGTTCGTGGATGCAGTCTCTACAAGCCGCAAGTCTGCCGCCGTGATCTCCTTCTGCGGCTCCTTGGCGCACATCACCGCATGGAAAATCGCATTCTTCAGTTCACGCACATTCCCCGGCCAGCGATAGGACAGCATCGCAGTAATGGCATCTGAGCTGAAACGCGATTCCGGGTGATGCTGGTGCAACAAGTGCTCGGCGATACCCAAGAGGTCTTCCGTCCTCTCGCGTAGCGGCGGGACTTCCAGCTTGAATTGCGCCAGCCGGTGATAGAGATCGCCGCGAAACTTTCCTGCACGCACCAGTTCTTCCAGGTCCTGATTGGTCGCGGCCACCACGCGCACGTCTACATGCACCTTCTTGCTGCCACCCAGCCTGTAATAAGGAACTCCATCCAATACGCGCAGAAGTTTGACCTGGATCTTTAGATCCAGATCGCCGATCTCGTCCAGCATCAAAGTTCCCTTGTCGGCCAGTTCGAAGAGTCCGGGCTTCAGCGCATCGGCCCCGCTGAAGGCGCCCTTTTCGTAGCCAAAAAGTTCGCTTTCTACCAGATGCTCGGGAATGGCGGCGCAATTGACGTCAATCCAGGGTTGATTACAGCGCAACGAATGGGCGTGGATGGCCCGCGCAATCATCTCTTTACCCGTCCCGGTCTCGCCCACAATCAAGACGGCTGCCGGATGGCGCGATACCTGCTCCATGAGCTTCAACACTCGCTTCAGAGCATCGCTGCGAGCAATGAAACCGTCGCCGGCCCACGAATTTTGGGGCGTGGCTGGCACCCTGTCTCCTTTTTTCGCGGTCCAGGCAATGTTGTTACAACATTGGCAACGGGGGAACAACTATGCGGACCCGCTAATCATGCGGCACTTCCACTCACCAGGCAAGCACGACTATCGAAAGTTCCATTACTTTTGTCATGGTCATAAATGTCGCGGCCTCACCTGAACCTGATGCCTTCACGGAGTTTAGAGCACCCGATGATCCCGAGCTTGTGACAATCTGACTCAGCCTGAGCACTGATTGAGTGACAAAGTGTCGCAGTTTTCATTCCTGAAAACCTTGAGCAGGAAAAGCTTAATGCCAAGTGCTGAGAAATGAATACGTTACGTTTGTCCATCGTCCCTGTACTTTTGGCCCCCGGTTTGCCGTGTACCTGCGCGGAGAGGGTGGGTATGCCCAAAGCAGCCTGGCTATTTTTGTCGCTCGTTTGCGTTGTCGGCGTGGCCATTATGGCTTACGGCTGGACCTGGCGAGTCGAAGATGTGCCTAAGTTCATTGCGTACTCCCTGATTGCCCTGCTGGCGTCACGCCTGCGCGTCAGCCTGCCGGAAATAACCGGCACCATCTCCGTCAGCTTCCTTTTTATCCTTATTTGTATTGTCGAGTTGAGCTTGAGTGAAACCCTATTCGTTGGGTGCGCCGCCATCGTGGTGCAGTGCTTTGCCAGACGTAACAAGTGGCCGCGCCCGGAACAGGTGCTGTTCAACGTATGCAGTGCCGCTTTCGCAATCTGGGCAGCCTACTTTGTTTATCACGGTCCGCTGTACACACACTTTCATCTGAACGGCGCGCTGTTATTGCTGCTTGCCGGATGCACATATTTCCTGTTCAACACGCTGCCAGTGGCCACCATTATTTGCCTGACCGAAGGCAAGTCTTTGCGCAAAGTGTGGGCCGACTGCTACTTCTGGTCGCTTCCGTACTATCTAGCCGGCGCCGCAGTTGCCGGCCTGGTTGGCTGGGTCAACCAGAGACTGAACTGGCAGACCACTCTTCTGGCTCTGCCGGCAATGTTTGTGATCTACCGTTCCTACCGGCTTTATGTAAGCAAGCTCCAGAACGAAAAAAGCCACGTTGAAGACATGGCCGGGTTGCACCTTCGCACCATCGAGGCGCTTGCCCTGGCTATTGAGGCCAAAGACCAGACTACGCATGATCATCTTTGCCGCGTGCGTATTTACGCCATCGAACTGGCCAAGCTCCTGAATGTCTCACCGACGGAGTTGGAAGCTCTGCGAGCCGCCGCCTTGCTCCACGACATTGGCAAACTGGCCGTGCCCGAACACATCATTTCCAAGCCGGGCCGGCTGACCCATGAAGAATTTGAAAAGATGAAGATCCACCCCATTGTGGGTGCGGAGATTCTGGAGCGCGTGCAATTCCCTTATCCCGTGGTCCCGATTGTTCGCTCTCATCATGAACGATGGGATGGCACCGGCTACCCCGATGGCCTCAAAGGTGAAGAGATCCCCATCGGTGCGCGCATTCTTTCCGCCGTCGACTGTTTGGACGCGCTGGCTACTGACCGGTCATACCGCGCAGCGCTGCCGCTGGATGAAGCCATGGAGCGCGTCGCCCAATTGTCCGGCAAAGCTTACGATCCAAAAGTAGTTGACTTGCTGCAAACGCATTACAAGGAACTGGAAGCGATTGTCAATTCCAACTCTGAGCAGGAAGATCGTGGAAAGCTTTCGACGAGTCTGAAAGTGGAGCGCGGCAAGGCGCCAGCCAGCGGCTTCGATGTGCCAGTACAGCCGGAGGGTGCGCCGGCCAACACAGCGTTTCTTTCCTCCATCGCCGCGGCCCGCCAGGAGGCGCAGACCCTGTTTGAATTGAGCCATGCTTTGGGTAACTCGTTGAGCCTCAGCGAAACGCTTTCCATGCTGAGCGTCCGCCTCAAGCGCCTGGTTCCCTATGACTCCATCGTCACCTACATTTTGCGTGGTGACGAACTGGTGCCGGAGTTCGCCACTGGCGACAATTTCCGCCAGCTGGCCTCACTGCGTATCCGGCTGGGCGAAGGTGTTTCAGGATGGGTGGCGCAGAACCGTAGAGCGCTGGTGAACGGATTGCCTTCCGCAGAACCTGGACTGTTGATCGATCCTGCCAAGGGCAACGTCCTGCGCTCTGCTATTGCGGTTCCGCTCGAAGGATTGCAGGGCGTTGTCGGTGTGCTGACGCTTTACCATGGGGAACGCGACGCCTACAGCGCCGACCATCGGCGCATTCTGCTGGCGATCAGCTCCAAGGTCGCTCTATCCTTGGAAAACGCTCTGGCCTTTCAGCAGGCGGAGAACTCAGCCACAACCGACTATCTCACAGAACTGCCCAATGCACGTTCTCTCTTCCTGCACCTGGATCGCGAGCTTGCGCGCTGCCGCCGCCTGAATAGCTCGCTGGCCGTGATGGTCTGCGACCTCGACGGCTTCAAACAGATCAACGATCGCTTCGGCCACCTGGAAGGAAATCGCATCTTGCGGCACTTCTCCAAGAGCCTGCAGGGATCCTGCCGTGAATACGACTATGTAGCCCGGATGGGAGGCGACGAATTTGTGCTTGTAGCTCCCGGGCTGAGCAGCTCAGCCGCCCAGATTCGCGGCATCTGCCTGAACGAATTGGCCAACATGGCCGGACGCGAGATTTGCGGAGAAGACCTGCTCTCCGTCAGCGTCGGGTTCGCCTTCTATCCCGACGACGGCACCGATGCCGAGAAGCTTCTGGCTGAGGCGGATCGCCGCATGTACACGCAGAAGCAGGAGCAGAATCGCAAGCCGCTGAATGCAATGGGCCGCGTGGCCACCCTTCCGCTGCTGAACACGCTGGTGCCCTAGTGCTGCGCTCCCTTTCCGTCGCGCTCGCCCGGCTGCTGGCCATTATGCTGCTTGCCAGCCTGCTGGGTGCCGTCCTGATGCGCGTTGCTCCCGGATTTGGTTCAGACGAACAGGAACTCAATAGCAGTCTCTCCGCGCAGAGCATCCACGCCATCCGGCAGGCCAGGCTCGCCGACTCCGATATCGCGCGCTACTACGGCCACTATGTTTCCGCCCTGGTGCGCGGAGACCTTGGAGTTTCTCAATCATTGAACCAGCCGGTGCGCGATCTCTTGCGCGAACGCCTTCCGGTAACCCTCCGCAACATTGTGCTTGCGCTCGCTCTGGCGTGGGCCTTGGGATTGAGTCTCGGCGTAGTGACGCAAGTTGCTAATTCCCGCGCCCTCACGTTCATCAGCGAAGGTTTGAGCGGCGCATTCATATCAACTCCTGCGGCAGTGCTGGCGTTGGTGTTTGTGTTGCTGCGGCTGCCCGCCGAATTGGCCGCGGCGCTGCTGGTCTTTCCTAAAATCTATCGCTATTGCCACAACCTGTTGCAGCAGAGCTATGGGCTGCCGCACGTGCTGGTGGCGCGGGCCAAAGGCGCGGGCCGATGGCGGGTGCTCGGCTGGCATGTTGCGCCGTCGGTGTTGCCGCAACTGCTTGCGCTGGTGGGCGTTTCCATCAGCATCGCCATCGGCGTTCTTCTGCCTATTGAAGTGATCTGCGATGTTCCCGGCATCGGCCAGCTTGCCTGGCAGGCTGCCCAATCCCGTGACTTGCCACTGCTGGTGAATCTCACGCTGGTAGTCGCCTTCGCGACTGTGTGCGCCACAATGCTGTCAGACGCGGCGCGCCGGCGCTTTACTCCGAGGAGCGCATGAAAATTCTGCGCATCCTCGCCATTGTTCTGCTGCTTGTTGCAGCCCTGGCTGCGCTGGGCGCCAACTACATTGCGCCCGCGGGCTACGAACATCAATTCCGCGAATCGCCAGATGCTCCGCCCTCAGCCCAGCACTGGCTGGGCACAGATGATCTGGGGCGCGATCGCCTGGCGCGCGTGCTTTACGGCATGCGCGTCTCGCTGTTGCTGGCGCCGCTTGCCGCAGCTCTGGCCACGGTGCTGGCTGCCTTGATCGGTGGCATCGCCGGTTATTGGGGCGGATGGGTGGAGCGCTGCCTCATGCTGGTGGCGGACGTCTTCCTGTGCGTTCCCTGGATTTTCGTGCTTATCACCGTTCGCGCCGTTCTGCCTCTGAACATCTCGCCTGAAACTTCTGTGGTGGTTACGTTCACGCTGCTTGGCCTTCTCGGTTGGGCAGCCTCGGCCCGGGTGATCTGCGCCGGCGCCAGGGACATGATGAAATCCGAATTTGTCTGGATGGCACGCGCGACCGGATTCTCCGGACTCAAACTTATTCGCCTGCATATGCTTCCCAATCTGCGCGGAACGCTGCTGGCCCAGTTCTGGATCTCTTTGCCAGTCTTCATCATTGCCGAGGCCAATCTGGGAGTCCTGGGACTCGGTGTTTCTGAACCGCTGCCTTCCCTGGGAACCCTTCTACGTGAGTTGCAACATGTGGTTACGTTACGTCCGGAACCTTGGCAATTCGTCCCTCTCATTGTTCTCATTGTGGTAGTAAGCAGCTTCCAAACCCTGATCAACAAGCAGGAGGTGCGCGCATGAGGCCACAATTCCGTTTCATTGCCGGGTCAGCAGCAGCCTGGCGTACTTGGTTGTTGCTTCTGATCCTGGCGAGCACCTCGTCTGTCGCGCTGGCCCAGGGAGGCGAACTGCGGCTGTGCCTCAACGCCGAGCCGAAAACATTGAATCCCTTACTGGTGCAGGACAACGAGTCGGAATCTGTCCGCTACCTCACCGGCGGCGTCCTGGTGCGCATGAATCGTGTGACCCAGAAGCCGCAGCCCGAACTCGCTACCCAATGGAAGGTACTGGACGCCGGCAAGCGCATCCGCTTCACATTGCGTGAAGGCGCGCGCTATTCAGATGGCACTCCATTTTCCGCCGCTGACGTGGCTTACACCATGGAGCGCTTGATGGATCCCGCGCTGCACACCGCCACCGGCGACGCCTTCCGCTCCAGCGAGGGCAAGGTCCTGACGCGCGTGATCTCGCCGTCAATCGTGGAAATTACTTTTCCTGCTCCCGTGGCCAATCTGGTGAACCTGTTTGATACGGTTTCAATTCTTTCGTCCGTTTCTCCGCAGAAAGAGATGGCAGCGCTGGGCCCGTTTTATATAGCCGACCACAAGCCCGGTTCTTACATTCTGCTCAAACGCAATCCATACTACTGGAAAAAAGATTCCAGCGGACGGCAGTTGCCTTATCTGGATTCTGTACGTCTGGAAATCGAGCAGAACCGTGAAATTGAGGCGCTGCGCTTCCGCCGGGGCGAGATTCATCTCATCAACGCGGTCTCGCCTGCCATCTACGAAAAGTTTTCTACGCAGGACCGCTCGCTGGTGCGGGACGTTGGCCCCTCGGCCGACACCGAGCAACTCTGGTTTAATCAGGCGCCTACCGCTCCCCTCCCGGCTTACAAGCTGGCATGGTTTACCTCGACAAACTTTCGCCGCGCAGTTTCTGAGGCCATCAGCCGTGAAGACATCGCTCGCATCGTGTATCGCGGACACGCGGCTCCGGCCATCGGGATCATCTCTCCCGCCAACAAATTCTGGTTCAACGAAAAATTAAAACCGCATCCTTATGACACTGCCTCGGCGCTGCGTCGTCTACAGCAGGACGGGTTTCATTTGCAGGATGGCGTGCTGCGCGACAAGAGCGGCAATCAAGTGGAATTTTCCATCATCACCAATGCCGGCAATCCCGCGCGCGAAAGCATGGCCACCATGATCCAGCAGGACCTGAAGAAAATTGGAATCAAGGTAAACATCGCCACGCTGGACTTTCCCAGCATCATTGAACGCATTACACAGAAGTTTAACTACGAGGCTTGCCTGCTCGGCGGCGTGAATAGCGATCTCGATCCCAATTCGCAAATGAATATCTGGCTCAGTTCGGCAGAAAATCATCAATGGAACCCCAGCCAGAAATCGCCGGCAACGGCATGGGAGACGGAAATCGACAAACTCATGCGCGCGCTCGCCTCCTCCGGCGACGAGCACAAACGCAAGCAGTCCTGGGACCGTGTGCAGGAAATCGCCTGGGAACAAGAGCCCTTCATTTACCTGGTGAATAAAGACTCACTGGTAGCGATAGCCGCCAGCGTCAGGAACGCCCAGCCCAGCCCTCTGCGTCCGCAGACTTTCTGGAACGTGGAGGAGCTGGCACTGAAATAAGACGGCTGCTAGCTTCTAGCTGCTTGCGCGCGTCGGAGACGCAAAAAGTTGTTTCACTTATGGGCCCACGGCTTTGGGCCAAAGGCCAATTGACTATGCATCTGTTGTCGGCCAATGTCTCTATTTCATACAAACAGAAGCCCGTTCTCCGCGCCCTGCGTTTGGACTTAAACTCCGGCGAAATTCTGGGGCTTGTCGGACACAGCGGCTGCGGTAAAAGCTCACTTGCGCTCGCCATTCTGGGATTGCTGGGCATGAAGGGCGGCGTGGCTTCGGGCTCGATTCTCTTCAATGGCTGCGAACTTCTGGAGCTGAAGGAAAAGCAATGGTTGAAATTGCGGGGGAAGGAAATCGCTTTTGTCCCGCAAAGCGCGCTGTCGTCGCTGAACCCGGCGCTGCGAATCGGAACGCAACTTTCGGAGGCGTGGAAGTTGCACCAGGCCGGCACGCGCGAAGAGTGCCACGACGCTGTATTGCGCAGCCTGGAGAACGTGAGTCTGCCCTCGACCGATGAGTTCCTACGCCGCTATCCATCCGAGATCAGCGTAGGGCAGGCGCAGCGAGTACTGATCGCCATGGCCATCCTGCATCGGCCGTCACTGCTGATTGCGGATGAGCCTACCAGCGCACTCGACGCCATCACACAGTCGGAAATACTCGCCCTGTTCTCCGATCTGAATCGAAAATTGGGCATGAGCATTCTTTTTATCTCCCATGACCTGCTTTTCGCGTCATCGTTGTGCCATCGCATCGCGATTATCAACGGCGGCGAAATTGTGGAATGCGACACGCCGTACAACATCTTTGTTCATCCAGTTCACCCCTTTACCGCCAAACTCGTAGCGGCGCTGCCCTCGCGTCCCGCCTTTGACGTGAGTAGTTCGTCCCAGCCAGGCAATGCGGAACACGCCTTAGCTCGAAGCCAGTAACTAGCCCGCATTGTTCGCGAATGAATTCGAAAATTTTAGCTCGAGGACGATCGCACCCGAACCCTTGTCATTCTGAGCAAGGCCGAGTCCCGGCGCAGCCGGGATGAGGACGCGGAGAAGAATCCCCATCCCATAATGTCGCTCCGTCCACGCTGTCTTAGGGAATTCGCACCTGCCGCTGTTCCTGTAACGGTTTACACTAATTGCCTAAAACATCAACGCCATGCCGCCTCCTTCACCGTCATTTGCATCTATTCTGTTCCTAACCGGATGCTGTTGGTTGTGCCTGCCCCAAGCAGCCGTCAGCCAAACCGTAATTGCGGCGGTCACTACGGGCAAGGGTCCGGAAGCCATCGTCGTAAATTCCGTTACCAACAAAATCTATGTAGCCAACAGCACCAGCGGCACGGTAACTGTAATTGATGGCGCGACGAACCAAACCACAACGATCCTTGCCGGAATAGAGCCTCACGCTCTGGCGTTGAACACTCTCACCAACAAAATCTACGTGGCCAATTCCAACAGCAGAGGTGTGAGCGTGATTGACGGCGCTACAAACAGGGCCGCCTGGGTAAGCGCCGGGGATGGTCCTTCGGCGTTGGCCGTCAATTCCGCGACCAACCGGATCTACGTTCTGAATCGAACAAGTCAGGACCTTACGATCATTGACGGCGTCACCAATAAAGCAATTCCCGCTGATATCAAATTCAAGAGTTCTCCTTTTGATCTGGCAATCAATCCTGAGACCAACAGGATTTACGTCGTCACTTCCGGCGAAAACGAAGTGACAGTCATCGATGGAGCGACGAATGCCACTACTGCGGTCCGGGTGGGCGCCAGTCCCAGGGCGCTCGCAGTCAACTCCGCCACGAATAAAATCTACGTTTCCAATCAGGACGGCACCATCTCTGTTATCGACGGAGAGACGAACGTCGCCAGCTCCGTTGATGCCAGAGGTTTTGCTCATACCCTCGCGGTAAATCCGGTGACGAACAAGGTATATGTCGCAAACCTGATGTCCAGGAACGTCATGGAATTTGACGCCACGACGAAAACCAGTAGCGTGATCAGCGTTGATTTTCCCTCGGCCCTGGCGATAAACACGCAAACCAACAAAATCTACGCCGCAACCAGCGCAGCAGTTACTGAGATCGACGGCGGCACCCATGCAACCACAGTAGTCACGACAGGAGGAGAAGAGACGCTGACTTTGGCTGTTAATTCCATCACCAACCGGATTTATGTTCTTACCCCCCATACGGGCGAAGTCAGAGTGATTGATGGCGCCGGCAAACCCGCAAAGACCATAGCCACCGGCGCTTTGCCCGAAGTGCCTCAAGTGAATCCGCTGACCAACAAGATCTACGTTGCACATCCGGGCGTTGATCAGATGACGGTGATCGATGGAGCCACAAATCAGACGAGCACCATCGCTCTAAAAACAGCGCCCAATGTCATGACGGCCATCGATCCCGTAGCCGACAAGGTCTACGTTACCAATTACACCCTCAACAACCTCACCGTCATAGATGGCGCAACCAATCGGACCACGACTATTCCGGTGGAAGGCCACCCCTATGGCATCGCTGTAAACACGACGACCCACAGAATTTACGTGGCGGCAACGGCCACCAGGAGCGTTGCGGTGATCGATGGCACAACAAACCGTGTGGTCGCCTCCATCCCCGCAGGAGTGGGGCCATTTGCCGTGGCCGTGAACGAGGTGACCAACAAAATCTACATCACCAATCAGAAGAGCAATAACGTAACGGTAATCGATGGAATCACCAACAAAGCCAGCACAATTGGTGCTGGAACTGAACCTCATGCAGTGTGCGTGAATCCCGTCGCCAACAAAATCTACGTCACTAATTACGAGAGCGATAACGTAACAGTAATTGACGGCGCGACCTATACAACAGCCGCCGTGCAGGCGGCGAACCACCCTATCGCGATTGCCGTCAACCCGGCTACCAATCGAATCTATGTTGCGAATCTTTCCAGCGACATCGTTACCGTGATTGATGGTGCTTCAAATGGCACGACCAGTGTGCCTGCTGGCAGGGGTCCCATAGCCGTGGCGGTGGACGCCAGAAATAATCTGACCTACGTAGCCAATGGGCAAGGCGACAGCGTGACCGTAATTGATGGAGCCACAAATAGTGTCACTACAGTGGGCGCCGGACACAGCTCCAGCACGCTGGCAGTCAACCCAGTGACCGGCAAAGTCTATGTGGCGAACCACACGAGCAGCAACGTGACCGTGATTGAACCGGTCCGCGCAGTCACCCAATCCCAAGGCAACCGGCCACAGCAAACCAGCTTTAGCACAGATCGGGCAGATGAGCCGAAGGCGCTTTCCCTTTAACCAGGTACACCTGATTGCAGGCGTTGCTTCCCTTGACAGAATGTCGCTTGAAGGGGATTTCCTGCCAAATGGCTACAAACAAAGGAGTTATTGCTCTCACCGGCCTGCCCATTTGGACAGATTGTCACCACCGGCAGCCTGCTGCACGCTTGTAAACTATTGAAAAAAATAAAGTTGATTGGAAAAGGTGCCCTTGGCTCTCGAGTTGCAAATAATTTCCTTGCGGAGGTGAGCAGTTATGAGCAAGACCAGGGTAATTTTCGCTGTGGGGCTGGCGCTGGCCATCGCTGCGGGGTTCCTCTTTTTGTCGCATCAGGCACATAGCATCATCAGTGCAATCGGTTCGGCAGTCTGGGGTTCGTGAACAGACAGGTAAAGACTCTAGGCAACAGGCTAGGCAAGAGGCCATAGCAAAGGCACATCTCGCCGCTGATGACGCTGATTGCCGCAGACAAATGTGGGCTAAAAGTGTCAATTTCAGGACGCGTGCGGGCATGCGTAACAGCGCCACAAGCCGCGTAAACATTGATGAAAATCAGCTTCTAGCTACTAGCTTCTAGTAACCCCCACTGCAACCCACAAACCTCGGCCGGTGATCCGCTGATTGCCGCCGATGAATGTTGGGTAAAAGTGTCAGTTCTGAACCTGTGCGAGCGGTTGATAGGTTGATACCAGGCGCATAAACATTGATCAAAACTGAACCCTTGGCCCTGAGCCTTTGGCCCTTTGGCATAAGATTCGTTGATTCCTAACGAACTTAATCCGCAGAGGAAAAAACATGGGGTCAAATCCGCGATTCCGCGATGTTTCTGTGTAACTGCTTGAAGATTCGGGAAGTAAGTTCGTCCCGGATTTATCGCGGAATCGGTTTCCATCACGCGGGGAACCGCGATCATGGGCCAAGCCTCTGGTCACCTCAAGTTTGAACACACGTGTCGCGCTCAAGTCCTTGCGCTGGTTGGGGGCCAGCGCAAGAACACACTTTTTCCTGCGACACCTCACCGCCGAGAGCGGCGGCGCCACACGTTTCTATTCAGTTGTCAAAGATCGTGGCGCACTCCTAAAAGAGGAGTGCGGTCGCCCTGGGGCGACTTGGTTCACACGTTGATCTACGACGAGCCGGGATTCCGCCCATTCGGCTGCGCTCAGGGCAGGCTCTGTGGACTCAGACGATCACCCCGCCACGCGCCAAAAGCATACGCGCGTCGGGGACCCCGACGGACGCCCGCAGAACGGTTCAAGGTGCGAGCCATGGCCAGAATTACATGGGTCAGGTGCTTTGGGAAGAGGGTAGCGTCAAAGTGCTGTCACTTTCCGATAAAACCAGTCAGGGCAGCTACTTAGGCCGTGTAAGAATGCACACAATCTCCAAGGCCGGAGAAGATCGGGTGCAGAGAAGAGTTAAGCCATGAAGCACGGCCTTATGGGCGGGGTTCGATGCCGGAACCTTGCTTTCATTCGAGCAACAGCTGTCAAAGCCTGTTTCTGCCGGCCTTCTTCGCTTTTGCCCAGCGCGCTTTCGCCGCTTCTGAGATGCGTTTCCTTGCGGCCGCATTCAGAGTGCGTTTTGGTTTAATGGCATTTGATTTGTAGCGGGAGTGGCGTCTTCCGTTTCCGGTTTTTGTTCCTTCCAGCGCGGCAAGAGCGGCACTGATCGAGTCGCGCTGGTGTTTAAGTTGGTTGAGAATGCTGTGCATGTCCATAGTCGTTGGGATTATAAGTGGCCCTGCAACAATTGCGGAAGTGATATGGGCGGGAATTTACAATTTTGTGACTCACTCGTGGGTATTCTTAATGCAGGAATCAATGGCCCCTCATCGCTCACATCCTGCCACTTGATTATCCACTACATCGATCGTAGTGCCACGATTGGATTGGTGGAGGCGGCGCGTGTGGCAGGAAGCGCCGATGCTACTAGCGTTACCAACATCATGATCAAGACACCCGCCAGATAGATCAGCGGGTCAGTCGCGCTGACCTGGAAGAGAAACGAACTCAAAATGCGCGAGGCCGCCAGTGAACCAACCACACCCAGTATGCAGCCGAGCAGCGCCAGCTTCGCGCCCGAACTCAGGACAAGTCTTGCAATTCCGCTACGCTGTGAACCCAGGGCCATGCGAATGGCGATCTCCTGGGTGCGCAGTGAAACGGAAAATGCCATCACTGCATAGATTCCCGTAATCGCGAGCAGGAGAGAGCCGGCGGCAAAAGCCGTGATGAGGTCCGTGTTGAAACGGCGCGGCGCTTCCACGTTGGAAAGAGCGTCCGCCATCGGCTGCACCCGCTGGAGCGCGAGCAAAGGGTCAATGCCGGCGACGGTTGAGCGCAGCGTTTGAATCATCTGTTCCGGCGGAAGCGCGGAACGCATGGCGATGTATGCACTATCGAGGCCCGCGGACTTCTCCGGCAGCCCGATGATTTGAGGTTGCTGGGCCGGCATATACCACTGGTCAATGCTGGGTTGGTCACGTGGATCCCTGGTGTCGGCAACCACGCCAACCACAGTAGCCCAGGGGTATCCTTTCTGAGGATTGCCTACATGGAAGCGCTTGCCGATAGCGCTCTGTCCCGGCCAGCAATTTCTTGCCATGGACTGGTTGACAATCACAACCAGGGGTGCGTTCGAGCGATCGTCCAGCGTAAATGTCCGACCCTCAAGCAGGGGGGTGCCCATGGCGCGGAAGTAATCGCCATAGATCAAAGTGAAGGCGGCAAATTTCAGCTTCCACCGGTCTGCCGACACGCCTTCCACCGTGTAAGCAGCTTGCGGCGAACCGCCCGATGCTGCGGGAACCACGTTTGCCAGACCTGCGGTAATGATTCCGGGCTGGTGAGAGAGCCGGTCGACGACTTCGTGGTCGAACGCCTCGACGGAGCCAGCAGCCGCCGGCAAGCGATAGTGCGCCAGGAGCAGATGGTCGGGACGGAAGCCTGGGTCAACGGCACGCATTTTTTGGAAGCTGCGGAGGAACGCGCCGGAGACGGTGACCAAAACCAGGGCCACAGCTATTTCCGCCACCACGAGTGCGGACCGCAGCCAGGTATGGCTTAATGTGCCCGCGCCCGTGCGCCCTTCTTCTTTCAGGCTTTCCATCAGATTGGTTCGCAACGCCGCGAAGGCTGGGACAAGGCTGCACAACGCCCCGCTCATTACAGCCACAATCAGGCCAAAGCCGGCGACGGTTGAATCCATGAATATGGCGTCGATGCGCGGCATGGATTCAGGCAGCAGATGGAGAGCCGTACGGATCGCAATGGCCGCAAGTGCCAGGCCGAGCAGGCCGCCGGCCACGCTAAGCAGCAGGCCCTGAAACAGAGATTCGCGGATAATGACGCCGGCGCGCGCACCCAGAGCCAGCCGCACTGCATACTCCCGACGGCGGCGGATAGCGCGCACCAGCAGCACCCCGGCTACGTTCGCGCACGCAATCAGCAATACGATTCCCACCGCGAACAGCAGCGTCCGCAGCAATGGACGGACGCTGGCGACGAGGGACTCACGCAGCAGCACAGCGTCACCCCAAATGTGCAACGCAGACATGCTGGGTGGAAAATTGCGCATCACCTGCTGCGCGACGCGGTCGGCATCCTTTACCGCTTGCGGTACCGTGACGCCATCCTTGAGGCGGGCAACCAACTGGAACCCCCAAAACCCGAGACTCTGGTCGGAAAGCTCATCGGCGGTCAGACTCATCGGCACCCAGAGCTGCACCTGATTGAGCCGGCCGGGCTGCAGAGGAAATTCAAAGTTGCGCGGCATCACCCCGATGATTGAGTAGGTCTTGCGGTTGAGATCGATCGACCGGCCCAGAACGCTGGCATCGCGGCCGAACCTGTTCACCCACAAGGCGTAACTGATCACAGCGACCGGTTGATGGCCGTCATCTTCCTGCTGAATGAAAACACGCCCAAGAAGCGGATGAACGCCGAGCGTCGGGAACACACTGGCGGTCAAACGAGCGGCAGGAACCTCTTCAGGAGTTGCGCCCCCGGAAAG
Organism: Candidatus Angelobacter sp.; assembly: GCA_036518395.1. Taxonomy (GTDB): domain Bacteria; phylum Acidobacteriota; class Terriglobia; order Terriglobales; family Acidobacteriaceae; genus Angelobacter. The sequence goes on along the minus strand of DATDNH010000381.1, from coordinate 5,712 downwards.
CTCAAAGCTGGTCCTGATATAGCCGCCCATTGAGGAGAATGCGCTGCTTGCGTTGGAGTAGGTGGCGATCTCGCGTGGCGTGACAGAAACATTCGGGCCTTCGCGGAGGTGGTCTCCCACCAGAACCAGGCGGTCAGGATCATTGAACGGAAGTGGGCGCAGGAGCACGCCTTCCACCAGGGAGAAGATGGCGGCGGTTGCGCCAACCCCCAGGGCAAGGGTGAGAACCACGGTCAGGGAAAGACCAGGCGCTTTCCATAGTTGGCGAAGCGCGAGGCGCAGATCCTGTGCGAATATGTGCATGGCCTCCTCCGGAAACTCACCTCTAGTCGGGGCCAGTGGTTAGATCAAAGAAATTAGAAAGCGTGAGCGGCGAGGTTTGCAAGCGGCTTATTAAAAGGTTTGTGATGTGCCAGCGTGGAAAAGGGTAGATATGAGCTGCCGATCCACGTATGCTGAATGGCCGATATGCTGATGGTTTTATCCAGGTTTTATCCGGCCTTTTCCTCGATGCCGAGTTTCCAGCATTCTTCCAGCAGTTCCGTAGATCGGAAAGGCAATACAAATCTCGCTTGTAGGTGCCGTGCCAGCACAAACCGAACTGCGCTCCTGCATTTCTTGCAGCAGGGGAAAAAGGTATTTTCCAGAAGCGCGGCTTCGTGCATCAGCCGATGTTGGTCGTGATAAATCTTGTAAATGCCTGTTTGTGGGACAACTTCACCAGGCTTGTGAGACTTGCCGTCCACCTTCTTGTCCACTCGAAATACTCCTCAATGTTCGGGCCAGAGTACCAGGTTGTCGGAAAATCGAAATGGCGCACTGCTTGAAGGTCGTGAGTCTTTGCAAGCACTCGGCAGGTTAGTGCATTCCCGCGAGTATACGCGAAGCCTTGGTCAGTCTACAAGCCGATGACGGTTTGGTTAGTGGGTCAGTTTCGTCTTCCACAGGGAGTTAGACTGTCTGTTGCTGTGTCCGTTTTGTTCCGCTCAGAATATCATCTACCACTTCGATAAACTTCTGCGGGTCGTGCGGTGAAGTATGGAAGTCGCACGGTATTCTTTCTTCGCCAAGGCGTTCAAGTGAGAGTATCGGAGCAGGACAGGTCTCTCGGAATGTCTTAATCAAATGCAGCTTGTCAACGTCGGGGATTGAGTGACCAAGGATGAAAAGGTCAAAGCTGGACTGCTGGCAATACTCTACTGCTTTGGTGAAACCAAGAGCAGATGTGACCGCATAGCCGCTCTTCTCAAGGAGCATCTGACGTGTCACAAGCAAAACGTCATCATAGGAAACAGACAATATGCGCTTGGTCATTTCATCCCTGAAAAGTGTAGCGCTTCAGCTCTAAGATTAGGTTCTGCCAACTTGCGCCACGCTGAGCGCCTTCAAAATCATTTCCTTTTCCGTTGTTTTCGTGCTGGATACAGCCTTCTTAACTGGCAGCAGAGCACAGATTTCTTCAATACTCCAAATGTGGTCAGAAATTCCAGCTTCCATCGCGGAAGTCACGCGCAAGGTCTGATGCACACGCCCGAAGTTGTAGTACAGGAAATACAGAGCAATCATGTGCCTGTGATTGTCTACTTTCTTTGAAAAGCCATTGGTCAGGCGAGTGAAACGGCGCATCCCCATTCGCATGCCCAGGTTTTGCCGTTCAACGTAAGATGTGCTGATGTGCTTTGGGTCAGGATCGCCGCTCACGACTTTCAAATCACAGCCGATGCAACGAGCGGGAGAATATTTCCGCTGGTCTTCCGCTGACGGTGCGCCGTAAATCTTCTGCAATTGCGCGTAGTCAATTCAGCGCCGAACGCATCTATTTTTGCGGCTTGGTGGCACTGTGTTTCAAAGACCCAGTACGCGCCCTTCGGTGGTGTTGAGGCAACCTTTTCCGCAGCATCTCTCATCGCTCGTGAGCATGCAAGGCGCTCTGCCGGCGGACAAAGTGCAACGATTGGCTGAGATGTTTGAGAAGAATCTTGGGCGAGAACTCACGCCCGAAGAACGCAGATATCTCGGACTCTCGGTTCCGGTTGAGCCCATATATTATCTTGAGCTTCAGGGGGAGAGACGCCGAGATGAAAGGGAAAAAGAGTTCCGGGAAGAAGCGCAAAAACCCGGACGAGCAAGTCTGGATTAATCCAAATTCGACATTCAAAGGACCTAAAGTTAGTCGCCCCTGGGACCGACACGATCAGGAGCGCTCGACTTCTGCCCGGCTTTTGGAGTTGGGCGATATAGCGTTGGGGTTAAAGAAATCGACTGCGGCGACCAAAAGCGGAAAGATGGCCGCATAGCGCATCCAGCGCGCCAGGGCGAAACTAAATCAAAACTGAGCCTGGCTCAGATTTTTGGCGTTTTGCGCGGTCTTACTCACTTTTCGAATGCATATTCAGTTTCGGGCAGTTTTTCCCCTTTCCTGTAAGCCTTACACACACGCGAAAATCCGCTTTTCTGTAACCCATTGAACATTAAAGGTTTCTAAAGTGGCAGTCCCCATGCCTCATTCATGCAGCATGCCGCTGGCTCTGGATCGAAATATGCATGGAGTAAACGTTATGGCGTTTAGTCATACTACACAGCGTTCCAGCCCGCGGTCCTTCATTGTTTGTCCGATCTCCGTTACGTTCGAAGCCGGCACAGCCCATGGGATTTTGCGGGACATCAGCGAAAACGGGATGTTTTTTTACTCCAATTTCAGACCAACTCTACAGTCGAGTATCAACTTCAGCCTGAAACTCGGAGACAAGAACATCAGTGGCTCAGGTGAGGTAATCAGGGTTGAACAGAGCTCGCCTGGCGCCGCCATCGGCGTCGCGGTGAGGATCTCCAGCTACCAGGATTCCGATTAGCCTAGCCCTCTTGCCATGCGACAGAATGTCACCCCTTCCGACATCTCCTGTAAGTACTAGAAATTAAATAACTTACGTTGCTCATGGCGACGGGATCGCCCCTTGCCGCCGGACAAAGTGTCACCGCCAGAATAATCACCGTAAACAAATAAGTCATTTAAAAACAATAAGTTACACTCTGGCTCGGGGTGGTTGAACGATTGCAAATACCTCTTCCCAGAGAGGAAGTAACCACAATGTCTTCAGGAATAAGGATTGGGATGGTGGTAGCTGGCCTGACGCTGATGGCGTTAGCCGTAATCGGTATTGGTTCAAGGCAGGGTCAGCATGTTATTCGCACTGCAGCTTCCGCGGTGTGGGGTTCGTAAGAGTGCCTGATCGTTTTTCGTCCCCACTGGCAAGAAACTGACGGAGCGAGATAATGAAAAACAACAACCAACGATTTACCGCAAACACGGAGATATGCAGCAAGCCATCCTGGCTGCGCCTGCTTCTTCTTGGCGGGATTATCTTACTGTTGTCTGTGGCAGGATTTGCTGCGCCGCCCAATGGGAATCAGCATGGCAAGCTGGCGCCGGACCTGGCAAGCTTTCCGGTCAACCCGGATGGCACCGTCGATGTAATCATTCAGTTCAGCGACACGATGCAGGCCAAACACTTTGCCATGTTGGCAGCCCAGGGCGGCCGGCTGAAGAACAAGTTCGAGCAGATCAATGGGGCGGCCTACCAGATTCCCGTAAAGGTTTTGGCTTTTCTGGAAAACCATCCTGACATCGCCTATGTCACGCCGGACCGGCCGAATACTCCCAGCTTTGACCAGTCAGACGCAGCGGCAATTTCGGCCATCACCGTGGATGTAGCCCGGGTCCAGTATGGGCTTGACGGCTCGGGCGTGGGCGTTGCGGTCATCGATAGCGGCGTTTTCAATCATGACGACTTGCAGGGCGCTTCCGGTTCGCGCATCGTCTATAACGAAAATTTTGTCGCCGGCGACGCCAGTGCGAATGACACTTACGGACACGGCACGCACGTGGCGGGAATCATCGGCGGAAATGGCAACGACTCGCAGAGCGGCTACCTGCACGAGTATCGTGGCGTTGCCCCGAATGCTAACATCATCAACCTGCGCGTCCTGAATGGCCAGGGCGCAGGCAATGACAGTCAGGTGATAGCCGCCATCCAGCGCGCCATTCAACTCAAGCCCACGTATAACATCCGCGTGATCAATCTTTCTTTGGGGCGTCCGGTATTTGAATCCTATACGCTGGATCCTTTGTGCCAGGCAGTAGAAGCCGCATGGAAAGCAGGAATTGTGGTGGTAGTAGCAGCCGGCAACAACGGCCGCGATAACAGCCATGGCACTCAGGGTTATGGCACCATCCAGGCGCCCGGAAACGACCCGAACGTGATTACCGTGGGCGCCACCAAGGACCAGGACACTGCAACGCGCCTGGACGACACAGTGGCCAGCTACAGCTCCAAAGGTCCGACCCTTATTGACCATATTGTGAAGCCGGACGTTGTTGCCCCGGGCAACCGCATTGTTTCTCTTCTGGCTCCGGGCAGCACGCTGGCTGTGACTTATCCAACGCTTGATGTTGGCCCTGTGCTCTGTACGCTGAACTGCAACCCCGCATACTTTCGTCTGAGCGGCACGAGCATGGCCACTCCGTATGTAGCGGGCGCGGCGGCTTTGATGATCCAGAAGGACCCTACGCTGACACCGGACACCGTGAAAGCGCGCATGTTGAAAACAGCGTGGAAGGGTTATCCGATATCAAGCTGGGGCTATGACGTTTTCGGCATCGGTTATTTCTCGCAGTACGATGTATTCACGATTGGCGCCGGTTATCTCGATGTAGACGCTGCGTTGAGCAACACAGACGTTGCCAATGGCGGCACCGCTTCGCCGACGGCCGTTCGCAATGCGCTCACCGGAAAAGTCAGCCTGGTGAACGGCACCTCCATCACCTGGGGTACCAGCATCGTCTGGGACAACTCCATCATCTGGAGTGACACGATCGTTTGGGGCAGCAACACGGTCCTGAGCAACTCTATTCTCTGGGGTGACACCATTGTCTGGGGTGACGCCACCACAACAGGATTCAGCATCATCTGGAGCGACTCGATTGTGTGGGGTATTGACGGCATGAGCGCTCTGAGCACGTCGGAGGACGGAGAAAACTAACATGCCGGCCTCTAAACCAGCCCGTTTATTCATCGCATTGATCGCACTGTCAGGACTGGCCGTGCTCGGCAATGCTCTGATGCACGCTGGTTCCGATAATCGAGTGCGCTTTGTCTCCTTCCTGCTCGTGGCCTGCATTGCGGCGCGGCTGAAAGTGAAGCTGCCAGGAGTGACTGGAACCATGTCGGTGAACCTGCCATTCATCCTGGTTGCCGTAGCAGAGATGAACACGGCGGAAGCAATGGTCGTAAGCTGCATGTCAACACTGGTGCAGTGCGTGCCGACGGCGGGAAAGAAATTCAATTGGGTGCAGACGTTGTTTAACTTCTGCAATATGGCCCTGGCGGTAGGCGCGACGCGGCTGCTCTATGACTCGGCTCTGCTGGAATCGATCATCAAGTCGCGTCCGCTGCTGCTGGCCCTTGTCACGGTTGGTTATTTTGCGGTCAACTCTGTTCCTGTCGCGATTATCATCTGGCTGACGGAAGGCAAGAACCCTGTGCGCGCCTGGGTGACGATGTTCCAGCTCTCGTATCCGTATTTCCTTATCGGCGCGAGTGTGGCGGGGCTGGTCATTGCAGTTTCTTCCCGCGTTGCCTGGCAGCTTCCGGTGCTGGTGCTGCCGCTGATGCTGGGAGTGTTCTATTCGTATCGCCGCTACTTTGCGGCACT
>DATDNH010000380.1:0-11817 GCA_036518395.1 Candidatus Angelobacter sp. | reverse complement strand
GTGTGCCACATGCCCGGCGATAACGTAGGCGCAGGCCCTCACGGTGAAGGGATTGCCGCTGGCGGTTCCGGTTCGCATCCACGCGTCTTTGGGTAATTTGCGGAAAAGCCCGAGCGTGGCCAGGCGAATGTCACGAAATTCTTCAATATGGCTGGCCCAGGGAACCGCATCACCCTGGGCGCTCTTGACTGCAATCTCCTGATCAAAACTGGGCAGAGCAGCGTCAAAACCACGAGCAAACCAGAGCGCGCGGAAGACAAAGACGCGCTCGGTATCGTTTACGTGACTCCAGCTCTCCCGAATGCTCCATTTACCGGGAGCGTAGCGATACAGGGATTTTTCCTCAGAAATTCCGCGCAGGAAGGGAAGCGTTTCTTCCAGTTGAGTTTCGAGGGCGCTGATGATGTCGTTACTGGAAACGCGGTTGATGTAGCCGAAATAATACGGAGCAGCTTCGCTCAGTTCCGGACGGCCAATCATGAAAGTATCTTAGCACTCAGCCGCGCAGAATCTCTGGCACGAGTAGCTGGATTTCACCAGGCATGAAGGACATTTATTCCGGCACACACCCCAGTCACTCTCTTTTTTTCTTCTGGTTAAGTGATTGACTGTAATTCGTGACAGTTTTCCTGCCATCCATCAGTACTTAATGTTGAGATTAACGGCCCCACCAGAGAGCCATATGCGATCGTCTTCTACAAAGCGGTTGTTTCAAGGCCCGTTTTGAGCCATACGCGGCCTTCGATGGTCGTGGGCATTAGAGGAGAGGTCACTTATGACTGCAACATTAGTTGAAACCTTCACACCAGCGGCTGGAGTGTCTTTCTGGCCCCAAAACCCCACCTTGTACGAAATCAATACCTGGGTGTGGCTTTCTGATCTGCGCCGGAAATATGGAAAGAGCGTTAACCTGGGTTCCGTACCTTCGACTGAGTGGGACGCCATTGCCGGTTATGGCTTCGATGCAGTCTGGTTCATGGGTGTGTGGGAACGAAGTCCCGCGGGGATTGCTATCGCAAATCAAAACAACAATCTCGCGGGCGACTTCCGGCGAGCACTTCCTGACTTCCATTCAGAAGACAATGTGGGCTCACCCTATTGCGTGCGGCGTTACGTTGTCGATGAGCATCTGGGAGCTCCTCAAGGCCTGGCCACCGCCCGCCGCGAGCTTGCCAAGCGCGGCATGAAGTTGATCCTGGATTTCGTGCCCAACCACGTAGCGCCCGATCATTCCTGGGTGAGCAGGCACCCGAAGTATTTTGTCCGGGGCAATGCCAACGACCTCAGGAAGGATCCGGCTTCGTACCTGGAGGTGCACGGACACGTTTGCGCCTGCGGACGCGATCCCTATTTTCCCGCCTGGCCGGACGTGCTGCAATTGAACGCCTTCGATCCAGGACTTCGACAAGCTGTGGTTCAAACGATATCGAGCATTGCCCAGCAATGTGATGGTATTCGCTGTGACATGGCCATGCTCATGCTCAACCCGATCTTTGAGCGCACCTGGGGCCGCCGCGCCGGACCGCGGCCCGAAATGGAGTATTGGACCCAGGTCATTCCTGCTGTCAAAGACAAGCACCGTGGCTTCATCTTCATTGCCGAAGCCTACTGGGACAAGGAATGGGAACTCCAGCAGCAGGGTTTCGACTTTTGCTATGACAAGAAGCTCTACGACCGTTTGGAACACGGCAATGCAGAGAACATTCGTCTTCATCTTTGCGCGGACCTGCCATACCAGCGGAGGCTGCTCCGTTTCATCGAGAACCACGACGAACCACGCGCCGCTGCCAGTTTTCCACCGGCAAAGGAGCGGGCTGCCGCTTTGATCGCCGCCACGCTTCCAGGAATAAAGATGTTCTACGAAGGTCAGTTTGAGGGACGCAAGGTGAGACCACCGGTATTTCTGGGCAGGCGGCCCGTCGAGTCTCCGGATTTGGAACTGCAAGCCTTTTATGCAAAGCTCCTGGAAGCCATCAACCGTCCGGTTTTTCGCGAGGGCCAGTGGAAACTGTGTGATCGGACGGGGTGGCCGGATAATGCGAGTTTTGAAAACTTGTTGGCCTGGAACTGGGAGCAGGAGGACGAGCGCTACCTGATTATCGTCAATTTCAGCGACGTTCCTTCCCAGGCGCGGATCCAGGTCCGGTGGACCGATGCGAAAGTGGCAAAGTGGTTCTTGATCGATCTGCTGTCTGGCGCGTCCTACGAGCGTGCCCGGGATGAAATGTGCTCACCCGGCTTGTACGTGGATCTCGGGCCCTGGAGTTATCACTTCTTCCAGTGCCTGCGCGAGAAGAGACGATAGGGATCAGTCTGGCTTGAGCGAGTTGACTTCGGATCCCAGGTGCAATTTTTCTGCAAGCTCGTTTGCACGGCTGTGACCGTGTTTTGTATTTATCGCGCAGCGCAGGCGCAGGACCTTTCTCCCCGCGCCTACCTCATTACTCCTGTGCATTCCAATGCAGTGACAGTGATCTATTCCTTTTCCAGCGGAAATCTTATCTTTGATAGCGCAGTTCCAATAACGGACGCGACTGCCACGGCGAATGTGATGATCGTGAGTTTCGCGCATTCGTTGCGTTTCTTTGGGCGTTCAGCCAACTTCCTGGCGGTTCTGCCCTATGGCGTCGGAGACTTTCAGGGAAACGCATTCGGCAGCCAGACGACTACGCGCCGCTCAGGTTTACTCGCTTCCGCCTTCCGCTTCTCTGTGAACCTGAAGGGCGGGCCGGCCATGGACCTGCGAGAATTCAGCAAATGGCGGCAAAAGACTCTTGTGGGTATCAGTCTGAAGGTGGTGCCTCCAACCGGCCAATACGATCCGACGAAGCTGATCAATTTTGGGACCAACCGCTGGGCATTCAAGCCGGAAATTGGTTTATCTCGGCGCCGGGGAAACTGGTTGCTCGATACCTATGGCGCCGTATGGTTTTTCACCACCAATCAGGAGTTCTTTTCGCGCAATCAATTCAACCCGGGCGTTCTCACTCAGTCACAAAATCCGATTGGCGCTTTTGAAGGACATCTCAGCTACGACGTGAGGCCCCGGCTCTGGGCGTCGCTCGATGGCAATTTCTGGTTTGGCGGCGCGACCAGCCTGAATGGGAAAGAGAATCCCCTCACGGCCAACAGGAACTCTCGCGTCGGGGGCACCTTCTCAATCCCCCTGAGCAGGCGCCAGTCCCTGAAATTCAGTTATAGCAACGGCGCCTACATCCGGTATGGCGGCAATTTCCAGAACATTTCCGCAGCGTGGCAATACTCGTGGGTGGGCAAGCCGAACTAGAAACAGTCTCACGGCTGACGTTGTGATTGCTTCGGGGCTTGCGGGAATCGTGAATGACACGCGTTGCTGATTGCGGCGAGGCCGCTTATCAATGTTCTACTCTGAACTCATAACTCTTCGATTCCACGCGACCCGTCCAAACGTGCGCTTTTGCAGATTCTGGCGTTGGTTTGATTTCGTAAATTGCTTTGATCGTAATTGGTGTATCGTTCCCCCTGGGAACCGCAGGAACAGCCGCCCATTCGTCATCCAGGGCGATTGAATAGACCATGGGTTCGCCGGCAGGGATCAGGAAGGTAGAAGGCACGTTTCTTGTAAGCGCCGGCCGCTTTCTGGTCACGATAAATTTGTGACCGTCGGCAGTCTGCATCTCAAACGAGATTGCCTGGCATCCCCAGCCATCCCAGCTTTCAAAAGCTGCCTGGGTCTGGCTTGAGGTATTCGTGAGAATCACGTAGAAAGGCGAATGATAGTCCTTTCCCATGTAGATTTGGCCGACGACCGGATTGCCACCACTTCCAGTTGCAACCAGTGAAAGCGCGAAAGGTGCCTGCTCAGAGTTTTCATTTGAAAAGGCCTGCTGTTTGTCCCGGGCTGAAGTATTGCAACCTAGAACAAAGGTGAGTACGGCCAGGATTCTCCAGCGCGTGACCGTGTGCTTCATGCATGACATCACAATTGGACAGCAGTGAACCAAATGCTGCCGAAAATCGCTTATCCAAATGCGATTTCCTCTGAAACTCGTAATGTCATGTGCCCGGAAAGTCACAATTTAACTCGTATGCGTGATCCGTAACAATTCAATAAAAACGGGGGCGCTCACCGTTCTTCCAGGTTGAAGTCATAACTCTTCGATTCCACGCGACCCGTCCACACGTGCGCTTTCGCAGATTCGGGCGTTGGTTTAACTTCGTAAATCGCTTTGATCGTAATTCGTATGTCGTTTGCCACAGGAAGCGGAGGAGCAATCTCCCACTGCCGGTCCAGCGTGATGGGATAGACCATGTGCTCGCCGGCAGGAATCGTGAAGGTAGTAGGAGCGTTTGCTCTAAACCCGTGCTCCTCCATGGTCACGATGCTCTTGTGACCATCCGCGGTCTGGATCTCAAATGAGATCGTTTGGTAGCCCCAGCTATTTGAGCTTTCAAAAGCGGCTTGACTATCCTTTGAGATGTTCGTAAGAACCACATAGAAAGGCCGTGGAGAGGGCTTTATCATCGAGATGATGCGGCCGGCCGGCTCGGCATGACTGCTGGTTGGAACTACTGAGAGCACGAATGGGGATTGCTCGGATTCTGGCTGCAAGGCAAGTTGCCTTGCCTGGCCTGAGTGGCCAACCAGAATGAAAATCAGTATGGCCGTAATTCCCCGGTTGGCGAGGATGGCTCTCATGTCTAAATTTAGACACCATAACTGCGTTGTCGGTCAAGAAATTACGGATGCGGCATCGCCGTGAAACCCGTAAGATCGTCTGAACGAGAAACGAATCAGCCATATGCCAGTGCAGAAAGAGCTCCGTACAGATGTGGTCATCGCCGGTGGCGGGCTTGCCGGAATCGTGACGGCATACGAACTGCTGACTGCGGGCCGGCGCGTCTTGCTGATTGACAAAGACCGCCGCGAAAATTTTGGCGGCCTGGCCAGGCAATCCTTCGGCGGCGTGCACATGATTGACACCCCGCACCAGCGGCGCCTTGGAATTAAAGACTCTGCGGAACTGGCGTGGCGCGACTGGCAAAGCGTCGCCGATTATCAGCCCGATGACGAATGGCCGCAACGCTGGGCAAAATTGTATTGTGAGCACTCGCGCGAAGATATCTTCGACTTCCTTGATAGCAAGCAGGTCAAGTTCCTGCCGCTGGTGAACTGGGCGGAGCGCGGTATTTATGGCCCCGGCAACACGGTACCGCGATGGCATATTGTCTGGGGAACCGGCTACGAGATCATTGACCGCCTGCTCCAGGCGCTGGAGGCCCATCCTCGGCGTTCCAATCTGGAACTACTGTTCGATACGGAAGTTTCAGCCATCGAAACTGCGAACGGCCGCGCCGTGGGTGTTCGTGGACGAAGCCTGGATTCCGGCATTGAGGTAAAAGTTGCGGCCGAGCACGTGGTAATCGCCTCCGGCGGAATTTGCGGAGGCGACCTGACCCGCCTGCGCGCGAACTGGTACAAACCCTGGGGCAATCCACCACAAACGCTCTTAAACGGCGCCCATGACTATGGCGATGGCATGCTGCATGAACGTGTTGCCGAACTGGGCGGCGCCGTCACTCATCTCGATCTGCATTGGCACTATGCGGCCGGCGTCCATCATCCGGCAAAACGCCGGCCCAATGACGGACTCAGCCTGGTGCCGCCGCGCTCGGCGCTGTGGTTCAACGCGCGCGGCGAGCGCATCATGACTCCCGGTCCCATGCCGGTGTACGGCGACACGCGCCATCTGGTCGAAAGCGTGCTTCGTCAGCCTGGGCAATATTCATGGCAGGTAATGAACTGGAAAATCGCCGTGCGCGAACTGGCCGTTTCCGGCTGCGATTACATGACGGCGTTTCGCTTCAAAGACCGGCGAGCCCTGATTGCCGGCGCTTTGTTCGGCAACAGGAAACTGGTCGAACGCCTGGTTCGTGAGTGTCCGGAGGACTTTGTGGTGGCGGACACGCTCGATGAACTGATGGAGCGCATGGACAAGCAGAACCTTTATGGGAATCGTGTGGACCGCGAGCGGATGAAGGCGACGATCAGCGCCTGGGACGCGATGATCGCGCGCGGGCTTGCATATCATAATGATGAACAGTTGCGGCGCATCGCCAATTTTCGCGCCTATCGCGGCGACCGCATACGCACCTGCAAATTCCAGCAGATTCTCGATCCTAAGGCGCGGCCGCTGATCGCAATTCGCGAATTCATCCTGGCCCGCAAGAGTTTGGGCGGCATTCAAACCGATCTCCAGTGCCGCGTATTGCGTGCCGGCGATGGCCAGCCAATTCCCGGGTTGTACGCGGTGGGCGAGGCCGCAGGCTTCGGTGGCGGAGGAATTCACGGCAAAGGTTCGCTCGAAGGCACCTTCCTGGGCAGTTGTGTGCTCACAGGACGTGTTGCAGGGCGTAGCATAGGCAAATAGGTTTTTGGAGTTTACCTCGAATGACTATGGGTAGCGGAGTGCAAACACAAACTGCTTCGCGCGTGCGCATTGGCGGACGCCGCACCGGAGCATGGCTTGCGCGTTATGCGCTCGAGCAGTTGCCGGTATCGCACACCTTCGGCATTCCCGGCGTTCACACCACGGAACTTTATGACGAACTGGGCCAGTCCGAAAAGATTCGCCCGGTGCTTCCCACGCACGAGTGCTGCGGCGCTTTTGCTGCCGACGCCATCAGCCGCACCACCGGCATACAGATCGGCTGCCTGGCAATTGTGCCCGCTGCCGGCGTCACCCATGCCATGAGCGGAATTGGCGAATGCTACCTCGATGGCATTCCGCTGCTGGTCATCACCGGCGGCGCGCGCACCGATGTTGAGTTCGGCTATCAACTGCACGGCATCGACCAGCAACGCGTGGTGGATGGAATCGTGAAGCGGGCATGGAAGGTGAAGGACCACGGAGAAATTGTTCCCACGATTTTCGAAGCGTATCGCACGGCGGTCAGCGACGTTCCCGGCCCGGTGCTGGTGGAAATTCCGGTGAATCTCCAGTTGTTCACCGCGCCAGTGGACGATGTTCCTGCATTTATCCCCTATAAGCCGGAAGCAGTAAGTCTGGACCGCGAACTGGATGCCGCCGCAGAATTGCTATGCAATGCGCGCTCACCAGGAATCTTCGTCGGCTGGGGCGGAGTGGATGTTTCCGGCGCTGTTGCACAAATCGCCGAATTGCTGGGTGCTCCGGTTTCCACCACCCTGCAAGGTCTTTCGGCATTTTCCGGAAATCATCCGCTGCACGCGGGGATGGGATTCAGCCGGGCAGCGGTTCCGGCAGCGGAAAATGCGTTTGCCGATTGTGATTGCCTGCTCGCCATTGGCGTGAGCTTCGGCGAGATTCCTACTGGTAGCTTCGGCTGTCACGTGCCGGAAAATCTCGTGCACATTGACATCTCGCCTTCGGCTATTGGGCGCAACTATCCCGCCAAAGTAGCGCTTGTCGGTGACTCGCGCGTGATTGTGCCCGAGCTTTTGTCGCGATTGCGGAAGCATGCTCCTGATCAGAGTGGACGCCGGGCCAGAGTGGAAGCGGCAATTGCGAAGGACAAAGCTGCATATCGTGAGGAGTGGCGGCGACACATAAATGATCGCGTAAATCCCGCGCTGTTCTTTGAAGAGCTGCGGCGGCAATTGCGCGACGACGCCATCATGACCGTGGACGACGGCAATCATACGTTTCTCGCCGCCGAGCTTTTTGAGGTGCGGCATCCGCGCTGCTTCGTCTCCCCGACGGACTTCAACTCCATGGGTTATGCGGTGCCCGCAGCCGTAGGCGCCAGGCTGGCCAACCCGCAGCGGCAGGTAGTGAGCATTGTGGGTGATGGAGCGTTCCTGATGACCGGCCTAGAGACAATTACGGCAGTTACGCTGGGCCTCGATATTGCCTATTTCGTCTTCAATGACGGCGAGCTGAGCCAGATCTCCCAGGGGCAGGAGATTCCGTACAACCGCAAATCCTGTACCACGCTGGGCGAAGTGCACTTTCAAGGCATTGCCGAGGCCGTGGGCGCGCGCTACATTGCCATCGGCAACAATAATGAGATCGAAAGCGGCATCAGCCAGGCGCTCACGGCTTCTGGCCGACCGGTGATCGTGGATGTCCGCATTGATTATTCAAAGCGAACGCGATTCACGCAAGGCGTGGTGAAAACTGCTCTCCAGACCTTCCCATTTCGGGACAAAGCGAGATTTTTCGGCCGCGCGCTGCTGAGAAAAATTACGGGTTAGGAAAAAGCACTCAGCAGTCAGCACTCAGCATTCAGCCAATGCTAGAACGCACTCCTCACCGAATGTCATCCTAAACAAGCCCGCGTGAGCGGGTAAGGGCGCGTCGAAGAGCTTGTCCTGAGCGAAGCCGAAGGAATCCCGCGAATGCTTGCAGTTACGCCTACCGTGCAAAGGCATCCTCACGAATTCCCCTGTCCCCTGTAACGTGCTGTCACCTGCTATTCATATCGCAGTGCCAGCATGGGATCGACGCGAGTAGCGCGGAACGCGGGGATGAATGACGCCAGCAGAGCGATTGCTGCCAGCAGAAGAGAGACACCCACATAGGTAGCCGGGTCAACCGCCGACACACCCACCAGGAATGAGCCAACCAGCCGCGCAGCCGCAATGGCAGTCGCAATTCCTAACGCTGAGCCAAAAAGAACGATCACGACGCCCTGGCGCAGGACTGTTCGAAGCACCTGTGAGCGCCGCGCGCCCAGAGCGATCCGAATGCCGATCTCGTGAGTCCGCTGCGCTGCAGAATAGGAAACCACCCCATAGACACCGATAACAGCCAACACCAACCCCATCAGGCCAAATGACGATGCAATCGCGGCGGCCAGGCGAAACAGCATGAATCCGTCAGGAGTATTCAGCGACTGAGTCATGGTGCGCACGTCAAAAACAGGCATGGCCGGCTCAAAGGAGTGCACCACCTCCATGATCATCTTCGTAGCCGCGGCTGTGGGCGACGACGTCCTGACCTGCAGCGTTTGCCGCGACCGATAATTCTGGGCCATAGGAGCGTAAAACGCGGGCAAGATGGGCCCCAGGAGTTGGGAGCGGTTGTTCTTTACTACGCCGATAACTTTCCAGGTATGTTCCGGATCGTCCATCCTGACAAATGTGCGGCCGATCGGATCTTGCCCAGCCCAATATGTTTGCGCCATCAGTTCGTTCACCAGGGCCACACGTTGCGAACCTTCTGTGTCTGAATCGAGAATATCGCGGCCGCGCACAATGGGAATCCGCATGGTGCTGAAGTAGCCGGAAGAGACTGCGTTCATCTCTGCTGCGGGCTTAGGCTGGCCCGCCGGTTCCTGATAACCCTCAATCTTCAATGCTGATCCCAGAATTTCCGGTCCCATGGGAACAGTTGCAGCCACACTGGCGAACTCCACTCCCGGTATTGCGCGTATGCGTTCCAGCAGTTGGCGATCGAATTCACGTCCACGCACTTCATCGTAGCCGGCAGTGTGCGAATCGATGCCAAAGTTCACCACGTGATTGGTATCAAATCCCAAATCGGTATGCTCAACGTTTTGCATGCTGCGCACAAACAGTCCGGCTACGATCAGCAGCATCAACGATCCTCCTACCTGGGCTGTAACCAGAACGGCGCGCAGCCGTTGACGCGGGGAACTGTATCCGCGGGAACCTTCGCGCAGTGCGTCATTCAGATTCACGCGCGCCGCGCGCAAAGCCGGTACCAGACCAGAAGCCAAAGCAAGAAGCAATGCGGCAGAGAAGGCATAAGCAAACACTCGCCAGTCAAAACTGAAATCGAACACTATAGGCAGGTCGCTTTGTATCGGCAGGCCGCTGATCAGGCGACTTCCTGCCGCGCCCAGAATTGCGCCTCCAATGCATCCTGTGATTCCCAGCAGCATGGTTTCTATCAGGACCTGGCGTATGAGCCGGACGCGAACCGCGCCGAGGGCGGAACGGATTGCCATCTCGCGATTGCGAGTGATGGCACGTACCAGCAACAGGTTGGCCACGTTGGCTGACGCCAGCAACAGGAGCAGTCCTGACAGTACAAAAAACAGCGCGGTCACCACGCGAAGCGGATTGGCGCCGTTGGGGCTGAGAAAGCCGCCACCAAGGAAGTGCGCGCTTAGCAAAAGGTTTTTTCCCGATTCAGGATTTTGCTCGGCCAGCCGCCGGGCAATCACCGCCAGGGCCGATTGCGAGTTCTCCAGGCTGACGCCATCCGCCAGCCGGCCAAATACCAGCACGCCATCGCCGGTGCGTTCCGTCAGGAGGTCCTTCCCGTGCTGTCCTTGCATCAGACCGTAGGCGCCAATGGGAAGATATCCCTGAGTTTCAAAAACAGGAGTGACTCCGCGAAATCCTTCAGGCGCCACGCCAATGATGGTAACGGCACGCCCATTCAGCGTGGCTTTGCGGCCGCAAATGTTGGGATCGGCCCCGAGATGCGTCTTCCAATAGGAATGACTCAAAACCATGACCGGATCGCTGCCGGCAACATTTTCAGTGGGAGCAATCAGGCTGCCCAAAGCAGGCCGAAGCTCCAGCATGGAAAAGAAATTGGTGGTGACGTATTCCGTCCAGATCGTCTGACTCTTGCCCTCAATGTTGAGTCCTTCCATTTGAAATATGCGCACGGCGGCCAGGTTGCTGAAGGTCTTTCCGGCATTGCGGCGGATGTCTTCGAAATCAGGATAAGAAAAGCTGTTTCGCCAGTGGTCGCGTCGCTGCACCAGGTAGGTAAGGCGTTCGGAGCCAGAGACGGGTATTGGCCGAAGCAGCAGCCCGTTCACCATGCTGAAGATTGTCGTGTTAGCGCCAATGCCAATGGCAAATGTGAGCACGGACGCCAGCGTGAACACCGGGTTCTTGCGCAGCACGCGGAATCCATGGCGCAGGTCCTGCCAGAAAGCAGTTAACCATGCTCCGGTGCGGGCGTTCCGCGCCTGTTCCCGGAGCTGTGATGGCCCAACCATCTCGAGGCGCGCTTCGCGGCGTGCTTCCCGCTCGGTCATTCCACGTTTCATGTTTTCCGCCACCAGCAACTCGGTGTAAGAGGAAACTTCTTCTTCCAGCGCCTGCTCCACCTGCGCGCGCCGGAAGAGATTGCGCAAAAAACTGCGGGCAAGTGACAGCCATTTCATGAATTCGCCTCCAGCGCGCGGCCCACAGCCACGGAGATTTGCTTCCACCGCCGGGTTTCTGTCTCCAGTTGACGCCGTCCCGCCCGGGTCAGCTCGTAATACTTGGCGCGACGGTTGTTCTCTGACTCTCCCCACGACGACTTCAGCCAGCCTCTTTCCTCCATGCGGTGCAGGGCCGGGAAAAGCGACCCGGGTTTCACCTGGAATGTTCCTCGTGTGACCTGCTCAATGCGCTGCGAAACACCCAGCCCATGCAGCGGGGCCAGCGCCAGCGCGTTGAGAATCAGCATGTCCAACGTGCCCCGCAACAGCTCAACCTGGTTTGAAGGCAAGATCGTTCTCTCCTATAGAACATCTATAATAAAGCCTTTCTATAGAATGTCAATAGGAAGCCCGCTTTCCCTGATCTACGTTTGCGGTTTCAGTTTTGTTCCTCACGTGTTCGCATTTTTTTACGGTCTCGTTCGGAGCAGCCAAAAGCCGGAAGCATCCGGCTCCCTGTCCGCTGTCCCCTGTAACCTCTCTGTTACCATACCCAGTCTCCCAAACAGGAGCTGGCAGCATGCTTCCAACCAAGCGCCTTGATCTTTATCACGCATTCTGTGTTGCTCTGCTTATTTCCATCGCCTGCGCACCTGTAAAAGCGCAGAGCCGCGGCGATTTTGACGTCACCGAAACCACCATCGCGAAAACGCAGGCGGCCAT
>DATDNH010000379.1:0-21535 GCA_036518395.1 Candidatus Angelobacter sp. | reverse complement strand
CACGGGAATATCACCTCACTAGCAGAAGTCTCGGCCTGCCGTGGCTAACGTCGTCCCTGTACTGGCGCTCTTGCGGCGCAAACTCCCCACTGGACTTTCACCACGGGCCACTCCATCAGGGCGCAAGTCCTCCTTAGGCGTTCAGGGAGACGCTGGGATCGCAGGGCACTCCTGACAAGTGGCCGAGCTGCCTGCCTTATAGTCCATTTGGCAGCTTTTGAAAAAGGTACAGGGATCTCTACCAACGCTGATACCGCATCAGGGCGAATGCCCACGCGTGAATAGATTCAGCGATCCGCGCCTGGGTTACGGATTTGCTGATTCGATTTTCGCCAGTAAATACGCCGGTTGTTACGCAGCTACGCTTTTTCGCACGTATTTGGTCTCGGGCCGGTTTTGGGGTTTGTCTGTGGCCTGTTGCCTGTTGCCTGGTTGTTTACGCTCTGGCCAGCACTACCGAGAACCAGCGTTTACGATCAGTCCAGCTTTTTTCCAGGTGAAAACCGCCTTCGGTGATCATGCGGGCAATTGAATCTTTGGTGAACTTATAACTGTTTTCTGTGTGGATGCGCTCGCCTTTGGCGAAGTCGAATCGCATTCCCAGGTCGCGCACCCAGACCTGCTGCCGGATCCGGCTCTCCAGATGCATTTCGATGCGTGACTTTTTCCGGTTCCAAAATGCTACATGCTGAAATTCCTCGGCGTCGAACTGGCCGCCCAGCTCGCGATTGATGCGTTCCAGCACGTTACGATTGAACTCCGCCGTCACGCCCTGCGCGTCGTTGTAGGCGGCATGCAGCACGCCGGCCTTCTTCACCATGTCGAAACCCAGCAGCAGAGCGTCGCCTGACCGCAGCGATCCACGCACGCGCTGCAAAAACTGCACTGCTTCCTCAGGCTCAAAATTTCCAATGCTCGACCCGATGAAAAGGACGAGTCTCGAGCCCGCGACCTCCAGCAACGGCACATGCTGGGAATAATCAGCCACAATCGGGTGCACGCGCAGATTGCGAATGTTGCCATTCAGGGAAGTGACGGCGTCTTTTAGAGCCGATGCAGAAACATCGACAGGATAGAAATGCACTCGCAGCTGCCTTCGCGCCAGGGCCTGCACCAGAATTCGCGTCTTGCTGGCGCTGCCCGCGCCGAGCTCAATCAACGTCAGATTGCTGCCTGCCTGCTCGACCATTTCTGGGCCAAACTGCTGGAAAATGGCCCGCTCGGTGCGCGTAAGGTAGTACTCCGGAAGCTCAGTGATCTGCTCGAACAGGCGCGAGCCCCGGGCATCGTAAAAGAGTTTGGGGGGAAGGCGTTTGGCGCGCTCACTCAGGCCGTCGAGGACCTCGTCGGCCAGCGGAGTGAAAACCACCGCCGGGATTTTAGAGGTTATCATCCGCAAGCCTGATGCCGGAGAACTGCCAGCGCGTCTCCGGAGTGAAGAAGTTGCGATAGCTGGCCCGTATATGGGATGCGGGAGTCACGCAGGAGCCGCCGCGCAATACCATCTGGTTACACATGAATTTTCCGTTGTATTCACCCAGGGCTCCGCCCGCCGGCCTGAATCCCGGATAAGGCAGGTAGCTGCTCGCAGTCCATTCCCAGACGTCGCCGAAAAGTTGTACCGGTTGCGGCTCTGCCGACAGAGGCGCAGTTCTGGGATGAAACGAGCCGGATTCGAGAAAATTACCTTCCGCCTGTCCGGACTTTTTGCGCTCAGGATGAGTCTTGACTTGCGACGCAGCCACCTCCCACTCAAACTCGCCGGGCAATCGCGCGCCGGCCCAACGCGCAAAGGCGTCCGCTTCGTAGTAGCTCACATGGCAGACCGGCTCGTGTTCATCGACTTTGCGCATTCCCGCGCAGGTAAATTGCTGCCACTCTGTCTCTGATTTTTCCCAGTACAGCGGGGCAGTCCAGACGCGGGTTTTTACTGCGTTCCAGCCATCGGAGAGCCACAGCTCCGGACGGCTGTAGCCGCCGTCTTCCATGAATGCCAGATACTCGCCGCAGGTCACCGGCCTGGCAGCGAAACGGAATGACTGGACATAAACTTTGTGACGTGGAGCCTCGTTGTCAAAATGGAATGAGCGCTCATCGGCGCCGATTTCGTACACATTCTCGCTATAGCTGAACGGTTTCTGTTCGGGCGCTTTTTCGCTGGTTGCGGACACCGTGGATTCGCGCTGGTAAATCGGACGCAGCGGGTTCATCCAGAAGGCGTGCTTGATGTCCGTGACCAGCAGTTCCTGGTGCTGTTGCTCGTGATTGATCCCCAGTTCAACCAGTTTGATCACCGCCTCTGAAACATCGTCAGAATCAAGCAGGCGTTCCATGTGCTCGTCCGTATAGCCACGATACTTTTCTACTTCTTCCAGCCCCGGACGGGAAAACGTGTTGCGCAACGCTTTTTCCGGCTGTGGACTCACTGCGTTGTAATAGGAATTAAAAAGTGTGCGGAAGTGCGGATCGAAGGGCCGGTAGTTTTTGAGGTGCTCGCTCAGGATAAAGGTTTCAAAGAACCATGTGGTATGGGCGAGATGCCACTTGGCCGGGCTTGCTTCCGGACACGACTGCACCATCTGGTCTTCCGGGCTGAGATGCTCGGTAAGCAGCGCAGTTTGTTGCCGTGCGGCCTGGTATTGTTCAAGGAGGGATGCGGTGGTTCTCTGGCCTGTTTTTCCGGCAGAACGAAATGTAAGCACCGATTTCAGAGAAGACATAGAACGCTTCCTGGGCCCCGGCGATACAGGGGAAACATACTACGCTCTTAGAAGCAAAAATTCACTCCGGGAGCGCAATTCGCACAGGCTTTATTTGATTCCGGTTACTTCCCAAAAGCCGCAAAATTATGTCGAGTCACCCTTGGCATCTGGCCAGGTGCTCTTTTGATGTATCGTCTAACTGTGCTGTCCCTTCGCACCATCTTCCACGTCGACATGGACGCCTTCTTCGTATCCGTGGAAGAACTCCTTGATCCATCCCTGAAAGGCAAAGCCGTGGTTGTTGGCGGACAGCGGGATGAGCGCGGTGTGGTTTCCGCAGCTTCCTACGAGGCGCGAAAATTCGGCGTGCATTCAGCCATGCCGTTGCGCACCGCCGCCAAATTATGTCCTCACGCCATCTTTCTTGATGGCCGGCTTGACCTCTACCGCGAGCATTCGGAAAAAGTGCACGCTGTGCTCAAGGATTTTTCTCCAGCCGTGGAAATGGCTTCCGTTGACGAGGCCTACGTGGACATGACAGGTACAGACAAACTCCACGGGCCGCCACTCAAGTCGGCCAGCATGCTCCACGCGCAAATGAAACAACGCACCGGACTCAATTGCTCCATCGGCATCGGCAGCTCACGGCTGATGGCCAAGATCTGTTCTGACCAGGCAAAACCGAATGGCATGCTTTACATCTTTCATGGCCACGAACAAACTTTTCTTGCGCCTCTCGATGTCGGCAGAATCCCCGGCGTGGGCAAAGTCACAAAAGCCCGGCTCAACGATCTGGGCATCAACAGAATTGGTGATCTGCTGCGCGTTGAAGAAGGAGTTTTGGAAGACACTTTGGGTAAATGGGGGCTGGCGCTGGCCGGCAAGGCCCGAGGAGAGGATGCGGGAGCGTGGTTCGAAGGAGAAGTAGGCGAGGATTGGCAGGCCAAGTCCATTAGCCACGAACACACTTTTAACCGGGACACGCGCGACCTGGAAAGAATCGAATCTACGCTTGCACATCTTTGCGAGCTGGTGGGACGAAGATTGCGCGACCACGGCTTTGCCGCGCGCACCATTCAGCTCAAGCTCCGGTATTCAGACTTCCATACCATTACTCGTGCCTACTCGCTGCCACAGCCCACGCAGGTGGACACGGAAATTTTTGATGCCGTCCGCGAACTCTTTCACGCCAATTTTGAAAACAATCGCCTGGTTCGCTTGTTGGGCGTCCATACGTCGAACTTTGAGGGCGTTCCCGAGCAAATGCAATTGTTGGGCGACGACCGGCGCGAAAAATGGAAGCAGGCCCTTTCCGCCTCCGACTGGCTGCGGGACAAATACGGAGAATCCGCCATTTTCCTGGCCAAAGGAATGACCGGAAAATTCCGGGAACGAGTGCATGAAAATCCGGCAGAAAAGCCGTCAAAGCGCAAAAACGACAGGTAACCTGTCCGGTTCCCTTAATTTCTTTGGTGCGTCAGTGTCAGCTTTTGTACTCTCGTTATCATAAAAAGCTAATAAAATATGTGGTTTGCCATGTGGGTAGTTTGATATCCTCGGGGAGCCTCCAACATCTGCGCTCAGGGATAAGGATTTAAGTCTATTTTAGTCTGCCTGTTTTGCCCGGCACGTAGGGGACTTAAGCTAAGTTGATCTAAGCAAGCTTAGGAAGGCGGTTCTGCATGTCTCCGCAGTTGGAACAGATCGTAATTTTTTCTGTGATGAGCGTTCTGGTGATGCTCTTCACCTGGATCTATATACAGCACCGGCAGCAAAGGGTGGGGCTGTGGATGCTGGGCTGGATCGCGATCTTCATCCACTTCACGGCTGAATTGCTGGCAAGTTTCTCACTGCTTAGTCCAAACTGGAAAAACTTCATTAAGGTCGGCACTCTGGAAGTGGCCGGAATCAGTTTTCTGCTTTCCGTCTCGCAGGCCTACACGACAACCCGCAGACGGATTCTTTATTTCCTGATGGTAGGACTGCCGGCAGTTGTCTACCTGGCATTTCTTTTGTGGGCGCCGCAGCACCGGTGGATTTTCCCGACCCTGCTGCTGGGCAGCGTCGGCACCGTAGTGGTAAATTCGCTGGGACACTATCGCCTGCGCACCTTTTATTTTTATATCTTTCTCGCCATGCCCACAGCCTGCGCCATCTGGGCGGCCGGCAGGTCCGTGAGCAATCCAAGAATAGGCCTGATCTTTTATCTCAGCAATTTCTTCATCCTTGCTGGACTGCTTTACATGCGCCATTATCGGCGCTTCAGTCCGGGAGTCATCTTCACTTCAGTGGCATTCGTAATGTGGGGGTTGGTGTTCCCGGTGGCTAATGTGCTCAGGATTTACAATCTGGGTCCGGCGCCGACCAGCGCGGTCTGGGACTTGCCCAAGTACTTTGTTGCGCTCGGCATGATCCTGACGCTTTTTGAGAACCAGACAGAAGTAGCAACGCAGGCGGCGCGGCAATACCGCTCCCTCTTTGACGTCAACCTCGCGGCTGTATCTCTTTCCACGGTGGAAGGGCAGTTCCTCGACTGCAATAACGCCTTCGTCAGTATGTACGGATGTTCTTCCAAGGAAGAAGTGCTGGCCACTCCTGCGGTTTCGCTGTACGTTCAGCCTGAAGACCGCGAACTTTTCATACGGCATTTGCTGCGTGAAGGACGCGCCATCAATTACGAAATTCCGCAGCGCAGGAAGGACGGCTCAGTATTCTGGGTCCTCAAAGGCGCGAGCATGCTCACAGATGAGGCAGGGCGCGAGGTGATTGAAGTCACAGCCCTTGACATCACTGAGCGCAAGCAGGCGGAAATTGCTCTGCGCCAATCGGAAGAGCGTTTTGCCACGATTTTCCGGCACAGTCCCGTTGGTTGCGGTATTGCCACCGTGGAAGGGGTTTTCGTCAATGCCAACGCTGCGCTGCTGAAAATGCTCGGGCGCCCGGCCGAGGAAGTCATCGGCAAGACCGGCGTGGAACTGGGATTGTGGAAGTCGCAGGAGGAGCGCAACGAATTCTACCGCCGGTTGTGCGCTGAGGGGTCCATCAAGAACATGGAAATCGAATTCACCGACGCTGCCGGCAACAAACACAATTGTCTGTATTTCGGCACGCTGGTGCGAATCAACGACAAAGAATGCATCTTCGGCATGCAACTGGATTGCACCGAGCAGCGGGAACTGGAAGCGAAATTCCTGCAGGCACAGAAGATGGAAGCCGTGGGTCGCCTGGCCGGCGGCGTTGCCCACGACTTCAACAACCTGCTGGGCGTCATCGGAGGATACGCGGAATTACTGGAAGCCCGGCTGGCGCGTGAAGAAAAACTGCGCAATTATTGCCGCAAGATCCTGGAGACCACGCAGCGCGCGGGAAGTCTGACCAATCAGTTGCTGACTTTCAGCCGCAAGGAGATTACGCGGCCTTCACCACTCAACCCCAACCAGGCCATTCGCGATCTGGCCGCCATCCTGCCTCGCCTGATTGGCGAAGATATCGAGATCACCCTCGACCTGTGTGCTACCGGCGTGATCGTGATGGACAAAATCCACTTCGAGCAGATCATCTTCAACATTGTGGTCAATGCTCGCGATGCCATGCCCAGCGGCGGACAATTGACCATCTCGACAAAAGACAGGGCCTGCACTCCTGTAATACCTTCCAACAACGGCAATGCCGGGCGTCAGGTACTCATCCGGATTCAGGATACGGGCATCGGTATGGACGAAGCCACTCGCGTGCGCGCCTTTGAGCCATTCTTCACCACCAAGGAAACGGGACGCGGCACCGGACTGGGGTTATCAACCGTCTACGGAATTGTGCAGCAATGTGGAGGAGAAATCAGTATCGAGTCCCGCGTCGCGGAAGGTACCGCGATTAACATTGTTCTTCCCGCGACCGCGCCCGCCAACGTTCCCGCAGAGCGGCATGCCTCTCTGGATCTGATTCAGGGAAGCGGCCAGATTCTGCTGGTCGAAGATGAGACGGAATTGCGAAACGCCAATGCCGAATTCCTGACTTCCATCGGCTACTCCGTCGCGTGCGCAGGCAGCGGTCCGGAGGCGCTGCAGCTTTTGCAGCACACGAATCACGTTGACTTGGTCATCAGTGACGTCGTTATGCCCAAAATGAGTGGACGCGAATTTGCCGACCGCCTGCTGAAGCTTCGGCCGAATACAAAAATTCTTTTCATTTCCGGATACGCCGACGATGTCGTTCTGAAAACTGGCATCTCGCGAGCCGGCACTCCATTCCTGCAAAAGCCATACTCGCTAAGACAGCTTGGCGCCAAGATCCGCGAGTTATTGAAAGACCAGGTCAGCGAAACCGTCGAGAATCCGACCCTTGGCGATTAAAGAATCAATTTGATCATTTCTCTTGCGGCTTGAGCGGCACTGTTCGCAGTTCACCCAAAGTTTTCACGGGAACGCTTGATGGTGCTGCGGCATAATCGACGATCATACCTCCATGGCCGTCAGGCCTTTTGAATAGACCCAGAGTGAAGACTTTCCAGCCCTTCAGCGGCATATCATCGGGAAAAGAAAGATTCGCAACCTTGGCCCAGCTACCGCGTTCGTCCAGGGTGATCAGAGGCTGCTGTTTTCGCGGCTCCAGATGCAAATCAAAGGAATAACCGCTCGACTCCGGTTGAATCGAGCCGCGCAATGCCCAGGGAGGCTCAATTGCGCCGTTCGCCCATCCCGCTTTCGCCAAAATAGACTCTTTCACTTCGAGCATGTTTACTTCTTTTTTTTCCTTCAATTCTTCAGGCCCCGAAGGCGCTCCCTTGCACAGTGCGCCCAGAACTACTTTGAGCATCACGACCGGGGCGTCAAGCGCGTCAATCGCGTCAAACTTGGGCAGAGATTCGCCCTTGTATACCATCCAGCGTCCGTCCACCAGGATGACTTCGGAAGACCATTTGCCGTTTTCAGTTGAGGTAATGCGCAGGTCTTTTCCGCTGAACACCTCATAGGTCCAGCCCGCAGACTGGCCTTCGTGGACAAGGTTGATGGCAATACGGTTGCCCTTGTGCCAGCCACACTGGCGATCATCAACCGTGTACAAGACATAACGGTCTGGCCGCGTCATGTTTTTGGGGTCGTAGCTGGCCTGACTGCTCGCCACAACAGCAATGCACAATGGAGCCAGGAACGAGAAAAAGCATTTCATCTTTTTAATTACTTACCACATGCAGCCAATTGCCCCCAATCATACTCCCAAGCTCCGCGCCCGTACGTGCTGGTAAGAACCCGCGCAGGATTCCCCGGCGCCAGAATCACCTGTGTAATCGGCACATTGTGCAGTGCTGCGCCCTGAGTCAGGCTGGCCCATGTGCTGCCATTGTTGGAAGAAAAAACAATTCCGCCGCGTGATCGAGTGATTGGGTCGAGATACCCGATGGCGGCATAAACTCGGGAGTGGCAGGCCGGGTCCACCACGACATCACTGTAAACATAGCCGGCAGTAGCAGAGACCGGAGTCCATACGCTCGTGCCTGGAGATCTGCGATACAGTCCTTCGCTGGTTGCCATCCAGAAAGTGCGCGGCGCGGGTGGCGAATTGGATTCAGTTATGGCCGTAATTACGCGCGGCGATCCGGAGTTGAGTCCCCAGGGTTCCCATTTGTCGGAACCGACGCTACCATCGCACAGGTGAGCAGCATCATTGCAGATGAACGCGCCGCCATCGAGTGTGCCTACATAAATCACTCCGGCCTCATCTACAAAAATTGACGTTGGCGAAGGCGCTCGGCTGCGTCCCGCAACAGAAAACGGCGCTTTGGCCCAATGCGCTCCACCGCTGGTGGAATAAACAATGCTGCGCCCGCTGGCCAGGTAGATTCGGTTCGCGTCAGTTGGGTGGACAGCCATGGTGTGCGGGCCGACGAAGGCCTTGGATTCGCGCAGCGAATCCGGCGGCGAAGCGCTGCTGAATGTAATGTTGGCGCAACTGGAAGCGCTGCCCGCATTATTTGAGCGCTGAAGCGTGCCCAGCGTGCTGTAGGCATAGACCACATCGGCAGCTCCGTTTTTGCGCCAGAGGATGGATTGTGCTTCGTCCGTAGGCAACAGCCGCCAGTGTGTGCCGTCATCATCTGTACATGCTGCGGCGATGTCTTGCGCCCCCACAAGAATGCGGTCGCGTCTGTCGCCCTGCGGAGGTGCTGCGACGCTGTAAGCCTGCCACGACGAAATGCCCAGACCGCTTGAGCCAGTCGCTGGCGCGAGTGATGCGCCCGGAGTCCAGGGATAACTGGAAATCACAAAGTGGCTCTCCAGCGCGCTCTGGTCAGCGCCAATCCACACGCGCCGCAATTTGCGGTCGGCATGGATGGACCGGATGTCTACATACTGCTGGTTCAATTCGGGACAAACCCACGATTCGCCCGCATTGGTGGTATATCCGAAGGTCACGCCACCAACGAAAAAATCATTCTCGCCGCCCCAAACCAGCGCTCGCGCGTCAGACATGATGCAGCGAGGATTCTTGAACGGCTTTGGCGTCCAGGTTGTTCCATTGAATAAGTAGGCGGTCGCATGGCTCGGATCTAATGACCAATCTGTAACCACGGTCATCAAACGGTTGGCACTGCCGCCCCAGACCAGCGACGATGCAGGCTCACGTCCCGTAATTCCGTGGTTCACCAACTCCCAGCGCAGAGCTGCAGGCGGCCCTGACGCAGTCCACGCACCCGTGCTGCGATAGATGTGGGTACTGTCCCCACCGCCCATCGAAGCAAAGTAAACCTTGCCAGTCGCTTCGTCGGCGGCAGTCGAGATGATGCAGTTGTCGGGATTGGTCTCCGGATGCGCGCCGGGAAATGGCCAGAGCTGCTTGAAGCTGTTGCCGGAATCAGTGGAGTATTGCAGCCCGCCACAGGGCAGCGCCGTGAACAAAATGCTCTGCCGCGGAGAAAAAACCATCTGCGTAAATGGCCGGGGCTCAAACTGGGTCACGCTGGCGAACGGAGGACACGCGGGGAAAACACCGCACATGAAAGACGGCTGATAGTAGGAAGTGTCGCCATTCTGTCCCTGGCCATACAGGGTTTGCTTCCAGTGCGCGCCGCCATCTGTGGAAAGCAAGAACCCATTCCAGGTGCGCAGGTATAGACGGTTTGGATTGTTGCGATCCAGCTGCAGATCCAGCGCGGTAAAGTCTCCCAGCCCGTAGTTCCCCGCCCACGCCCAGTGCGCGCCGCCATCGGCGGTCTTCCACGCTCCGCCTCCGGGTGAGGCTGCCCACATATGCTGCAAGTCTGCAACAGCGATGGCGCTAACGCGTCCGCTCGATTTCGGGCCCAGTTCGACCCACGTGCGAACAGGTGGAGCAGGCGAAAGGCAAAAAGCGCCAACAACCAACGTTACCAGGAACACTGGCCGAATCATGAAGCCCTCGAATGGAATGATTGCAATCGCGGTAAGTATAAGAAAGGCCTCTGGTTTTGCAAAACATTCCTGCGTGACGGCGCCGTTGCGCACCTCAGGGCTTTTACAGACTTTGGTCTGCGGAGCAAAACGGTTTTATACGGCAAAACAGGCAGAAAATCCCGCAATGACTGCCATTTGGATTCCCAGTTTGAGTACAAGATCGGTTGCGAGCAGGAAGATTTCTATTGACGTTAAGAAACGAGGGGAGTAGGCTTTCCCCAACTTATACCCACGTGCCGTGTCTCTCAGCCGGCAGTAATCAGTATCGGCAAGGCCAGATCGAATCTAAGCAGCACACTGCGCGTGCATTTGTCTGAGCATGTGCAGTCCCAGGATCCGGAGAAGCGAACAGCAAAGCGCTTTCACGGGAGCAGCCTGCAACCAGTGTGCGTGCTGCAAACGCGGCAAGCGCGAACTCAAGACAGTAAGGAGGAATTTGAATCATGCCAGTTCAGAGGCAGATCAACATCAACAAGAAACCAAACGGCCCGCCAGGCATCACCTTTGATCCCAATCCTCTAAACGCCAATACACGCGACCAGATTTTCTGGACCAACAATGACAGCCAGCCGCATTGGCCCGGCCTGCTGAACAGCGACGGAACAATCAATACCACCTACTTCATGCCGAACCAGATTGCGCCGGACAGCACATCACCCATCTTTTCTCCAAGTGTGGCGACAACGGGAAAAGGCGGACAGCCGTTGAACTACAAATGCTCCATTGCGGGACATGACAACGAGACGGGAAGTATCAACGTTACATAAGGCAGAAGATTGGCCTGACGGAACAATGGTGCCCAATAACACCGCATGAAATTGACGAAGGGGGATGCTATGAGATTTAAGTTGAGTGCGATTTTCTTTGTGCTGGCCATCATGGTGGCAGCGTTCCCGGTATATGCCCTCCCGCCCGACTGCACGCCAGGACGGCCATTGATTCAGATTCCTCAGATCACCGGCGACGAGGCGCATCACCGGCTCCGGGCAACACTCATTCTGAGCGATGATAATCGTTCCCTTGCCGGGGCAAGGACCGGCACACCCTGCAATTTGCAGCACGTAAGAATGTTCTCCGGGTTCGCTACCGGGCAGGAGAAGCCCTGGCCGGACACGGGCGATATCCTGCCAGGACCCGTCTTGAGAGCGCACGTGGGCGATTGGATTGAAATTACGTTCATGAATCACGTCAATCCTAAGAACTTCCCCAATACGCTCGACCAGGACGAAACAGGCAACACTGCCGGTTGTGACATCTCGACGGCGCAACGAAAGAACAAGCCTCAACAGACAGTTGAAATCTATCCACGCCATGCCGGTCCTGACCAGCCGTGGGCTACTCCTCCGTGGGGAGGGTCACCAGGTGATACCTGGCCCAACTGCTTGCACGGCTCCAGTACAGCCAACATCCATTACCATGGCACCCACACCACTCCCAGCACCACAGGCGATAATGTGCTGCTCTACGTTCGTCCGGCATTGCGGGACACGGGCGAGCTCGAGCCTAAAGACAGTTTTGTGAATGAGGAGTTTGGCAAGTACTTCGAGTGGTGCGAAGCACATGGGCCGGCCCAATACTGGACCGAGATGCCGGCGGACTGGCAAACCCGTCAGAAAGAGCTTCTCATGCATTACGACTCCACTGCGCCCTATAAGGGAGTTCCCGGGAAGCTGCCGGAAGCTATGAAATTATGGCCACGCAACGACGCGAATCTGAATCACAAACCGAAACCGCTGTGGCCGGAATATAACGTTGGCGCTTTCCCTTACTGTTTCAAGCTGCCGGCGTGGAAGGACGTAGCCAAGCCCGATAACAAGCCTGCCTTGATGGGTCAGGCGCCGGGCACGCATTGGTATCACGCGCACAAGCATGGTTCCACGGCCCTGAACGTCGGCAACGGCATGACAGGGATCTTAATTATCGAAGGCGACTACGATAAGACGCTGGAGAAATTCTATGAGAGCACTCCGCAGCACAAGAATTGGGGGCTCGAACAACAAGTGCTGATGATCCAGCAACTGGAAACAGCGCTCAATCTGCTTGGCCCGACCACACAAGGCGGTCCACCTCCACTATCGGTAAATGGACGGCTCAATCCTGTAGTTGCCATGAAGCCGAATCAGGTGCAGATGTGGCGTGTTGTGAATGGAGCTGCTCGCACCTTTGTGCAGTTTGACAGCTTTAAGCCGCAGTCAGGCACCGCGAACGTCGCCTGGCGGCAGATCGCGCAGGACGGAGTCCAATTTGTCTTCGAGAACTACCAGCGCTTTGGCAAAGAAAACTGGAAATTCAATCTTGCGCCCGCAAACCGCGCTGATCTGCTGGTCAAAGCGCCGAGCCAGGAAGGCGACTACGCTTTGCAGATCGTGCAATCCGTCAGCGACGTTCCGTCCGGCAGTCCAATCACCCTGCTGACGGTCCACGTGGCCAAGGACGACAAACCCATCGATCCTCCTATGGATTTCATTAAGGAGAAGAAAGACTTTCCGGTGTTCCCGCCATTTCTGGCGGATATCTATGACCCGCACATCTATCATCGCCCGCAACTGCTGTTCAACACCAACCCCAGTTCCGCGCGCGACCAAAAGGGCTATCTGCCGCGGCACGAAATCAACGGCAAGCTGTTCCAGGGGCAGCCGCCCAGGATCGATCAATGTATGACCCTGAACACGGCTGAAGAGTGGACGCTGGCAAACGATACGGTCAACATAGCCCATCCTTTCCACATCCACATCAACCCATTCCAGATCACGGATGTGTTTCAGCCAAACGCTCCGCAGGCAACCGATCCGAATAACAAGTGCTTTGCAGATCCGAATAACCAGAAGACGTGGGGAGCCTGCAGTGCAATTGCGCCACCCTGGGTCTGGTGGGATACCTTCTCTATTCCTACTGGCCGCGTTGACACCGCGGTCTGCTCGGGATCACCAGCGGCCTGTCCATTTACCAATGGGTCAGCTTGCGCTCCCAACACACAAGTATGCACCGTGGGCTATTCAACCGGCTCGAAGACGCGAACGCTCGCTTGCAACCAGAACGCCCAGACCCAGAAGTGGTCGTGTCCGGTTCCAAGTGGCGCCAAAGTGGTGAATGATTGCAGCGCACAAACCGCGTGCACTTCAAGCACCATCCCCGGACACTTCAAAATGCGCAGCCGCTTTGTGGACTTCACCGGCGAATACGTGCTGCACTGCCACATCCTCGCGCACGAGGATCGCGGCATGATGGAGTTAGTCGCGGTTGAAGAACCCGGCGCGTGCAAGCCGAACATGGTAAGCCCATACTCACATCACTAAACTGGATTTGCTTTTGAATCCGTGGCTTCCGGGTTAATAACCGGAAGCCATTTCTTTTTTTAGTTCAAAGAAACGTCCGGGTTGTTTCCGATGACTGGCTGGCCCGATGATCGAAAGGTGTATACTCGCAGGTTTGCGTTTATTGCATCTAATCTGATCCGGAGGCGCTCCCATGGCTACCGCGAAAACCGTCACTACTATCACTGAAGATCTGAATCCGTTCCGCATTGCGATGCAGCAGTTCGATACGGCTGCTGCAAAACTCAAGCTCGATCCCGGCATGCGCGAGGTGCTGCGTTCCCCGCGGCGCGCCCTCTCGCTTCATCTTCCTATCAAGATGGACAATGGCACAATCAAGGTCTTCGAAGGATTTCGCGTGCAGCACAACAATTCCCGCGGCCCCTGCAAAGGCGGCATTCGCTATCATCCCAACGTCAGCTTCGATGAGGTACAGGCGCTCGCCTCATGGATGACCTGGAAGTGCGCCACCGTCAACATCCCGTTCGGCGGCGCCAAGGGCGGCATCATCTGCGATCCCAAAAGTCTTTCCGATAATGAACTCGAGCGTCTCACGCGCCGCTATGCCTACGAAATATCAGATTTCATTGGTCCCGATCGCGATATTCCGGCCCCCGACGTCTACACCGACGCTCAGGTCATGGCCTGGATCATGGATACTTACAGCATGACGCGCGGCCACAGTGTTCCCGGCGTGGTCACCGGCAAGCCGACCTTTTTGGGAGGCTCGCTTGGACGTCATGAGGCCACTGCCCGCGGTTGTGTCTATGTGACGCGTTGTGCCTGCGAAGTACTCAAGATCAACCACAAGCGCGCCACCGCCGCTATTCAGGGATTCGGCAATGCCGGGAGCATCGCCGCCGAGCTGCTGCACAAAATTGGCATGAAAGTCATAGCCGTGAGCGATTCCAAAGGCGGCATTCTCAACCCTAAAGGCCTGGACATTCCCAAAGTGGTCGCGCACAAAAACAAAACCGGCTCCGTTGCCAAATTTCCTGGCGCGAAGGCCATCTCCAGCGATGACGTTCTTGAGTTAGCGTGCGACGTGCTGGTCCCCGCAGCCCTCGAAAATCAAATCACTTTAACCAACGCCCACAAAATCAAAGCCAAAATCGTGGCCGAGGCCGCCAATGGCCCCACTACTCCCGGCGCAGACAGAATTCTTTTCAACAACGGCATCGTGGTCATTCCAGACATCCTGGCCAACGCCGGCGGCGTGACCGTGTCTTACTTTGAGTGGGTGCAGGACCTGCAGGAACTTTTCTGGGACGTCGATGAAGTCAATCGCAAGCTGGAAAAGATCATGGGCCAGGCATTTAACGATGTCCACAAATCTTCCGAGCAATACAAGGTGGACATGCGCACCGGCGCTTATATTCTGGCGATTGACCGCGTGGCCAAGGCGACGCAGTCGCGCGGAATCTGGCCATAAATCACTAACAGATTTCTTTTTGCAAATATGTAACGCTTCAGCCGGATTGTTCACTACTATCCAGAGGCTAACCCCGGCTTTCCGTGACTCGTGTGCGGGATGGACAGGGTTGGCATGCCAACTCGCCTGGCGCATTACAGATCAGGAAAGGGTGCAACATGGGACGCATGACAAAGACACAACTTGTACGTCATTTGGCGGAAAAGCACGGAACTGAGAAGAAAAAGGCGGCGGCCTTTCTAGATCAT
Source organism: Candidatus Angelobacter sp. (assembly GCA_036518395.1). Taxonomy (GTDB): domain Bacteria; phylum Acidobacteriota; class Terriglobia; order Terriglobales; family Acidobacteriaceae; genus Angelobacter. The sequence continues at coordinate 6,412 of DATDNH010000379.1, read as the reverse complement.
CTTGCGGATCTGGCGATCAAGCAAACTCGCAAAACAGGCGAGTTCGTCATCCCGGGTATAGGAAAGCTTGTCAAAACAAATCGCAAAGCCCGCAAGGGACGCAATCCACAAACTGGTGAAGCTATTAGGATACCCGCCAAGACTGTAGTCAAGTTTCGCGTGGCCAAGGCAGTGAAAGATGTGATTGCTCCGCGAAAACCAGGCGACGGTCCGCCGGGTAAATAACAACTCGATGTTGGGTAGTTTAGATGTATTCGCGAGCTGCGAACATTCCAGACAGGACGTGCATGATGGCAACGGGAATGACAAAGACCGAATTAGTACGGCATCTAGCGGAAAAACTTAAGATCGGCGCTAAGAAACGATCGGCTTCCAAGGAATCCCTGGACCCTCGGAGTCATGATGGGCCGAGAGGAGTAATAGCTGGAAAGCATAGCAAACAGAGTCGCACCTAGTCTTAAATAGGGGCAGCGATCAGACCTTTCCGGGTTAACGGGGGCGCATTTGTTTGACAAACTGGACGTCTACAGAATCTCGGATCCCATGTTTCGCGTGCATGCCCGTCTCTTCAGGGTCCAGGAAGCGATCCTGCGTTCAGCCAGGCAGCAAATCCGGGCAGCCAAGCAATCTGTAATTGCACAAGCCGCAGGGAGCTCTGCACTCTTTACCTTCCTATTGACCCTGATCGTCGGAATCTTCAAAATCGAATGGCTCTCCACACCTGTGATCGCGATCATACTGGTCGGCGTGGTAGCGATCCTGATCCACGTACTCGAGATCTTTAATCTGAAGAGAGATGAGGGTGAATTCGACCGTCTACTGGGTGAAGTCGGCGAGGGTAATGTTGAAACGTGGACTGATTACTCAGAGTCGGTGATCGCGGCGTACGGCACTCGCCTGAAGATGATTCGTGACGCGATAGATGAAGCGGAAGCCCTTCACAAGAGTAAACACCTAACCGACGATGCATTTCAGCGAAGAATTTCCTACCTCAACGATATCCGTCAATTCTCTTTGGATGAGCTTAACGATCAGCAACAAGCCAATGAAAAGCTGTACGCGAGCAGGAAGCGCAGCAAAGAGGACTTTGAGTCGGTGAATCGTTTCCTTGATGTTGCCAGAAAAAACGCATGATGCTACAAATCATGTGCCGCTTCGACAGGGCTTGTTCTGATCTTCCCTTATTTGTTATCCAGGTACTGCTTTAAGAATTCGACCGTGCGCTCGCGTGAATCCTTTAATGCACTGCCGTTGAAGCCGTGGCCCTGTTCCGGATAGATCTTTACTTCATGAGAGACATTTTTTTCCGATAGAAGCTTGTCCAGCGCATAAGCATTGCTGACAGACACTGTCTCATCATTCGCTCCATGCATGATCAGCACCGGCGGCATTGTGGTCATGTGGGCTGCGGCAAATTTCGGCATCGCGCCATAGAGTTCGACAACAGCTTTGATCTGCACATCACTTCCCAGTTGGCCATACGCATCCGTCCCGAGGCCCAGCACCAGGTACCCGCCCAGGGAAAAGCCTACCAGCCCGATGCCTTTTTGCTTATCGATGTCCTGCGTCACCGCGATGCCGCGCAAAGCCTCTTGCAATGCCTGTATATATTTGGGAAACAACTCGTCGGCCTGGCTGCGGGTCCATTCGCCCACCTCAAAATAATGCGGCACAAAGACTGTGTACCCCGCGGCAGTAAGCGCTTCCAGTATCCCGCTCTTTCTCCATTCTCCCTGCGGCCCTTCTGAGCCATGCACTACCATCACCGCCGGATGCGGTCCCTTGCCCTGTGGGTCAATACGTTCGAGCGTAATAGATCCCGCGTTCACGGTTACAACATTTCCAGCTTGTGATTGGGTGCGGCTACGCGAACTAAAGAGCAAAACCAGACCGAGGATGAGAGCGCATGTTTTGAGATTCCGATGAGTCATGAGTTTGGGGTCCTTTGCGGGGGACTTATGCAGTCAATGGTTCCAAAGCATATCAGCTTTCGCTCCGGACTTCTAAGCTTGTTGCTCACCGCTCCAGATACTTGCATCCGCTTTGTGCTGGCGCTCCCGTTATCTGAGGGCTCCGCAACGCTGCGCTGCTTCGCCCTCGCACTCTGGTCGCGCTATTCCGGCGCTCCGCTCCGCGCTCACCCGCTCTTGTGTTTCGCCTGACACAGTGTCGGCCTTCGGACACGTTATCTCGACTCCGAAATCTTGCTTAAGTTGTTTACATTCAGCAGTTTGAGGGTTGGCCGCTTTAGTGCTCTTCTCTCTGGCAGAGGTCAGCAGTAAGTCCTGACAAAGGGGGGACAAGACGATGCGGCGGCACGTTGAGAATCCGGAAAGAGAGAGTCTGGGACCCATTGCTTTTTTCCTGATGTGGCTGTTGGCGCTGATGGCGCTTTCTGCTGCAGCCCACGGGCAGGAGATGCCCGAACAAGGTTCCCCCTCGGCGGCCACCCAGCAAAGATCGGTCGCAAATGCTTCTACAACAAAAGTTGAGTCCGAGTCTGACGATCAGATCACGCTCGCGCGCTTCATCCTTATCAGCATCCCTGACCGCCAGCTCGCGTTGATCGACGATGGCCAGGTGATTAAGACATACCCGATCGCCATCGGTTCCAGCCACACACCCAGCCCGCAAGGCGACTTCAAGATTATCAGCCGCGTGACCGATCCCACGTGGACGCACAAGGGCAAAGTTGTCGGCCCGGGAAAAGACAACCCGGTCGGCTCACGCTGGATGGGGCTCAGCCTGAAAGGCTACGGAATCCACGGAACGAACTCTCCTCGCTCCATCGGCAAAGCCGCCTCGCATGGCTGCTTTCGCATGGGGAAGAAGGATGTTGAAGAACTCTTCAAGCTGGTGCGCGTAGGCGACGTAGTTACGATCCGCGGCGAGCGCGATGAACTGGTTGCGCAGGTATTCGGCGGAGCGAACGGTGAGGTGCAGGTAGCTTCGGCAACGTCAACTGTATCCGCCGACGCTGGGCAGGATTAGGAGTTTAGCCGCGAATTAACGCGAATAAACGCGAATGAAGAAGAACTGAAACCCGGCGGATAAGAGAAATGAGGGAATAGAACCATGTTGCTGCTCAAATATTTGCTCATGCTTATCGGCTATGGCCTGCTGGGATGGGGCGCGGTCATAGCTTTGAACAATTTGTACAAGGTCGTCCAGTACCACCTCCAGTTGCGACGGGGAGCTCCGGAGAACCCACCGGAAAGACCGCATCTGCACTGGACAACTGCGAAGTGGACGTTGCTCGGGGCCTGGCTGCCAATCCTTCTCGCTTCCGGGATCGTGGTGGTTCCCAGCGGGATGGGTGGCGTCAGAGTGAGTCAGACCTCGGGCACGCGTCCGGGCACTCTGTATCCAGGAGTGCACCTCATCACTCCACTGGTGGATTCAGTCGCGCTCTATGACACGCGTGACCAGGTGCTCACCACTTCCACATCCAAAGCCTCGGCTGATAAGAACGCCGAGCCATTTACTGTTCAATCAAAGGAAGGCCTGAGCGTGGGCCTGGCCATCACGGTCCGCTACAAACTGGACGCCAAACGGCTCGACTTCATTCATTCCAACCTGCCGCAGCCGGTGGAAAAGGAAATTGTGCCGCCGGTCGTCACCAGCGTGTTTCGCGAACTTGCGCCGAACTACACCGTGCGCGAAGTCTTTGCCACCAAGCGTGAAGAGATTCGCAGCATGGCTGCCCAGCGCATCAGCAAAAAACTTGGTGAAGACGCAATCATCGTCAAAGAGGTCATGCTTCGCGACATTCAATTGCCCGAGGAATATGCGCGCGGCCTGGAAGGCCTGCTGCTGAAAGAGCAGCAGGACGAAGGCTTGACCGTGGAAACTGACATGAAGGCGAAGCAGGTCAAGATCGCTGAACTCGAAGCAGAGGCGGCCAAGATTCAGCAGGTCAAGCAGGCTGAGGGCGCCGCGGCAGTCCATGTCTTGCAGGCCAAAGCTGATTCCGATGCCATGCAGTACACCCTGCCGCTCAAACAGAAACAGATTGAGCAGACCAAACTGGAAGCCGAGGCGCGCAAGGAATCCACGGTCAAAAACGCTGAGGCCCAGGCGACGGCAAAAGTGATTGACAGCAAGGCGGAGATGGAACGCCGCAACCTGCTGGCCGATGCTGAAGCCACGCGCATTCGCAAGATTGCCTCCGCGGACAACGAGCGCATGCAGGCGGAAGCGGTGCTGCTGAAACAGAATCCGCTGCTCATCAACAAAATTATTGCTGAGCGCCTCTCAGACAAGCTGCAAATCATGATGGTCCCTTCTGATGCCCGCATTTTCTTTAATGACGTGATGAAAGGTGGAATCAGCGCCGACGCCATGAGTAAAGCGGCCCAGGCTGCCGGCGAAACTGATGATCCCAAAGCAGGCGACGAGGGCGGGTCGGACGATGATGCAACTCAACCGCAGCCACAAAACCTTGGCCGGAAGACGAGAAATCGGAGGTAGTGGTCGAAAGACCACTACCGAGTATCAGCGTCCAGCTTCCGGCGTAGCTGGAAGCGTGCCTGTCCGGGGTCCCCAGCACGCGCGGTTTTTGTTTTGCGCGTGGTGGGGTGGGAGACGGAGGTGAAGTTCATAAACGCCACTTCGTATTTCCTGAACTGAACCCGCGCAGCGGGAGCAGATGAAGGACGCTGGAAATTCACCGGGCGGCCGTCTCCGCCGGGACTGCCGCCCGCTCCAGCGGAAAAACCTGAAACGCAGAGGAAAGGAGGAAACAGAGGATTCCTGGGAATGAGAATCTAACGTAAGAGCGTTAGCTGGTCGACAACTTTGTGGGTTCCCCCGCTTACTCGGTTCCTCTATGTTTCAAAGATGTCGTGCTATACTCGCCCGTTCCCACCCATGTCTAAGACAGTAGCCCACCCGGGGTCCCCGACACGCGCCGGTTTTGGGTTTTGCGCGTGGTGGGGTGGAGGTCGGCGGTACGCAGCCCTGGTTGCCGTCTTGTGTCTGGGCATGACCTGCCGGGCACAGCAGGAACCACCATCGCCCTGGCAATCCTCTGCCGATGAGTTTGTGCAGCAAATTCTGTCTCGCGCCGGTTCGCCATCGGCCATAAGTCTGACCTTTGCCAATCTCTCTTCTTTGTCTGCCAACGACCAGACAGCAATCAAACAACTCATCATGACGGACTTTCGCAATGCCGGCGTGCGCCTGGTAAAAACAGATTTCTCGCAGGCTGAAGTCGAGATCACTTTTTCTGAAGACTGGCAAAATAACGTCTGGGTGGCGGAGGTCAGGCAAGGCCCGGGAAGCCAGGTGGTGATCAAAAAAGTCCCGCGTCCCCAGAAATCGGCGGCCTCGCGCACACCCAGTCTCACCATCAAGAAAAATCTCGTTTGGCAGCAGGACACAGCCATATTGGATTTTTTCTCTGACGGACAGAACCTTTTTGTGCTGGAGCCGGGGCAAATCTCCTTGTATGGAAATGAATCAGGCGCCTGGCACGCCCGGCAGACGCTGGCGGTGACCCACGACCATCCCTGGCCCCGCGATCTCCGTGGCAGGCTTCGGGTAAACGGTTTTCAGATCACTGCATTTCTGCCGGGAACACTTTGCACAGGGACCACGACGCCACCGGCCATCGAGTGCCGATCCAGCGACGATCCGTGGCAGATCGATCAGTTCTCACTCGCAGCCTTTTTCAGCCCCGCGCGAAATTTTTTTACCGGCGTGCTGGCCGGACGCAGCGCCGGTGAGAGTGTGCCGCCGTTTTTCTCGGTAGCGGCCACGCAGAACGGCAGCTCGCGCCAGTGGGTCTTTGCCGGAACTGATGGGCGCGCACGCATTTTTCTGAATAATACTTCTTCCGCCGCTATTGTTGTGAATGACTGGGGCAGCAACCTGACAGCAGTGCAATCAACTTGCGGCGCCGGGTGGCAGATCCTGACCACAGGTCCCGGCGACCTCAACCGCATGGACTCATTGCAGGCATTCGAAATCGAGGGCCGTCAGGAAGTGCCCGTAAGCTCGATCAGTGATCTCGATGGCGCTGTGCTGGCCTTCTGGCCCGGCGAAAATCCGCAGACAGCTCATGCGATCGTTCAATCGCCAGTGACAGGAAAGTTTGAAGCCTGGAGCGTGACCGTGTCGTGCAACTAACCCTTAAGAGGATGTCATTCCGAAGCCCCGTTAAGCTCGCGCGCGCCGTCATCAGCGCGCGAGTAGGGGCGAGGAATCTGCTCCGCCCACACTTCCTGAGGCCGAAGGCCGAGCTACAATGCTCGCGCTCGTACCGCATACTGCTTATTATTCTCCTCATCGCCCTCCCCGCCATTCCCTCCACCCGCCCTCACTACGGTTCCACCGCGCGCGTGCTGATTCAGCACAAAGTCAGCTCGCTCGATCCGCTGGTCGAAAGCGAATATCCCGCTGACCGCGACAA
>DATDNH010000378.1:0-4312 GCA_036518395.1 Candidatus Angelobacter sp. | reverse complement strand
GAGGGATCCCTACTCCTGCGAAACGGTTTCAAGGCGAATGCCCAAACAAGTCTTCCCTCCGGCCTTGAAATTACCAACCTACCCCCACTTACCAAATTCTTCCTGATAAACTTTCTCCGTTTCACTGGAGCGCACGCGTGTACCGCCTTATTCTCATCTTGCTTTTCTCGGCAGTTTCCTTTGCTCAACAACCGGGGTCCCCAGAGCGCGGTGGGGTTGCGCGCGCTGGGGTAGAGCAGCTCACCGTCAAAGCCATCTACTCTGAAGGTGGCCTGACCGGCCGCGTGCCGGAAACCATCAAGTGGAGTGCTGACGGGAGTAAAGTCTCCTACATTCTCCGCGATGAAGAAGGGGAGAACGCGCAGCTTTATTACATCGACGTTGCCACAGGAAAACCGGCAGTACTGGTCGCGTCGGAAAAACTGGCTGCACTTGCTCCTCCGGTCACCAAGATCAAAGACGAACGCGAGCGCGAGCGGCGTACCCGCTATTCCGTCGCCGGATATCATTGGGCGCCAGATTCCAAACATCTTCTCTTCGACGCCAACGGCCAACTCTGGCTCTTCGCCATTGATTCAGGCACTGCCACGGTACTGAGTTCTTCCAGCGATGCCGGCGATCCCAAGTTCTCGCCCGACGGCAATCGCCTCGCCTACCTTCGCCAGCACAACCTTTACGTCCGGCCAATCGCCGGAGGAGAGAACGAAACCACACTCACGCATGATAAGGACGAAAATCTTCTTAATGGCGAAGTCGATTGGGTCTATGAGGAAGAACTCGATGTTCGCAGCAATTATTTCTGGTCGCCGAACGGAAAAAAGATAGCCTTCATGCAGATGGATGAGAACAAAGTCCCAACGTATCCGATTACCGACTTTCTTCCGCAGCACCCCACCGTGTCAGAGCAGAAGTATCCCAAGGTCGGCGATCCCAATCCGGCAGTCCGTCTCGGCGTCGTGAACTCAACTGGCGGCGGCATTCGCTGGCTCCATCTCACTGACGACAAAGACATCTACATCCCGCGATTTGGCTGGCTGAATGACAGCATAGTCTGGACCACCGTCCTGAATCGCGCGCAAAACCAGCTTGATCTTTACTTTGTTGACGCGGGCAGCGGCAAGTCCCGCCGCGTGCTCCGGGAAACCAGCGATACCTGGATCGAAATTGACGATAGCTTCCAGATCCTCAAATCGGGCGACAGGTTCATCTGGTCAAGCTGGCGCGACGGCCACACCCACCTTTATCTCTACTCGTTCGACAAGAACAGTCCTCTTGCCGCCGATGCAATGCTGGAAAATCAGATCACCAAAGGCGATTTCGAAGTTTTCAGCGTCGAGGCCGTCGATGAGAGTTCCGGCACGCTCTATCTCATCGCTAATCCCGGCGACGACCGGCAGCGTCATCTGTGCTCCGTCAAACTTGATGGCAGCAATTTCCAGGTGCTCACCAGAGCTCAGCCCGGCACTCATGAGACCAGCTTCGCGCCGACAGCAAAATACTACATTGACAATTTCTCCGCACTGCTCACTCCGCCCGTGCTCTCTTTCTGCCAGTCAGGCGGAAGCTGCAATGCGTTCTGGCAATCGAAAAGCATCGATCCTTATAAGCTCACGCCGCCTCAGTTCGTGGATTTCCACGCGGAAGACGGAACTGCGCTTCATGGTCTCCTCTATCTTCCTCCGGATACAGGAAAGAAAATTCCTGTGCTGATGAATCCTTACGGCGGCCCGCACGGGCAGGAAGTCCGCAATTACTGGTCGGGAGCGCGAATGCTGTTTGATGAGATTCTCATGCACGATGGGATCGCGGTTCTGGTCGTGGACAATCGCGGCATGGGTGCGCGAGGCAAAAAATTTGCCGCCACGATCATGCACAACTTCGGCGAAGTGGAACTCAAAGACCAGCTCACCGCGCTCGATCAGGCGCTCAACCAATTTCCCCAACTTGATCGCAATCGCATGGGATGGTGGGGATGGAGCTATGGCGGCTACATGACACTTTATGCGCTCACGCATTCAGATCGCTTCCAGGCCGGACTGGCCGTCGCGCCCGTTACCGATTGGCATGATTACGACACCATTTACACCGAGCGTTACGGTGGCCTGGTCCCCGCAAACGAAGCCGCATACAAAAACAGCTCTCCGATCAATTTCGCCGATCGCCTGCACGGCCACCTGCTGGAAGTCCACGGCACCAGCGACGACAACGTGCACATGCAGAACACCATCCAGATGGTCAACAACTTTGTGAAGGCGGGCAAGCAATATTCGCTGATGTTGTATCCCGGCAAGACGCACAGCATCTCCGGCCCGGCGGCGCGCACCCATTTGTTTACCCGCATCCGCCAGTACTTTCATCAGGAGCTGCTGACGCAGGAGAACGTGAGTGACTAATCAGACCCGCGCTCTCGGCGATTTTGAACTCACCGTGCTGTCGGATGGCTTTTACATCTCCGATGGCGGGGCATTCTTCGGCGTCGTCCCGAAAGTGCTATGGCAGAAAAAAGTTAAGGCTGATGACCAGAATCGCATCTACGCCGGGCTGAATTCAGTCCTGGTGCGTACCGGCAAACAGAACATCCTGATTGAAACCGGAATTGGGAACAAGCTTTCGGAAAAGATGAAGAGCTTCTATCAGCCGAAAGAAAAACTGCTGGAAAATCTTCATGTTGCCGGAATGGCGCCTGACCAGATTGATATCGTCATCAACTCTCATCTGCACTTTGACCACTGCGGCTGGAATACCGTCTATAAAGATGGACGCGCCGTGGCTACGTTTCCCAAAGCAAAATATTACGTGCAGGAAGGCGAGTGGCGGCACGCCTCGCTCCAACTCGAGCGCGATCGCGTGAGCTACATCAGCGATAATTACGATCCGTTGATCGCCTCAGGGCAGATGCAGTTACTGGATGGCGTCGCGGAAATTGCGCCGGGGATTTCCGTCGTGGTTTATCCTGGGCACACCCGCCATCTGCAAGCTATTTTCCTGCGCAGCGGTGGTCAGACCGCCTGCTACATTTCTGACTTGATTCCCACCACGTGGCACCTCGACCTCACCTGGGTCATGGCCTACGATCTTTTTCCTCTCGAAACAATCGAGAACCGGAAACGCTATTACAAGGAATGCCTGGGCCAGAACTGGCTGACCATCTTCACCCACGATCCCGATATCCCCTGGGCCTACCTGGAAAATGTGAACGGAAAAGTTTCAATTAAACCTGCACCTTGAAGTGTCTGCAAGTCAGGGAAAAACTAGGCATTGTAATTCCGACCAGGTCGGAGCGACGCGGGAGCGGGGACGGGCGGATGGCCCGACGATTCTTGCTGCCCGCACGCCTCCTCCAGGGAGTTGTCACCACGATTTTGCTTTTGCTGTTGCTTTTCGGTTTTTTGGATAAGGGCTGATGGCTAAGGGAAAGAGCTTTTTTCGAGACTGGCTATAATATTCGTGGCTTCAAATCGGTATTCACGCTCCATGCGCCTTCTCCTTGTCATCCTCGCCATGTTCCCCGTTGCCGAGGCGCAAAGATTTCGCTTCGCTCCCGTCTCGGAATCCACCCTGCTGCAGAGAAAAGCGCGTCCTCCCTCAGGACAGCAGGACCGTGAAGCCAGACTTAAGCAGCTGTTTGTGCAGGCGGGCTGCAATGCTTCCGACTTGAGCGAGCAGCCGCTGGAGAAAATGACAGGATCGAACGTGATTTGCCGCCTTCCCGGCAGCAGCCAGGAAACCATTATCGTGGGCGCGAGTTACAGCCAGACCAGGCCCGATAACTGGAACGGCGCTGTCCTGCTGCCCAGCCTCTTTCAAAGCATGACCGGCAGGAAGCGCCGCCACACATTCGTCTTCGTCGCCTTTGCTGACGGCGAGAAGGACCTCGCAGGCGCCCAATATTTCGCCACCCATCTGGCCTCTGCCGATGTGGATCGCACTGAAGCCATGATCAATCTCGATCCTCCGGGTTTTTCTCCCACCAAAATTTCTTCCGCTGACTCCGACAAGAAGCTGGTCGAATCTTTTTTTAAAGTCACCTACATACTCAAGCAGATGGCCAGCCAGGTAGACATTTCCAGGGGCGCTTCCGTGGATTCAGCGCCCTTCGCCGCGCTTCAGATTCCCCAAATCACAATCCACTCCCTCACTCAGGAAGCTGTTGCGGGTCTTCACCCCGATGCCAATCGCCCTGTACTGTCTGCGCCTGATGTTGCCAATGATGGCAGTCAATTCAGCGCCAATTATTACAACCAGACCTACCGCCTCGTCAGCGGCTACTTGGCTTACCTCGACGAAACCCTGAAACCCAGACACCACTAAA
>DATDNH010000377.1:0-5827 GCA_036518395.1 Candidatus Angelobacter sp. | reverse complement strand
TGAACAGAACTCCGCCTGGAGTTTCGCACCAAAGCTCGGAACAGGCAAGAGAAACACAGCAATCAGCATTCAGCAGTCAGCACTCAGCCAAATCAATTGAAGAAGCGAATTACGGGCGCTTCTCTGCCGCGGTTTTTGCTGGTGCGTAGTCCTCGGGAATCTGCCAGAGGGCGAGATCCGGCTCGGAGCGCGTCAGTTTGGCAGCAGATGGCTGTCACTTTGCGCCGGGGGCGCAACCATTTTTGCTCCGTCCTATATCGGCTGCCGTTTATAAGCAGCAGTCGGTTACCTCGACTCAAAAAGTATCCTGAAACCTGCCTGGAACCTACTTTTCGGCGGGCTATAACCAACAATTGGCGCGGAGCAACTCCTTTTGAGTTGCCGCTGAAATCCAGGTCTTTCGCTGCAAAATGCATTTAGAATACCGCCAATTCCAAGAAGAACGGATCAAACATGGCCCAGGACTCTCTGGAGAAGTTTGCGAGAATTTATGCCCGCGGAGCCGAGGCGTTTCTGCAGCACGATTTTGAGCGGGCGCTCGAGGATTTTTCCCGAGCCACTCAACTGAATCCACAAGACGCGCGCGGATGGGAGATGCTGGGCTGCACTTACGGAAATCTCCAGCGATATCAGGAATCTCTGGCAGCGCTGGAACGCGCGCAGCAGCTTGGCCACGAATGCGCCACGTGCTGGTTCAACCGAGCCATTGCCCATCGCGCGCAACGCAACTATCACGAGGCCCTCGATGCGCTGGACCACGTGCTGGAATTGGAGCCGAAGAATGCCGAGGCGTGGTTTCAAAAAGCAGTGCTGCTGGCGGGCATCGGAGAAGGCTTTCTTACACCAGTTCCACCGGAGCGCGCCGCGCAAGCCATCAAATGCCTTTTTGAAGCCGAGGCGATGGATCCCGCGCTGGGCGAGCGATGGGCGCTCAAAGGCGAGGTGTTGTATCGTGGCGGCGAGGCTTTCCAGCAGAAGTGGCCATCCAACGCCGCCAACTGCTTTGCCGAAGCTGCTGAGGCTTTTGACCGCGCGCTGGAGCAGGACCCCGAACAACTCAGTGCTCTTCATTATCGAGGAATGCTGGCCCTCGAGCACAAGCCACCGCAGTTGGAGATAGGCCGGCGTTGTTTCCAAAAGCTGGTAGAAAAAGACGCAGAAGATTCCGCCGCATGGTATGGGCTGGCAGGCGCGCATCATGCTGCGGGAGAACAGGCGAACTGCGTTTCGGCGCTCAGGACGGCCCTGGAACTGGATCCGGAGCTGCTGCTTCACCGGGCGGAAACAGAGTTTGGCGAATGCTACAGGCAGGCCATTGCTCCGCCCGATCTGCAACGGGATGACGAAATCGGGCGGCTGGTCACGGCAACGGCGTCGCAGCCAACAGACGTGAAATCGCAGGAAAAGCTGGCCAGGCTTCTGACTAAGGCCGGACGTCTTAGCGAGGCATTGCGCGTGCATGAAAAGATGGAACAAACTGGACACACATGTTTTGAATGCCAGGACAACCTCGTGGATATTTATCTCAAGCTGGGACGCGGGGAGCGGTCAGCGGCCATCGTCCGCGAGACCTTGCGACTTTATCCGGATGATCCCCATGTATGGGTCCGGGCAGGAATGTTTTATGGCGAGTTTCGTGGCGAGGCCAATGTGTATCGCCCGCGAGACACGTGCCTCCCCTACTTTGAAAAGGCCATCAGTCTTGATCCCGAATGTTACGAAGCGTGGTATCACATAGCCGCAGACCTGTATATGGAGTGGAAGTGGAGAAAGTGGGAGAAACCCGGGCCTGCCAGCGAGCAAATCTACAAACGGGCGCTGGAAGCGGCGGAACGAGCGTTGCAACTGAGGTCCGACGAAGCCCGGTTGTGGCGCTTGCGTGGCTTTCTGGCGGACGAGGCGACCGTTCCGGATTTGGAAACGGCGCGCGTCGCTTTCACTCGATATGCAGAACTCCATCCGCAGCACTGGGAACCGTGGTCGCGGCTGGGCAAGGTGCTGGACAAGCTGGGAAGGAAAGACGAAGCCCAGGCGGCGTTTGACCGAATGCCACCGGACGAGTAGAGGTAATCGCCCGTGATCGCCGTGATCGCGCGTGATCGAAAAACCGGCCAGCGCCATCAATGGGTCTGCACCTTAGCGTACACCCGATGAAATGACGAATGGTATTTGTACTGCCTGCGGTCTGACTAAGCGCCTTTTGATTTCTTCTTCTGGGGCGGGAATGATCCCTGAATGTCTTTCACGGCTTTGCTCAGCGCTTCCACGCCTGGCTTGAAGTCTGAGCGCACCTGGTCCACAATCGCGGGCTCGGCTACGGATGGATCGCCGTCACAGAACGGCGGATCGGGAGCGTACTGCATAGTCAATTGTCCTCGTTTTGTCGCTTCCTTGCCTTGCAGCATGCAGACGATCTCCATCGCCTCGTCCAGCCCGGAGGAGATGCCGCCCCCGGTGACGCGGTTCCTGTCCACGACAAATCGCGGGTAGCCGGGTTCCACTTTGACTTTGGGAAAGAGCTTCAACACCGAGAGGAAGCCCCAGTGTGTAGTGGCTTTGTAGCCGTCCAGCAGGCCGGCTGCGGCCAGGAAAATTGCACCGGTACATACTGAAGTCACCAGTTGGGCTTTTTCAGCCTGACGCTGGAGAAAGCGCAAAAACGGGAATCCGTCTTTTTTGTCATTCTCCAGGACCTGATCCAGCGCTACACCTCCGGGTACGAATAAAACATCGAGTTGTGGGCAGGAAGCGAAGTCTGTGTCGGGCAGGATCCGCATGTTTTCAAAGGAGACCATGGGTTCGCCCTTGCTTTTTCCAATCAGGATTGGTTCCAATGTGGGATTTTGCATCCAGAAAGTCTGGTGCGGACCGGTTACGTCGAGCGAATCGTAATTTGGGTAGAGAGGAATGCCGATAAGAGTTTTTGCCATGTTGTCACCTCATTGCCGCCGTATCATATCCCAGGTTTCATCCCAAATTCGAACGAAGAAGACCATTTATCTTAAGCGATGAATCCATCCACGCAATCAAATCCCGCGTCACTTCCTCCCGGTTGCTCTCATTGAATAGTTCATGCCTGGCTTCCGGATAAAACCGGTGCTGCACGTTTAGTCGCGCGGCCTTGAAGGCGGCAAGCATCTTCTGGAGCTGTTTTGTGTTTCCGCTGACCGGATCGCGAGTTCCGGCAATTATGTAAATCGGCAGAGTCCTGGGAATGCGTGCGCGGTTTCTGGAACTCGAAGCAGCTCTTCCGCCGTCGATCAGATCAATCCATACCTGCACGCTGGCAGAAAAGCCGCACAGAGGATCGCCAACATAGCGGTCAATTTCGGCCGGGTCGCGTGACAGCCAGTCGAATGCAGTGCGTGATGGAGCAAAAGGCTTATTAAACGCCTCAAAGGTCAGCGATTGCGCCAGCTTACTTCGTCCGCGGGATCCCACACGCCAGCGCTCGATTCGCGTGATCAGTCTTCCAACTGCGGCCAACCATGTTGGCTCGCCGCCGGAGCCTGACAGAACCACTCCCGCCAGCGCGTCACCATGCTCCGCCATGAACTGCTCGGCCATAGTGGCGCCCATGGAGTGACCCAGCAGAAAAATTGGCGTGCTCGGGTGCTCCGTTGCGATGTGACGGTTGAGCCTCCACAAATCATCCAGGCATAAGCGCCAGCCATCGCGCTCGGCGAAGAAGCCGAGTTGGTCTTCACTTCTGCACGTTTTTCCGTGGCCGCGATGATCGTTTGCGTAGACACCAAAGCCTGCGGCAGTGAGTGCCTGCCAGGCGGGCATATCGTCTGGCATGCTCGGCCAGACCATGCGCAATCTGCACGACGGCCTTGCACGTCCCTGGCGGAAGCCAACGATAGACAAACAGCTCAACGCCGTCCGTCGCGGTCAACGTGAACGTCTGTGTTTGTGGATCGGATTGGTTCACAGGGAATAATCATAATAGGAAGGCTTTTGGCTCTTGGCCTTTGGCTCTTGGCCTTTGGCTTTTGGCTCTTCCAGAATGATTCCATCTGTAACCTGTCCAAGATTCGCCTCGCTCATCCTTCGGTTGCGCAGAGCTCGCCTTCCACGGCACGCCGGGGCAGGCGAGGACAAGCTGAAGGTCGTGCCCTGATACAAGTCTTCGGGGCTTAAACGTTGGACGCTGATCCTGATATTAGGCTCGGAGGTTCCCTGTCAACTGTCCAGATTCGCTTCGCTCACGTCTGCCTAAAGGCCCGCAGCTCGCGAGCGAGCGGCTAGACGCTGATACTAGATGGAATCTTCGCTCCCGCGATAATTCCATCTGTAACCTCTCCCCTCGTTTTGCTACCCTAATGCTTTCATGCATTTCACTCGGATACGCCTGTCGTTCTGGCGGGCATTCCAACACGGACAGTTCCTTCTAGCCAAAGGGGCTGCATACTCGTCCATCCTCACGCTGTTCCCTGGATTTCTGGTGGTTGCATCGATTTTAGAGGCTTCCAACGAGACGGAAGGCCTGCTTCGCAATATTGCCACCGCAGTAGGGTGGGCACTTCCCCCCGGCACCAGATCCATGGCTGTGAACTTCTTTCAGTCTGCCAGGCATCATCCCACCCGGCTGATTGTATCGGCCTCCATTGTGACCATTCTGGCTGCTACCGGAGTGATGGTTTCATGGATGGAGGGATTTCGCCGCGCCTACAACATGCAGAATACCTGGGGATTCTGGAAGGAGCGCGCGGTAGCCGTTTACCTGGTCTTTCTAGCCCTGGTACCGCTGGCTTTTGCCAGCGTACTGGTTGTATTTGGCGACGAGATTGAAGCCTGGATCCAGATCAATACCATGCACATTTTCCGTCCCCTGGTCTGGCTTATCTTTATGCTGATCCGATGGGTCATCGCTATTCTTACCAGCATCGCGTTCATCGGGTTGATCTATCACCATGGCATGCCCAAGACGCAGTCCTGGCGGCGAGTGCTGCCAGGGGCCGTCATGGCCACCTTTATGTGGTTTCCGGCGACCATGCTGTTCGGCTGGTACGTCACGAATTACGCCAGTTACGCCGTAGTTTATGGCTCGCTCAGCGCCGCCATCGCTTTGCTGGTTTGGCTGTATATTGTTTCGGTGATTGTGTTGCTGGGCGCCGAATTCAATGCCCAGGTTTATCCCAAGGTGCAGGAAGCTGACATGGCTGTTCTGAAGGCGCAGCAGTGATCGATTCGAAACCGGCTGCTCCGCGCAAAGCCAAAATTGTCTGCACCCTCGGCCCGGCCAGCAATTCTGAATCCCTGATACGGGACCTCATGCGGCTGGGCATGGACGTTGCCCGCCTGAATTTTTCTCATGGAACCCACGAAGAACATGCGCGCGTGATCGATCGCCTGCGCAAGGTGGCCGCGCGCGAAGGCCGCACCATCTGCATTCTCCAGGACCTGCAAGGCCCCAAAATTCGCACGGGCCGGCTGAAGTATCGGACTGAAGTGGCGCTCAAGACGGGCGCGCGCGTCACCATCACTCCCCGAGACATTGCCGGAACGGCCAGCCTGCTGTCCACGACATTCAAAACTCTGGCGCAGGAAGTTTCGCCAGGATCGCGCATTCTTCTGGCCGATGGCTTGATTGAACTCCGTGTCCGCGCCATTCACGCCGACGATGTTGAATGTGAGGTCGTGAATGGCGGGCTGCTGGGCGAGCACAAAGGCATCAACTTGCCCGGAACTGTAATCAGCATTCCTGCGCTGACGGAAAAAGACGAAAAAGACATTGAATTCGGCATCAGGCATGCCGTGGACATGATCGCAGCCTCTTTCGTGCGCACGGCCGAAGACGTGCGCATGGCCAAACGTCTGGTCG
>DATDNH010000376.1:0-2161 GCA_036518395.1 Candidatus Angelobacter sp. | reverse complement strand
GCGAGGCGAATTTTGTTGTCAGGGGCGGAGCCAACGGTGTTGTCGCCGGGCTGGAGCCATTCCAATCCAACCAGCGAGAGCCAGCCATCGGGTTTTAGCAAATCTGACGTGTGCTGCGCGCGCCACGCGGCAGTTTCCTGCTCGAAACGGCCGTCCTGGGCGAGGAGGGAGGCTGCGAGCGGAAGAGCCGCGATAATTGCAGTGAGGCATGAGAGCCGACGACGGAAACGCATAAGCAAGTATAACGCCGGCGCTGCCGATCGCGGGACTCCAAAGAAAGCTGGATTATAGGCCGGTATCCGATAATGCGGTCTATAGTCTATAAGGTCACGCAACAGTGGCACGGGAATTTTTTTGCGCTCGGAATCACAATGCGAAGGAATCTAAAATATATCGGAGTGTATGCTATGGATCAGAGAATGAACATGCCCATACGGCAATTCAAGCCGGCTTCAATGCTGCTCGTCTCACTCATGGTTCCTCTTCCGCCCCAACAGCCCTCGGCCTGGAAAGACCCATCCCCGCACAGCACGCAATTTGTGACTGTGGACAAAAACGTTCGCCTGGAGGTGCTGGATTGGGGCGGTTCCGGAAGGCCCTTGGTGCTGCTGACAGGCGGAGGAGACACGGCGCACGTATTTGACGATTTCGCGCCCAAGCTAACGCCCACTTTTCACGTTTACGGCATTACTCGGCGGGGTTTTGGCGAATCTGGTTTTTCTCCCGAGGGCTACGGAGCCGACCGCCTTGGCGACGATGTGGTTGCCGTTCTCGACGCGCTCAAGCTGATCAAACCCGTTCTGGTCGGACACTCAATTGGGGGAGAGGAGCTAAGTTCGGTGGCTACGCGATACCCCAACCGCGTCGCTGCGTTGATATACCTCGAGGCGGCGTATCCGTATGCCTTTGATAACGGCAAGGGACCTACGATGAAGGAGTTTGAAGATGCCAGGAAGCTTATGCCGAATGCTCCGACGCCGAGCGAAACAGATCCTGCATTGGCCAGTTTTGCTGCATTCCAGCGAGCTTACACGCGAGCCCTCGGATTCACTTACCCCGACGGGGAGCTTCGCCAGCAATTCACTACGACTTCGGACGGACGCGTTGGAAAGGAACGCGACTTTCCCGGTGGCGCGCTGATCCTACAAGGCATGAAGAAATACGCCGACATTCCCGTGCCCGCACTCGCGATCTTCGCCATCCCTCACGCTCAACCAAAATGGATGACTGACGGCGCGGATCCCAAGGTGCGTGAAGCTGCCAAGGCGTTTTCGGCAGCAGTAGACGCTCTGACGACAAGGCAAGCGAAGGCATTTGAAGACAGCGTCCCAACGGCGCACGTGATCAGGCTACGTGGCGCAGACCATTACGTGTACTTATCAAATGAAGATGACGTGCTGCGCGAAATGAAGTCGTTCCTCAGCACCGTTCGGTAGCAATGCCAGTCCAAACGCGTTAAGCGGAAACTGACCCAATTCTGGGGGTCACAAAGAATAGTGACGCACGTCACGGAGGAGGGGGGCGTGAAACGCTAGAAGGCGTAAGGGTGCACGATAGGGTGCTCCCGCACCGGGGAGTCTTTTTCCAAAGGAATGAAACGAGTTCCGAGGCAACGCGCTCCGCGAAGCTTGCTGGAGGTGCAGCGAAGAGTGTTATGCTTTGTAGTAGTCCGTTAGGTGGGGAAACCTCTGATTCAGCGCGCTTGGGTGCGTCTCTTCGATAGTGTGCAATCCCAGAAGCAGTTGAGGGTCCAGGTCTTGGAGGAGACTTCATGATTGTGGGGGTTCCGCGAGAAAGCTTCCCGGGAGAGCGGCGTGTGGCGTTGGTGCCGGTGGTAGTGCCGCATCTCACGAAAGCAGGGTTTGAAGTTTTGGTGGAAGCGGGCGCCGGGGCCGGCGCGGGTTATCCGGATGCGGAATATGTTTCCAAGGGCGCAAAGATTGTGGGAAGCCGCGCCGAAGTTTTTCGCACCGCCGACATCGTCGTGCAAGTACTGTGCTACGGCTCGAATGACAAAACTGGCAAAGCGGATGTGCCGTTGTACCATCCGGACCAGGTATTGATTGGATTTCTGAGGCCGCTGGGTTCGATTGAGAGCATTCAGGAAATTGCTTCCAAGGGCGTGACTTCGTTTTCCGTGGAGCTAATGCCGAGAACCACC
>DATDNH010000375.1:0-6934 GCA_036518395.1 Candidatus Angelobacter sp. | reverse complement strand
TATGGAATCAAAGAGGCCGATGACCTGCATCGCTGGGTCTCTTGGCTGTATGCTCACGACTCTCCAGATTGCGTTTACGGATTTGGCGAATCCTATGGCGCGGCACTGGTTCTCGAATCACTGGCAGCTGAGCCGCACTACTGTGCCGTGGCGGTGGAAGACGCTTTTTCTACCGCGCGTGAAATGAGTTACGAGCGCGTCTCAGGTTTTTTTCACCTGCATGCCTGGTTCGGCAAGACTCTGGGCAGGCCCATCATCGCGATGGCCGATTTTTATGCCCGGGAACGCTACGGCATTGATTTGCTGGAACCCAGCCCGCTCGATGCCGTAAAACATTCGTCAGTGCCGGTCCTGCTGATCCATGGTGAGCTGGACCAAAGCATCAATCCCCGACATTCGGTCATCATCGCCAAAGCCGCCCCCAGCCATGTCCAGCTCTGGCTGGTTCCCAAGGCGGGTCATACCGCTGCGTGGAGCGCTGCACACGATGAATTCGAATCGAGGGTCCTCGGATGGTTCGCCTCACATCGCGCCGAAAGCAAAAGCCTTGCATCTGTAAATAGACAACCCTTCCTGGACTTTGTCAGGTGAAGACTGATGGAATCGACTGCAAATAGTTCTTGGTGAATTTGCAACTGGTAATCTGTTAATCGCCCAAACTCTCAGTTGCCCGATCAGAAAAGCCTTTCATCCACCGCTCCCGCGATTTTCTTGTGCACCTTCGCAATCGGCTCGCGTGCGTCCACCTTCACTACGCGTTTTTCACGGTCAGCGATTGCCAGGTAAGCCTCGAGCACGCGTTCGTAAAATCCGCGGTTCTCCTTTTCAAACCGGTTTTCATCTGTCTGTGAACTCCTGATTTGTTCCGTATTGCGGCGACGCGCGCGGGCGATGCTCCGCCTTGGATCCGACAACATCAGGATTGTGAGGTCTGGTTGCAGGTTGTGACATAAGCTCCTGTGCAGTTGGAGCACGATCTCGCTTCCCAACTCGCGTCCGCCGCCCTGATACGCTTCACTGGAATCCGTGAAACGATCGCAGAGTACCCATTGCCCTTTGCTCAGGGCCGGCAGAATCAATTCATCCACGTGCTGCGCGCGGTCAGCAAACATGAGCGCCAACTCAGCCAGCGGTGACAGTCCCGCCGTACGCGAATTCAGCAGCACGGCCCTGAGCTTCTCGCCGATTGCTGTGCCGCCGGGATTGCGCGTTGTGATCACTTCCAGACCTTGCTTGCGCAAATAGGCAGCGAGCTTTTCCAGTTGCGTGCTCTTGCCCACGCCATCCAGCCCTTCAAAGGTAATAAATTTTCCGCGCTGTTTGGAAGTCACGTTAGCCCCGCAGGACGAACTAAACGGCAGTAAGAATCACCAGAGATTGTAAGTGATTGGGGTTCAGATGACCGGATATGGGCGATTAATAGCGGATTTTGTCCGGCTTAACGTTCCATTCCGCTAAAACCTTCGCTGCCTGCTCGCGCATCATCTGCACCATGGAAATTTTGCGATTATAAGGCGGCACCAGCAACTCATCGTAAATGAATGCATCATCGAATCCGGCTTTGGCCGCGTCCGTTCTGTCACCGGCAAAATATACTGCTCGTGGCCGCGCCCAGTAAATTGCGCCCAGGCACATGGGGCACGGCTCACAGCTCGAATAAATATCACATCCCGCGAGTTGAAACGCCTTCAATGCGGTGCAGGCACGCCGGATGGCTACAATCTCTGCGTGGGCCGTGGGATCGTTCCACAGAGTCACCGAATTTGTTCCTTCGCTGATGATATCGTTGCCACGCACTACCAGCGCCGCAAACGGGCCGCCGTTCAGGCTATTCATGCTCTCTCGCGAAAGCTCAATTGCCCGCAGCATGAATTTCTCATTGGCCGCCGGATGCGGATTTTCCGTTCCACTCATGGTTTTTGCGCGGCGTCTCTGGTTAAATAGATTTTACCCGCGAGTTCCAGACACTCAGCCTCTGCTGTATACCTTTGTCTCACAAGTCATGGATTACCGCAGAGTCCATAGTTTGAGTCTTTCCCGATGGAACAGCGGAGCGCGTGACTCGATCAAGTCATGTTGGCAAGGGGGGAATCGTGAGGCTCGGAGATTACATTGACGATCACTGCTCGCGTTGTAAACGCACAACTGACCACTCCGTTGTTGCCATGGCAGGCGAGGAAATTCTCAAAACTCGTTGCCGGACCTGCGACAGTGAACATAAGTACCGCCAAAACAAAAGCCGCAGCAAAGAACTGACCGCTAAAGAAGCCTTTGATAAAGTGCTCGCCAGCGTCAGCGGCGCAACCCAGGGAATAGAAGAAAAGCCCGCGCGCAGGAAAAAGCAATAACGAAGCGTGGAGCGCAGCCGCCGGGGTCGCCAAATATGCGCTGCCTTGCGCATTTTGGGGTAAAGGTGCCCCCGGCTGCGATCCTTGCTTGCACATCGTATCGCGATTCTTTAATCTGGTGCCCTTGCTCGGGAGATGCTCCATGACAACTTCCTTAAGGCGCGCCATTTTTCCCATCTTCATTTTTTTCTTTTGCAGTTCTCTTCCTCTTGTCGCGCAGGGCAAGCCCTCGCCCGGTGTCCCGGCAAGCACAAGATTGGTCGTTGATGCCACACATGCCCCGGAAAAAATTTTGCATGCTCAACTTCAAATCCCTGTCACGCCGGGTGACATTTCTTTGGTCTATCCCGAGTGGATTCCCGGCGAGCACGGCCCCACCGGCCCCATTGTTGATCTGACAGGCGTCGAGTTCTTTGCCAATGGTCAGCGCCTCACCTGGCGGCGCGATTTGAAAGACATGTACACACTTCACCTCAAGGTGCCGCAGGGCGTCACCACACTCGACGCGCGTCTCGATCTGGTGCTCCCCGCTCCTCAAGAAGGTTTTTCTTCAGGAGCATCGGCGACGGCGCAGATGGACGTCGTAAGCTGGAACCAGGTCGTTCTGTACCAGCCGGGAAAACCAACTGATCAGATTTACTTCAGCCCCGCACTCAAGCTTCCCGATGGCTGGCATTACGGCACAGCGCTGCCGGTTACAGGTGAAAGCAATGGCCAGATTGATTTTCAAACCGTGAGCCTCACGGAGTTGGTCGACTCTCCGGTAATCGCCGGCAAACATTTTCGCCGCGTCCCGCTCACGCCGGAGGGGCCGATCCAGCACTTTATCGATATGGCTTCAGACAGCGATGCCGGCCTGGAGATGCCGCCGGAAACCGTCACTGAATACAAGCGGCTGGTGGCTGAAACCGGCGCACTCTTTGGGGCCCGCCATTACCGCGATTACCACTTCCTGCTCAGCTTGAGCGATCACGTTGCCCACTTTGGCCTGGAGCACCATGAATCCAGCGATGATCGCGTAGGCGAGCGCACCATGATTGACGATGATGAGCGCTGGCTGGCCGGCGGCCTGCTGCCCCACGAGATGACGCATTCATGGAATGGGAAGTATCGCCGGCCCAAAGGCCTGGCCACCCCGGATTACCAGGTCCCCATGGAAGGCGATCTGCTCTGGGTTTATGAAGGTCTCACGGATTATCTCGGATTCATTCTCGCTGCGCGTAGCGGCTTGTGGACACCTCAACAATTTCGTGATGAAGCGGCCGACACCGCCGCCGGACTGGACCATACGCCCGGACGCAGTTGGCGTCCACTGCAGGACACAGCCGATGCCGCCCAGATTCTTTACGGCGCTGCCCCGGAATTTGCAAACTGGCGCCGTGGCGTGGATTTCTATCCGGAAGGCTTCCTCATCTGGCTGGATGCCGACACGCTGATTCGGCAAAAGAGCAATGGCCAAAAATCGCTGAACGATTTCTGCCGTCTTTTTCACGGCGGCCAGAACTCGCCGCCGATTGTGAAACCCTATGTGTTCGAAGATGTCGTTAGCACTCTTAACCAGGTTGTGCCTTACGATTGGCGAAAGTTTCTGCGCGACCGCCTTGATACTTACGGCCCGGGTGCGCCGCTTGGCGGAATCGTGAACGGTGGATGGAAGGTGGTCTACGACGAAAACGCCAGCGAGCTGACCAGGACGCTGGAAAAATCCCGGCACGCAGTGGATGCGCGCTTCTCCATCGGCCTCGCGCTCGACGATAAAGGCGTAATCCGCGACGTAATCATGAACAGCGTTGCCGGGAACGCCGGCATTGCTCCCGGAATGGAACTGGTTGCGGTCAACGGGAGGAAATTTACCCCGGATATTCTGCATGAAGCCCTGAAAGCCGCCAAAGGTAACGGGCCCAACGTCGAGTTGCTGGCGGTGAATGGGGATTTTTATAAAACTTATTCGCTCAACTACCACGAAGGCGAAAAATTCGCTCACTTGGTCCGCGACGAATCCAAGCCAGACATCCTGAGCGAAATCATCAAGCCGCTAACAAAGCAGTAGTTAGTACTTAGTATTTATCGTTTGGACTCTCACAATGGGTGTGGAGCGCAGCCGCCCTCCCCCCTTGCTGCGGGAAAGAACGGTTTGCTGTTCAATCAGAAATCAAAGATCAAAATTCAAAAATTTCCGCAGTTCTTTTATTCGCTTACACCAGCGAAGAGGTCCGTCTCCATCTCCATCTTTCTCGGAGTTGCATTCGCCGCCAGGTGAAACAATTCCTGTGGGCCTCGTCGCCGGACCATCTCTTCAAATAGAGGAAACAGCGGCGCTTGTGAGGTGTGGCACTTAAACGCTGCAATCTTGGTTTCCAGTCCTTCTTTCCCCAATTCAATCACAGCGCTGTACGGAGAGAGCGACACCGGCTGGCGCTGAGGCAGGGCGAAAGTTGCCGTCCCGTAATAGAGTTTTTGGCCGCGATGCGGGGTCACTCCTGATTGCAGTTGGTCGGGAAAACGGTTTGTGTGTCCCGCCCAGTGAAAGGCCATGGTGCTGAAGACCGAAACCATGGAATGGTCGGGATGTGCCGTCACGGAACCATCTGGCCCCATGGTAATGACCACATGCGGCCGGATCTGGCGGATACGGTGCGTGAGATCGGCCACGGTATGGTAGAAGTTCTGCTGATACAGCTTGGCATCCGGATAATCGAGCACCGTCCCGCTGCTTATATGCAGCATTTTGCAGGAAGCACCGAACTCCCGCCGCCGAGTCTGCGCCAACTCATCATCCGACTTCGCGCCACCACGGTGCGTAGCCGCCTGCCCGGGGGTCAGGCAAAGGACGTGGGTTTCCACGCCACGCTGCGCATACTGGAACAGAGTGCCTCCAAAACCTCCCGCCTCATCGTCCGGATGAGCAGTAATACATAGCAGCCGAAGCATCTTTTTTGCCCGAATTCCTTTCTCACAGGATGTGGGGTTAGTGGGTCATTTTAACCGACGCACTAGATAAGGGCGGATTACACGAATTCAAGGTGTTTCTTCCAATGACCCGACGATCCGATCACGAGATCACTCGAGCAAAGAGGTCCTTCGCGATTCTACTCGTTAGCACAGCTATGGCAGCGACCCTCTATGCCTTCGGCGCAAACTCATGGCACAACTTTACCGTCCTCCATGCCAGCACTCCTGCCGGTTATGACGTCCTGCTGGTGCAACCCAGCGGCGCCACGCTCTCTTTTCTTGGTTTGATTGAATGCCCTGAACTTGAGGGTGCGCAGCAGGTTCTGCGGGGCGTCGATGCCAGGATCGTCAACGCAGACGGCAAAACGCTTACCCATTTTCCCCGCCATTTCAGCTTCCGCATCACTGTGTCGCTGCGCAAAACCGTTTTGGCGGAGCCGACCGATAAGGTCACCGTTTCCGAGCCGCTCGGTGACTTCCTGCTCAAGCTTAAATTCCGGCTCAAGGCGTACCATGGGTTGGAAGCCCGCGAAATTCCTCCGGAATCCATCCAGATGATCGGCGTGCCGGCCGATGTTCCGTATGACGAGCGTGTCTACCGCATCAGTTTTAACGTCGACAAACTGCCCATCACTGACAGATGCGTGCTGGAAGTGCTCTCACCCACCGGCGAGCGCCTGACCAAATTTCATTTCGATCTGCTGTAGGAATTCAGCATTCAGTAGTCAGCATTCAGCCAATGCGACATTCGCGTCAGACTCATCTGTCCTTGTGGCGCACGGTCGATTGCTTCGAGCGATATGGGGGATTCCGCGAGAATTCACTATAGATCCAACCTGGCTGGCGATAATTCCTGTCAAGTAAGAAAGCTGCTTCGCGGGCTGAATGCTGGGTGCTGCTATTACTTCGCCAGCGCCGGCGCGGCAGGATTAGACACCGCAGCCCCCCCGATGGCTGGCTGAACTGGCGTGGGCTCCGGCAGCCATTGCCGGATTTGTGGCAGAGCGGTACGGGTCACTTCTTCACCGGCCTGGATCAACTCGCGCGCCCGCCCAAAATCGTCATAGCCAAACTCGCCGATTGCCGGTTCCAGCACAATGTCTGATGCCGCTTTCCATGGGCCACACATCTTTGTCTGGGCAATGGAGAAACACTGGCCGATCAGGTCAAACACGTGCCGTGGGCCCTTCGTGCGCACCCAATGCGCGCTGAGGAAGATTGAAACCACTCGCTCTGCGCCCATATCACGCAGCGGCGCGGCGGGAACTCCATGGGCCAGCAATCCGTCCACCAGCAGACGGCCATCAATGTTGACGGGCAAGAACATTCCTGGATACGCGCAGCTTGCGCGTACCGGATCAATCAGGTTCCCGCTGGTGAAAATCACCGGTTCACCACTCAAGATGTCGGTCGCGGTCACAGCCAGCGGAATACGCAATTCTTCAAATGTCTTGCAGCGCAAAAACTTGTTGAGGAACAAAGCCATCTTGTCATTGCTGAATAGACCGAATCGGGAAAATGTCCAGCGGGAAAAATCTTTGAATCGCACCAGCGCGGCAATTTCTTCCATTTCCTTGGCACACATGCCGCTGGCATAGGCCGCGCCAATCACCGAACCAACGCTGGTTCCGGCA
>DATDNH010000374.1:0-6603 GCA_036518395.1 Candidatus Angelobacter sp. | reverse complement strand
GTCACAACGATATCGCCAGGCTCCGGACCCAGCTTTGGGTGGATACTGCCCGCGGCGCCCTCGAATAATTTCTGGTGTTGCGTAGATGCTTTGATCGCTGCAAAGAATTTATTGCGGCTGCTCACCTCGGGTAGGCCCGGGCGGAATCCCACCTGAACGTGAATGACTGTCATCCCTGCAGTTCTGGCGGCGGTGAGAACGCTTGAGGCCCTGGCAATGAACTCATCCTGCGGCTTTGCGTAAATGGAAACAATGCCGGTTTGGCAATCCATGGCCAGCAGACCGGTGTGTGAAATATCAATCGTTACATTGTTGGCCATAAGAGCAGTTTAATACCGCTCACCGCATGAACTAAGTTTGCCATTCACGCGCCGCGGGCGATCGCTATTGGGCGTACTTTTTCGACCAGCGCTGTCAGAAAAGCGTCCGATGCGGTCATGAAAGCGAAGTGTCCCGCTCCGGGGATTAGTACTAATTCTTTTTTCGGCGCTTTCACGCAATTGAAATAATCAACGGCTGCCTGTGTGGGACTTATGATGTCATCCTGTCCGTCGATCACAAAAAACGCGGTCTGGATGTGACAGGCTGCCTTGGGCAGATTCGTAGCAATCTGGTCCGGCAGCACATGCCTGCCCGTAAAAATCATGCCGTTCTCGAGATCCTGGAAGTCCTTGGGGTAGCGTGCCCTTAACGCTGTGGCGCTGCCCCGCAGCGACTTCAACCAGTTTTGGTCAGGCGGCGCCATTACGCTCATCAGATTCTTGCTGAATCCAAAATACTGATCGGCGTTTCTGAAATCAGGATGCCCAATAGCCTCAAGCTCTTTGATTTTTTCCTGGTCGTTATCCTTGCGCGCCTTGGCCAGCAGCATATTGAACTGCGTGTTGACTATGGCTTCCCAACTCGACACCTGTCCTGTGCCGACGTAGGCAGCGAATAGTTCCGGCTTGAGCTGCACCATGTGAACGGCCACCAGCGAACCCCAGGAATGGCCGAGGACGATGATCTTCCGTTTCCCAAGCTCACGGCAAATATATGCGGCGAGTTCCACGCCGTCATGCGCGATGCGATCAAGTGTGACGTCAGGCGTCTGTTCGCCATAACGGCCGTAAGTGTGTCCTGTGCCACGCTGGTCCCATTGGACGACAACAAATGATTTTTCCCACGGCTTGTATTTTTCCGCCATGGGCCACTGCGCCTCGCCGGGTCCGCCGTGAACTACCAACAACACGGGATTGCGGCGATCCTCTCCTCGAATGCTGATCCACTGATCAATACCGCCAAGTGAAACGAAGGATGATTGATCAATTTCTGATGGAGCGTTTTCGCTCGCAGCGGCAATTCCGGCGACAGAGCACAGCAATATGCCTAACAGGATTTTGAAACGCTTATGTTGAGAAATCTTCTTAAGGTAGGAGCTGCTCATGGAAATGAAGTGTTTTAGACGACCTTATCTTCGGAACGTCACCCTGCTGGACGAGATCCGGTCAGTGTGCCCGTGAAACAGTCAGGAGTTCCAGGGCCTTGTCCAGGACGGAATCACGACCGTTGGAAAGATCTTCTTTCGGGAAGATTGGCACCGCAATGTCAGGTGGGACGCCGTTCCCATCAAAAGCCCGGCCATCCCTGGTCAAGTAAATTTCATTAGGAAGGCCAAATGTCCATCCGTTGGGCAGTTTGCGATCGAGAACGTCAGAGAAAACACCCTGAGTATTCGCGCCGACTCGGACGACCTGAGGCTGGCGGTCGAGTAAGGCCATGGTGAATGTTTCCGCAGCGCTGACACTGTGCGCGCTGGTGAGAAGAACAACGGGACCTCGGAATCCCGGCCGCTGACTCATGTGCACCATGACGGGTTGGGGCGAAGTTCGATGGTCCGGATCACGAATCTCATTGCGCGTGACCTTTTCATACGCGAGGTACTCCTGCGTGGAGAGACGCGAGGCGATAGAGATTCCGAACACGTCAGAACCGCCGCCGTTGATGCGAACATCGATCACCAGACCGGTTAACCTGGACGAGTCTTTGAAAATCGCGTCGAGAGCATTTTCCAGAGCATCGAGTTGCTTCACGAATTCGCGGTCTTTGGAGTAGCGGTTGAAGGAATGAATTCGCAGATACCCAATCACAAGCCCATTGTGCTCTGCCTTTGGCGAATTCAATAGGCCAAATTGCAGTTGCCCATTGCAGAAATCCTGCAATCCACCCCGCACGTATTTGGTTTCAATGATCTCCTTGATGCGAGGCGCATCCTCCTTTCCGATAGTGTCCGCTGTGCGAAAGCCGTGAAACCCTTTCTGGATGGATCTGGCATTGATAAACGTATGCGCGTCGTGCAAGGGATCGATCATCTCGCTGAGAGTCCGGAAAAGTTCTTCTGGCGTGGTTTGTGGGGTCACCCGTGGACGAAACTTTTTGTCCACCGCCTGCCAATTCATCTGGTGTAACGGAAAGAACGGATAGTTCTCGGAAAAAGTCTGCCAGAAGACCCGGTAATTTGTGAGCGGCGTATCGGCCAGAGGATGGCCGCAAGGCTTCGGTTGCGAATTTGTTCTGCGAAGCAGAATGTTAGAGACGCTGCCGTCTTCGTGAAGCCAGCGGGTGTCCTGTGATGTCCCGGGAAAGATTCGCAACGTGCCGTCGTCTCCGACAAACACGATTTCCTGAGGGCTGGCCTCCGTTGTGCGGGTAGCTTTGGCCGAGGCTATACAACTGACGGTCGTGATCTCATAAGGACTCAGCGTGTCTCCCTGAATCTCGATGAGCATTCCATAACCATCGGCGAGCCATAGCCCGTCAAGAGATTGCGCCGATGGTTGCGTCTGCGCGCATGCGGGATTTGAACACGAGAATAATGTGGCGCCGGCGAAAACAACAGCACAGAGCCACCGGAGTTTAAGTTGGGAATTCACACCGCTTTTCCGCATGTGGGTATTTTAGGTGACAGTTTAAAGGTTATGGGTAACAGGAAAAGAAAAAGCTCGAATGCGCATTTATAATTTTCCCGTGTGAGGTATGCAATGACAGCTAAACTCACTTACATTATCGAGTTTGTGGCCGACATGGATCGCGCAGTCAGGTTTTATCAAGATGTAATCGGCCTGCCGCTCAAATTCCAGTCATCTGGCTGGAGCGAGTTCGCTACGGGTGAGACCACTCTTGCGCTCCACCCCGCTTCGGAGAAGAATCCAGCGGGCAAAATAGAAATGGGCTTCAGCGTTCCTGATCTGCAAAAATTCCACACCGAGATGCAGAGCAAAGGAGTACGGTTCCCGATGCCGCCGGCAAAGCAGGATTTCGGCGGCATGCTGGCACAGTTCGCCGATTCCGAGGGCGCGCACATCAGCGTGAGCGGGAATTAGGCGCACAGTTGCAGGCCAAGGCGATACTGTTCTATTCAGTCATGCCGCAGAGCGCGCACGGGATCTACGCGCGCGGCACGGGCTGCGGGAATGTAGCCCGCAAACAGGCCCACAGTCGCCAGCAAGGCTGCGGAGGCGGCGAAGCTGACAGGATCAAACTGGCTGACGCCGTAGAGCTGAGTTGCGATAAGACGCGTAGAGAGCAGCGCCGCAATGAGCCCAACCGTTAGCCCGAGCGCAACCAGAATGCCGGTTTCGCGCAAGATCATTCCCACCACGGAAAGACGATCTGCGCCCAGGGCCATGCGGATACCGATTTCGTTCGTCCGCCGAGCGATTCCGTAGGAGAGCACACCGTACAGACCGGTAGCCGCCAGCAGCAGGGCCAGGCTTGCGAAGATCGTGGATAATCGCGCGATCATGCGCACGAAGACCGTATGGTCATCGATCACTTCCTCCATCGACGTGGCAAACGAAACAGGAGCATCCGGATTCACTTCTGCCACAGTTTTGCGCACAGAGGTGTCCAACCCGATAGGGTCGCCTGCCGTACGGATTTCATAGATGATGGAGATGGGGAATCTGCCCTCCGCTCCCTGATCGACCCACAAATAAAACCGTTGCGGAATTTTTGCCTGCAACGATCGCGTACGCGCATCCTTCACCACGCCCACGATTTCGAGCTGAACTTTCTGACCGCGGAACGTGGCGGTCAGGTGACGGCCAATCGGATTCCGTCCGGCAAAAAAGCGCCGCGCAAGTTCCTCATTGACGATGCAAACGCGAGGGGAAGTGGGTGTGTCTTGCGCGCCAAAGCTGCGTCCCAGCAGAAGAGGAATTCCCACCGTGTCAAAATAGCCGGGACCAATCCGGTCAAAGCGCGCCTCGCGATTTTCATCGCTATCTGGAATGAACCCTTCAGCCTCTACGTCCACATTGGATTCGCCACCCGTCATCAAGCCAAGCTCCGAATATGTAACGCCCAGCACTCCGGGCAGAGCGCGTATGCGTTCAGCGATGTCGCGGAAGAACGTGGCTAACTGCTGGTCTTTGTAGCCGGCGATTGCGCCTTGCACTCCCACCTGCAGCAAATGTTCTTTGGGATAGCCAAGCGGAACAGCCTGGAGGTTTCTTAGGGTGCATAGAAACAGCGCCGATCCAACAACCAGCAACAGAGATATTCCGACCTGCGCCACAACCAGACCTTTCGCCAGACTAAAGTGCCTGCCGGAAGCCGTCTCTACATTGCCTTCGCGCATGCCCTGAGTCATATTGGTCCGGCTCGCGCGTAGTGATGGAACCATGCCAAACAGGATTCCGGTGAAAAGCGTCACCATGATGGTGAATCCGAGAACTCTCCAGTCGAGAGCGAAGGGCAAATCAAGTGGGGTTTGAGGGTCGGAGAGCAGACGCACTAATACCTTTGCTCCGTACCATGCCAGCGCCAGCCCGGCGGCGCCGCCCAACATGCAAAGTAGCAGACTCTCTGTAAAGAATTGCCGGAACAGACGTGCGCGTGATGCCCCGATCGCAAGCCGTACCCCAACTTCGCGATTGCGAGCCGTAGCGCGAGCCAGCAGCAGGTTGGCCACATTGGCACAAGCGATGAGCAATACAAGGCCGGCAATCGAAAGAAGGATTTTGAGCTGAGTTGCATATTCGTCCCGTCCATCGAACGAGCCGGTGCGGGCATCGTGCACGACCAGGTATTGGCTTAACGCCTCCTTTTTCTGTTTTTGCGAAAGCGTAGGCGGATAAAAAGCCTCCATCATTCCTTTGAACACGACGCTCGCTTCCGCCTGCACCTGCTGGAGAATAACCCCCGGTCTCATTCTGCCGTAGGCGTGCATCCAGATTGTTTTCTGAATAGAATGGGCTGGATCTTCGTGCAGCCAGTCGCGCGCGGGATCTATCCAGGGCTGCATCAGGACGGGTATCCACAGGTCCGGGTTCTCGCCGCCGCTCTCACCTTTAAAACCGCGCTCGGCTACGCCGATGATCGTGAGTTCCGCTTTGTTCAATTTGACCGCAGCGCCAATGACGTCAGGCCTGCCGCCAAATCGGCGCTGCCAGAAATCGTAACTGATCACGGCGTACGGGTCTTGTCCGGGGCCGGCAGCATCTTCGGCCTTGAATACACGGCCAATGGCGGAGTTGATTCCAAAAAGGGAAAAGTACTCCTCGCTGACCAGGCGTCCACGCACGGTTTCCTGCGGCCCGCCGGAGATGCGGACCTGCCACCTTGGCAACCATGATTGCGCGGCACATAAACCAGACAGTGTCGTAAGGCGCTGACGCAGCTCCAGGAATTCAGGATAGCTGATGATGGTCCGCTCCCCGTCGGCCGTGCCTGTCCACGAGCCGGCATCATCAGGATTGGTGAGGCTGACGAGTTCCTGCGGATCATGCACCGGCAGGGCTTTGAGCAGCACCTGGTTCATCACGCTGAAAATAGCGGCATTGGCGCCGATTCCCAGCGCCAGCGAGAGAACGGCCACACCGGCGAAAACCGGACTGCGCCGGAACTGCCGCAGCGCATACCTGAGGTCGTTCAAAACCGATTCCAGCCAGCCGGCGACGTCCATGGTCCTCATCCTCTCGGTCTGCAGGGTGATATTGCCAAGTTGCTGCTTTGCGGCGGTGCGGGCTTCCTCAGGACTCATGCCGGAGCGTTCCATCTCCCGTGTTCGCTGCTCGAGATGAAATCTCAGCTCTTCGTCCAGTTCGTTCTGCAGCGAACGCGAACGCAAGGTGTTCCACAGCTTGTGCAGCCAGGCCATAGGCCCTCCAAAACATCACGCGCCCTGAAGCACGCGCGATACAGCAACTGTCAGCTCACTCCAGCGCTTCTCTTCGGTGGCCAACTGTTTCTTTCCGGCAGCAGTCAGGGAATAGTAGCGGGCACGACGATTGTTTTCGCTTGCGCCCCATTTCGCGCTGATCCATCCCTCCTGCGTCATGCGATGCAACGCGGGATAGAGCGAGCCTTCTTCGACTCGTAGTGCCTCACCGGCAACGGATTGAATATAAAGGGTGATGCCATACCCATGCATTGACCCGCGCGCAGCCAGCGATTTGAGCACAAGCAGGTCGAGTGTTCCCTGAAGGCGGTCATTGGGATGTTTTCCCATAAACTCTCCCCTAGCCAGCTATAGGACGGATTGTACCGCTGTTTGGTTAGCAAGAAAAACGACAGGCCACAACAAATGGCAGGCGACCGGAGACAAGTTACAGCAACGGC
>DATDNH010000373.1:0-7519 GCA_036518395.1 Candidatus Angelobacter sp. | reverse complement strand
AAGAATGGCCGGATGACCCCACTCAAGCCTGGTTCTGGCTTGAGTGGGGCGACCGCCGCAATGATCCCCGAAACCTCCAGATTGAACGTTTTTGCGCCCGCTCAGAGAATCGCGGCTCAGACTGGAAAAACTTCCGTGTGCCGCTCTCCCCGTTTGCTCCCATCCATCGGCTGGATTTCGCGATCAACCGAGCTTACATGGGAGACTATGACGGCTTGACCAGCGACTTCACCGGCAAAAGCAGCGGATTCATCGGCGCTTTTGAGTGGATGAGTTCCGGCATGAATCCCGATGTGAGGTCCTTCAGGTTCCAATAGCACGATGGTTCTCTATGAGCGATTCGCGCACCGGTTGGCGAGAAGAACCCCGGACACCCAAAGCGTTTTATCCACTTACAAAAGTAAGGCGTAGATAGGTCCAGCTCTCCCAGATAGATGAAAAACGGTCATCCTGATCTCACTGATCGAATGAGGCGTCAAAGGCGATGAGTCGGCCACAGACAATCAGCCCGGCCCACAAGATCATAGAAAGCGCCGCCGCCAGCTTCGCCTGCCCGGTGATCTGGGAATCGAGTCTCGCCGGATCTCGATACACTGCCGGACGGAAGGCCAGCGCGTGAAGCCCCACCAGAGCGAAGAACACCATCTTCACCCAGAACGACGGGCTGTGGTACAGCCGGATGGGTTCGGACCACATGAGCAGAATGCCAGTCACGGTGACTACCACAAACCCCAGCCACTTCCACGGCCGGAGCTGCAGCATCACCTCGGAGACCTTGCGGTCACGCATGGCCCAGCCCAGCAGTCGCAGGTCAGTGAACAACAGCATTCCGCCGAACAGAGCAATGGAAAGCAAGTGGAGGCCGCCAATCACCGGATAAGGCAGCCCGCCCTCGCGGATTGCCTGGCTTAACCAGGTGTTCTGTATCCATTCGAGAATTGTGGGTTCAGTCATCGTCAAGGTAAATCTACACGAATGCAATCATGCGTCCGGCCATTAACACCGTGGTCCAAAGCAAGAGTGAAGCGCCGGCAGCCAGTTTCGCGCCAACCGGCCCGGCGCCCGGCCTCACCGCCCGGCGGTGAATGGTGAAGTGAAAAACCAACGCCACCATGAGACAGGTCATCTTGAACTGAAACGACGGATTATTGTGATAGGTAATCGCGTCCGTCGAGAACATGAGAAAGCCGGTGCACAGCATCATGGCGACTCCCAGCAGCGTCCACCGCTTCAGATCGGCGGCAAGCTCCGCGGGCGACTGGCGCCTCATGCCAAAGCCCAGCAGCCGCAGGTCAACAATGGCAATGCTTCCAATCAAAACGGCAAACCCGATAAAGTGCACGCTCTGGATCGCCGGAAAAATCCACTCATAGGCGTTGATCCAGTGGGACCAGGGGCTATTTACCAGCCAGTGCAGAAAACTGTTCAGCATTACTTTGGCGGTTCCTGCGTTGCTGGAAACTTCTCCGGATCAGGAGCTCCCGTGCCGGTGGAACCCAGGAATATCTTGCGGCCATCGGTGAAGGTGATATTCCGCGCATTCGCCCGTTTTTCCGAATGGTCGCGTGCCTGATAGCCGTCAATGATGACTTCCGTTCCCGCAGGAAACGTGGTCTTGTTGACCCCGCGCCGCAGCAATGTGTTGGGGCTTCCACCCTCAAACATCCAGATCTCCGTTGTGCCGTCCGGCTTGGTGGTCTCGACATGGATCCAGGTATGGGGATTGACCCATTCTATTTTTACGATCTTGCCCTTGATCAGAACCGGGGCATTGGCATCGAATTCGGATCCAAAGGCGTGATGCGCTGCGGCCGGCAGCGAAGCGATCAATAAGAGAACGGCACTACATAAAACGGATGTTACAAGTTTTGTTCGCATTGAGTTACTCCAGCTCATTTATTGTTTTCGGTTTTAGCCGTGGTTCGTTCGCGCTCCCGGGCGCCCTTCAAAATATCCGTCATGGCGTAGTTGCCCTCGTGACAGGCATATTCGTAAATGTGCGAGTCTGTGGCCGGCCAGGTGTACTCTCCTGACCAGGGCGTGGCCCAGGTCGCCGGATCTTCGATGGTGAATTGATAGAGAAGCGTTTTGGGACCGGTCCGGGTGAAGCGCTCGACCACATGCAGGTTTTCGCTTGATCCGTAAAAACGGGTCTTATTGCTGAAGTTGGTAGTATCCACCACCAGCGTATCGCCTTCCCAGTGTCCGACCGAGTCTCCCAGCCAAAGCCGGATATTCTTTGGCAGATGTTGAGCGTTCATACGCACGGTTCGCACATCGTGGACCATTTCGGTGAGGATCATGATCGACTGGGGCGTCTGCACGATCTGATGGAGGTTGTCATAGAGTACGGGGAGCGCCGGTGGTCCTGAGGTGGAACCAAATCCCAGCAGGCAGCGCTCGGCTGGGGGACGGCGTTCCGGATCATCGTAGGCGCCTGGCGTTCGATCCAATCCGGGATCATTGCTTTCGCGTGTATCTGATCGCGGCAGGAAACCCAAAGAAGCCAACCGCTGCATTCCTTCCGGCGTCATCTTGGGAAGGTGGCCATCGGGCGGATCGACAATGATGGACGATCTCTTCTCTCCATTCACCACGTTGATCTTCCAACCCGGATCGATCCAGAAGGAGTTGTATCCGCCTACATTGCCCGAGGCGATGCGGTATCGAGCGGGAATGTCCTGATCACCGTTACCCTTGGGAGGGGCCGGCCTGTCAGGCGAGAGCGGGGCATCTCCATCTTTCCGTTCCTTCATGATCATGGCTTCCGCCTTGGCGGCCTGTTCGTCTGTGAGTGCCCGTTGAGTGGTGAACTGCCGCACCAGCGGCGTGATGGTGGCCAGGTCATAAGTGCCATTCAGGTCCGGGTGGCCATCGACGGTGCGAGGAGGTTTGTAACCCTGGCCCGGATTCTGGGTAAGCTGGGCTGCCGAAAGAATGGTCCACAGCATCAGGACGGTCAATCCCACAATCTCAATCTTCTTCCTCATGGCAATTCTCCTTCACGGCTTAATCCAATGGCTTTTTGCGGTACTTGCCATACATTAATTCTTCCACGAATTCCACGCATTTGAAATCCAGAAGTTGCGCGTTTTTTTCCTGACGCCGGTAAAGCGGCATGCTGATCTTCCAGGGGCGCGTGAACACATTCGGGTCCTCGATGGTGGCCTCATAGGAGATGATGTCACGATTCTTCAAAGTGTATCGTTCGACCACGTGCAGCGCATCGCTGTGAAAGTCTCCCGCTCTGTCAAACCACGTCTGGTCATTCATTCCGGTGACGTCAACCACTAACGTATTGCCTTCCCAATGGCCCACAGATTGTCCCATCCATGAATCCACTGGCGCTGGCCCTGGGTCTTTGAGATAGATATTGCGCACAGCGCCCGCAAACTGGTAGGCAAAAAATATCTGCGTGTTGTTCTGGAAGATCCTGAAGGGCTGAGCAATGTAAGTCGCTCGCGGAACCCCGGGAAGATAGCACCTGATTTCCGGATCGCCGGTAAGCCAGTTTTCCTGATTCTTTTTCTTTTGCGCCAGGGCCTCAGGTTTGTAAGGGATTTCGCCGCCCTCTACTACCCCCAGGCTGGGAGGCACCGCGCCCACGGCTCCCAACGCCAGCACCGGAGCAGCCGGCACCGGGCCATATGGTCCCGGCCTGACGGCCATGGCGGGTCGCGCGGTATGCGCTTCCAGATCGTAGTCGGCTTCATTCATTGCTTCCCAGATCCCGTTAAGGTCAGGGTGATTCCTATGAGGCCGTGGGCTACGCTGCTTGGGAGTCTGGCCTGCGAATACCATCGTCGCGGCAACGAGAACCAGACAGGAAACGAGTATCTTGGCGGTCATATGATTTCATCTCCATTCAATTGGGAGGTTTGGCAGTTTAATTCGTTGTGCAGGTCGTTGTGCCTCCTGTTCTGTGACCTGGCTCAGTTGCCGTCTTCCTTCAAATTTTGGCAACTAATATTACGCTCTTTACTGCGGTTTGCTGAATTTCGATGGGTCAATCGTGGCGTTGACCTGGATCTTGTCCAGTTGTATGCTATCGCGCCCGCCCAGCCACGCGAACACCAGACGAAACGGCATCTTGATTCCGCCCACATCACGGTAATCAGAGTAGTCGATCTGCGTGGGAACCCGCCCGACGGGTGATTTGCTGTAACGCACCTCGCGCAGAAGGACGCCGGACTCCGCGTCAAAGTATAGCGTCACCAGAATCCCCCCGGGGCCAGTCCCCTGAACTACATTGGCGACATGCTCTTTGCTGGTGGTTGCTTGCGACTCTTCCGCAGCCTGGCTCGCGGGTTCAGGAAGATCGGTGATCGTAGTCGGCAGGGCGGCGTGCAAATCGCTGAGGACCTGCTTGATCTGCGCCGGGAATGCCAGCTCCGCGTCCAGCTTGGCCCCGTCCAACTCGCCTCCGGTAATCTCGTACTTGCCTAAAACCGAAAGCGGCGTCTCGATCCAGCCTTCGTGCCCATCAAAAAGCCGCAGGCTGTAGCCGCGCTCCGGCGAAGACGGAAAATCAATGATCACTGCACGTTGGTCTGGAAACCTGGAGAAAATCCGAGCCCGGCCACCGCGCCCAAACCCGCCAAAACCAACGCTGGCGCCGCTGGCAACGAAGCTTTTTACAGTGCTCAAGCGCTGCTGTCCGCCCACGGCTTGCACGTATTTGTCGATGATCTGGTCCGCCGAGGGCTGCTCGGTTGGCATCAGCACATCGTCCTGCTCTTCGCGGAAAGTTCCATACATGTCCGCGAGAGTCGGCGTGGTAAGCGGGCGATCTCGGCCACGATGGCAACTCCAGCAGGTCACCATCTGGCGTCCGGGGAAGTTTTCACGGTTGATGGTCAGCACCATCCGTACCATCTTGCGGGCCGTGACTTTTCGCGGCGTATCCGCAGCCCAATCCACCTTCTGGGTGCCGGCGCCCACGTGGCAGTCTGCGCAATCAAAGCCCAGCGATGCGCACATAATCCCCATGGTGCCGAGAAAGTCGTCGACGGAAATGCCTTTCAATATCTGAACG
Organism: Candidatus Angelobacter sp.; assembly: GCA_036518395.1. GTDB lineage: Bacteria > Acidobacteriota > Terriglobia > Terriglobales > Acidobacteriaceae > Angelobacter. Next base: position 2,484 of record DATDNH010000373.1, on the reverse strand, counting down.
TTCTTGAAGACCTGATCGGCGGTGGGTTTCTTATCCTGCTGCTGTGCTGCAGACCCTTTACCGAATGGCCACGTCATCGCCATGATCGCCAAAGCGGCGCTGGCCGCGGCGGCCACGATTAATCTTATTCCGCGCTGTGCCGGTCTTCCTGTGGTTAGCCTCATTGTTTAGCTCTGCCTTTCGCAAATAACGAAAGCAACAAATTGGTGAGCCTACCACAAAGCGAGGCGTGCTCTCAGTAAATTAGTAGAGCTGGTTTCACAAACAGGCTTTGAAAGGGCACGGCTTCAGCCGTGGCGCAAAAAGCCAACAAAAATGGCGACCGGCAGCTCTCGATTTTGTCACTTTTGCTGCCAACTCCAACTTATCCGCAGCAATCCGACATAAGTAACTGGACGATTCTTATTGCGAGGGACCATCGAATGGATGACCTGTCACATCCAGTGATTCTTTGCATTGACGATAAAGCCACTGTCGCCGAAACTGAGCTGCTGCGATCCGTGCTGGAGACGGCAGGACATCGCGTGCTCATTGCTTCCAGCGCAAAGACCGCCTTCGAAGTCTTACGCCAACATGAAATTAACCTGATCTTGATGGAGCAGAGAGTGCCCACGGGGATCCGGAATTGCAGCCTTGCCGAGCTTCTGAAACGAGTGAAGCCTGACGTCCCGGTTGCCATATACACAGCAGATTGGACTCAATCCCCTGAAGATTTGCGCGTTGCCGACGTGTTCCTCACCAAACTGGTTTCGGTGGAGGAACTCCTGAGCACGATGAAGCGGCTGCTCGACAACCGCTTGACTCAAGAGCGGACTAGGGAGAGATTCCAACCCGCTTATGCTCTGGGCCGGTTTGCGGCTTAAGCGCTCCGATAGGACAAGCGATGCATTTGGTTTCCAGAACCGACCCCGAGGATTCAAGCCTGAGGGAAATTCTTGACCGAATCCTTGATAAAGGCATTGTTCTGGAAGCCTGGGCCCGTGTACTCACGGGCAAGATCGACTTTCGCACCGTTGGTAACCGCATTGTTGTTGCTCCGGAACGCCGCCGCAAGGCGTTCGTCGTCCCTGCCAATCCGCGCGAGCACTGAAAAAAGTACAAATCCAAAATACTGGTGCTCGGACAGTTAGTTAATCCCGTACCGTTGCACTATGAAATTGCGGCGTCTCTACACTCTTCTTATAGCGTGGAGCATTGTCGCGTGGGGCTGCCTGTTGCCTGAAATTGTGCTGTCTTTCTGACAGCCACTGGCTGTCACAATGACGTACTTTTGACGCTATCCTCTTCCCAAACCCTCCCACCCATGTAATTCTGGTTTCGGCTCGCCGCTTCCCAACTGGGAAGTGCGATCCGGCTGTGCCCCCAGGGGCCAACAGCCTGCTGTACTCGTTCTTTGACAATCGAATAGAAGCCGCACCGTGCTAAATGAATCACGGTGCAATCCCGCTCGGCGGGATCATTCTGCCTGCCCCGGCTGCGGGGTCCCCGACACGCGCGTGCTTTTTGCGCGTGGTGGGGTGCTGGCTTGCCGTGGGACCGAAGCGTGTAGTGTGCGCTGAGGAAGAATCTCAACTCTTCTTCCTCTTGGCGTGAATGGCGCACGCGGTAGGACTTTTGTGCTTGTTGGTTTCAGCTTTTGCTGATTGCCAATTGTCGAAGACCCGCCGTGGTGGGCTATTTGCCAAGTGCTCGGGGTCCCCGACGCGCGCGTGCTTTTTGCGCGCGGCGGCGTAGAAGTGCTGCCAGTCGTGTCCTTGCGCCCGCCCGAGGTGAGCGCAAGGATGCAACGCAATACGTGTGTTGAGGCGTTTTGGCGGCGTCCGTCGGGGTCCCCGACACACGCGGGTTTTTGCGCGTGGTGGGGTGATCGTCCGAGTCGCCAGCCGAAATCCGCCCTGCGCGGACCGAACTGCAATCAGCGGCAGCGTAGCGGGAGCGGCAAGGAGCGGATAGAACGACTTCCGCTCCCTTGCCGCTACCAGTCAACTCCTGTGAATGCAATGGGTTCAGCGGATGAGCGGCAAGACGGTGTTTTTTTCGTATTAACCGCATAGTAAACGCCCTCTCAAAACCCAATGCGAGTTACAGGAAGACAGAGGATCATCCTCTCATCCTCCTGCCATCCTCCTGTACCTAAATCCAGTCAATTCAACGAGTCAGGAGGAAGAGAGGATAAAAGCCCATTTTGTTGAGTCGACGATTCGCGGATTGATCGCAGTTTTTTCGCGCAAATGTAATCTGCGTTGTTCTGCGCCGATCTGCGGCGAAGGGTTTTGCTTTTGCCGTTGGTTTTGGCTGAGTGTCGAAGTTCCGCCGTGGCGGGCTAATTGCTGCTTTTCTGTGGCCTGCTTCGATGCGCTTCTGGTCGAAAAACCACGATCCGCAAACCCCTTGTTTTCTATTGCTTGCGGCCCGTCGTTTTTGGTCGAGGTGACACCCACCCCTTTTTGTAACCTCAAACCTACCTAAAAGCTACCTGGGGTC
>DATDNH010000372.1:0-8121 GCA_036518395.1 Candidatus Angelobacter sp. | reverse complement strand
TCTGCAGCGGTTCGTTCATATAGAGCGGCAACAGGTGATAGCTCACGTACCCTTTGCCCTTGCGCACCGCGCCAAACATCACCGTCTCACGTCCCATAACCGGAAACTTCGTTTCAATGTAGTAATAGTCCGGCTTGTCCTCCGTTACGCGCATGTTCTGGCTGGCATACGGCGCCAGGATTTTCTTGAGCGCGGTGAATGTAGCGGAAAAATCAGATTCCTTTTCCCTTGTAGATTTTTTGGTTGCGGCCTTAGTCATGAATTTCCTCTGGATTCGCAAAAATTGTACGACATCAACCCCGGACGTGGCGATCTCTTACACCGCCGCTGAGAACCACAGTCCGCCAAAGCCAGCGCACTCAACTACTGAACCCCCGGCACTGATAACTGGAATGACGGTCCTGCCGTTGTGCCTTCCTTCACTCCGGAGGGTGTCTGCATCAACTGCCGCGCTGCCAGGTCAAGCGAGTACATCAGGCCAATCGCCTCGCGCAGATATTTTGGATCGCCGTTGAACGTGCGGTTGAGTCCTTTGAGCAGAGCGTTGTAAGTCTGCGCAAACTGCATCGAAAGAATCTGGGCGCGTGACCCTTGCGGATACAGAACGATGTTGGGGTCATCGATCATCGGCCACACGCCATCCGGGTTAAACGGGATAGGGTTCCCGATATAAGCAAACCCTTTCTCGGTCTTCACCAGCCGCCGGCCGGCGACGATCTCGGCAAACTTATAATAGTGGGCCAGTTCGTGCTGAGAGTCATCAGGGTGCAGCGCGCTGGTGCCTTCGCCCTGGTCTTTGATCTCCTCGATGGCGTCGAGCGCATCCTGGAGATTTTCTACAACGTAGAGTCGGCCCAGGCCGCTCCACTCGCTCACCTGTTTGTCCGCGTTGCCGAAAGTGATCTTTCCTTGCTTGCTCAAAGTCTGGAGGGATTCGCAAATCTGGTCATAAAACCAGCCGATGGTGAAGAGGTGGGGATCGAGCTTGTACGTGACCGTGAGCCGCTTTCTCCTCATTTCGTCTGTTTCTTCCGGCTCTTCAATGGACATGAAACAATCGCGAATCTGCTCGATGGAGCAGCGGCGCAGGCGCACAATCAGCCCTGAACGCAATCCACCCGGCAGCGCTCCCGGATAAATCGGCACGAATTTGGCGTGCCCGATATTCGGATGTCCGCCAATCGAGATCAGGATGTTGCACACCAGCGCCATGTGCAGCATCTCTTCAATCACCACGCTGCGGATCAGCTCTGCGATCTCCATGTTCGCTCCCGGCTTGATGCTGTAGAGAGCACAGAGATACGGCGGAATGGTGGAGTGTTCCAGCTCAATCGCCACTTGCAGCGCTTGCATCAGATCGGCAGCCGAATCCAGGTTCATGTACTGCGGATCCTCCAGCCACTTCAGGATCATCTGCCGTTTGCCGCCGGAAAGATCGCGCGTGACCGGCATGTAATTGGGACTGGTCACCGGGCTATGGAACACATTTTTGAGGATGTTCAAGTGCTCGATCACATTGGCAAAGTTGGACAGATCAACAATCGGCCGCATGACCGGGTATAAATCGGCATACTGCTGGAAAATAGGCTGTACATGCTCCAGCCAGTTGGGTTGATCAGGCACGGGGTAACTGTCGAAAACCAGGGCATTCAGAATCTGGCTGGGATTGCCAACATTTCCGACTGCGGGCGGCGGAGTGCCCGGACCATACGTAACGCCGTAGACCTGACCATCAATGTATCCCCGCGGATTCCTGGGATCACTCGCCGTCAACTGCAATTCTGCCGTTCCGTCTGCTCCGGTCGTGATGGAAGCAGCGAACTTGAGAGCGTCGATTGGCACTCCTACAGGCGGACCAGGCAAAGGACCCTGTGTCACCTGGCCCTGCATCTGCGTCGGATCCAACTGCAGGCTGATCTGCTGATTCGCGGCGCGGTTCCCAAGCTGCGTCGCGTAAAACGTCGTGCTTTCCTGCGTATTCGGATCCATGCGGAAAACGAACTTATCCGCGCGAACGAATGGGCTTGTTTCCGTGAGAAGTGGCGGTGAAGCGGGCGTTTGCAGAATCGACGCCGGCGTGATCAATAGCGGGTTCTTCTGCGCCAGTTGGAGCTGGCTGGGAGTCAGTTTCAAGCTGACAATGCCCGCTGTTTGTGTGTACCAACTGGGGTTCTGGTATTCAATTTCGCCCAGCAAGACCGGCGTGCCGCTGGAGGGGGCAGCAGCCGCATAGATTTTGCCTTGTGAGGTGCTAAGCGGACCGCCGGCGGATTGCGTGGGCACGCTGTTGCCCAGGTCCACGACGAGCGAGTCCCCATCAATCACGGCGTAGGCGCTGCCCCAGGAAGGCTGGACCCCAGGCGTCGCCGGCAAGTAGCGTCCCGCAACAAAATGCTTTGGCTCGCTCGCATTGTAAGGCCCAATGGATCCGACAACACGGCCGAGAGTGAAGTTTGGCGTGGTCGAATTGTCATTGTAGCCATCCACGTTGAACTTAATGCTCAGCACGCGTTGGCCATTCGACGGAAAAGTCTGGGCCAATTCCGTCATGAAACGTGATTGGGCTTGATTGTTCCATTCCCGAAACGTCAGCACGCTCTGGTAGAAAGCGCCAAAGAAAGAGTCAGGTTGGCCCTGCGGATATCGAGTCCAGATGTCGGCGAAGGGAGCAACCTCAAAATCGCTGCGGAAACCGAGTCCATTTCCATTCGATCCCAAGCGCACCTGAAATCCCCAGATTTCTGACACCATCTGCTGTTCCGGATCCAGGTCCACCAGCTTCCCTTCAACTTTCACGTCGCTTCCATTGATGGCTGCGCCTACAACGGGATCAACTGCGGGATCGTCACAAAAGGTGCCATCTTTGTAGACCACGCGCTGAACGCTACACTCAAAAAATTTCCACCCCGCCGTGCCGCCGGGATTCCACCAGCCGTTGGTCGCTCCCGGCCCGGGCAGCGTGTAATTGGCCTGGAACTTGTTGGTGTCAAAGTGCTCCGGATCGTTGTTGACGGTGGAAGGGTCAGCCTGAAATTTTCCGGCAAAAATAAGTCTGGGAGGATTCAAGTAGCTCATTGTGCGCTTTTGCTTCCTTTCCTGTTTTGGAAAGACACTGGTGCCTGGATGGACTGAGGGAGACCGCAACAGCTTCAGCCCGGCATTCAAAGATGTCAAGCAAAAAAACCGATGAGCCAATTCTGGTGTCGATTTGGGATCTTATAGCCGAGAATAGAGTGTGGCTATCACCAGCACTCAAACGGATCGTCCAGGTATTTGAAAAGGAGCCATGCGCCGCTCAGTGCGGGCCCCTTCGAGCGGTTAAAGATAAACGCGGCGAAGTGATGGCCTGCCGGATTGCGGCTTCCGGAGCCCTGTCGTTCACTACTACGGCCCCGTCCTTGACTTGAAGTCCCAGCTTGTTCCACAGCCCGGACAAATCTACGGGAGAAGGTTTATCGCGCATCTGGTTGTAAAGGTCCTGCAAAACGCGAGTGCCGGTAGCTCTATCTCCAACGGCCAGCGCGTCCCGAATCTCCCAGTCCTGCGTGATGCGTCCACCGTGTTCCACAATGGCGCGCAACGCATCCTGCAAGCCCTTTTTGTTACGTGTCCGCTCGTGAATTTGCACATCGGCCATCAGGCAGAACAGCGCTCCTCCCCAGTAAGTGCGGCCCCAGGTGTGAGTATTATCCAATCCCTCATCGCCCGGCTCGGGTTCGCCCTTGGGCATGTCGCGAATGAACTCCCGCCAAAGCTCATTCACAGACATCTGGCCCACCTGAACGCGCGCCACTGGCTCGACATAAGTGGCGATGCCCTCTTCAATCCAGTGATGGCTGTCCGGCATGTTGGGGAACGCAAGGTGAGTCATTTCGTGCGTGAGGGTCCAGTCATCTTTCAAGTCTGATACCGGAGTATCTTTTCCCACGCTGATAACGATCAGCCCGCCGCCTCGCGGATACGTCATGCCGTGACGAACACCGGAACCGTACGCCGCGCGCACTCGCAGCGTGAGCTGCTCGACAGGGAAGTGGCCATAGTATTCGGAGACCGCAGTCGCCGCGGCCCTTACCCACGCCAGAAGTTCTTCCGAGGAGACCTTCATCTGCTCATCGGGCAGAGTAACTTCGATTTCTCCGCCGCCGATCCGCAAGGTGGTGGTTTGATTGGAACCCTGTGCTCCGCCGGGTCCAGCGCGCGCCGTCTTCGCGCGGTCCCCGGAAAGCGCCGCATTTGCGCTTGCTGGGGTGCCTCTTGCGTGTGATGGGGCGGAGCGGCCGGGCTGGAAGGCGGTAACCATTACCAGGAAGAAGAATATCGTTCGAGCCGTGCCGGACATTTGCACTATTGGAAGCAGCCTCAGGATGCGGCAGTTGTCTCAGACCTGCTGCTCTTCAGTCTATACCGCTTGATCAGAGTATCCACCGAAAACAGCCCGGGCCCGAAGATCAGGATGATGAGCGCGGTAAGAAAAAACGGAAATGCATCCGCGCCGAAGAAGGAGTTGGAATCCGAAAAGAATGCCATGAACTTGTCGCGCTCTGCGGTGAGATACGCGACAGTCATGTTGATCAACAGCGGCACGGAGATGAGCCGCGATGCCAGGCCCAGAATCAGCAAAATGCCTCCGACTGTTTCCAGCCCGGAAGTGAATCGTGCAGTGAGAGCTGGAGCAGGGATATGCAGCTCGGTGAAGAACTCGACCGTTTTGTCCATGTGCGTAAAATGGCCGATGCCAGTCTGAAGAAACTGCCAGCCAAACACAATGCGGATGAAAAGCAGGAACGGCGACTGCAGGGAATTGACGATCTTCAGGAACAGCGCATAGAGACGGTCAATAGTTTTCATCGAACGAAATCAGCCTTCCTGCGGTTTCGCAAACCATCCCAGGGTCGACCAATTGGCAAACCAGCCGCGCACGTTGCCGGTAATATCTTCTACTTTGCGATTGCTCCAGTTGACAGAGGCTGCAATCGCCTCAGAGAGCGTTTTGCCCTCCTGCAGAGCGCGCAATAATGCAAAGGCCTCGGGCTCCAGCCGTTTGAAATAGACGACCAGTTCCTGCCGATGAACCACCAGACAAGTTTTCTTCGGCCGAGGCAGTTTCACGCGCCTCTGCTTTTTCTGCGGCTCGCGTTCCAGCACCACGTTGCTGGCCACATCCGTTTCCTCTTCCTGCTGCTCGCGAACCGCCAGTAACAGGTCGTCCACCGGATAAGACAAATCCAGCAGACGAATGTAAGGTTGCAACTGGAACGTGGGATCATCGCCCAGCTTGAGCAGATCGATTTCGCTCAGCTTCGGCAGCTCAGCGCTGTCGAATACATCAATGTCCGCCCACTCCAGCCGCACCATGTCCAGCGCAAGTTTGTGCCGCCTGGGAGCAAACCTCGGGTGATGGCGAAGCCATGATTCCAATCGCGAACCAAGATTTCTTAAAGTAAAGGATTCAGAAGGATTGTCCGTGAGATAACCGACCAGGAGCTTATCGAAATTGCGCTGTCCGATAATGGCGCGCAATCCCGGAAAATCGTCCGCCAGCGATGAAAGAATGCGGAACCAGTAAACGCGATTGTAGATTTCCAGCCGCTCAACCGAGGTGAGCCGGTCGTTGGGCTTGATGATGGAATCGACAATCGGTTTGGTCGCTTTGCCGCTGAGCGTGTGCTTCCGCATCCGTTCGGAAGCAGTCAGCGGTTGCTGAATCACCTCCAGCATGCTGCGCTGAATCTGTTCCAGATTCATCACACTCCAGCTTTCTCCGTGGCATAGGCGCCACTCTTAGAGTATTGGTTGATGGGAGCACGGTCGCCGGCGTGCGGAGATGGTTTGTGCTGCAAATATTTCTTCGCCTTCAGAGCTTCGTTGTGCACCTCATCAAAACTGGGGATCAGGTCGTCCCATTCCAGCAAGGTTGCCGTGGGTCCAATCAACTCAATGGCCCGGGAGTACAGCTTCCATACCGGATCAATAGGCGCGTGATCATGGGTATCGAGAATGTACTTTTCGAATTTGGAGTGTCCGGCAATGTGGATCTGTGCCACGCGCTCGTGCGGCACACTGTTGAGGTAATCCAGCGGATCGAAATTGTGGTTTCGAGACGAGACGTAAATATTGTTTACATCCAGCAAAATGCCGCAGTCGGCATCCTCAACCACCTCGGTCAGAAACTCCCATTCGGTCATTTCGGAAACGTGAAACTCGGCGTAGCTGCTCACGTTCTCAACGGCGATCGGCACTTCCAGAAAATCGCGGGCCTCGCGGATCTTCTGCGCCGTCTTCTGCGCCGCTTCAAAGGTGTAGGGCATGGGCAGCAGGTCGTGGGAATAACGTCCGTCCACGCTGCCCCAGCAGAGATGATCGGTCAGCCATGGTGTTTTGGTTCGCTTCACCAGAGTCTTAAGTCTGCGCAGGTGCTCGCGGTTCAGAGCCTCGGCCGAACCAAAGTACATGGAGACGCCATGTTGCACTACGCGATAGCGTTCCAGAATCTGGTCCAGGACGCGGAGCGGCCGACCACCATCGACCATGAAATTTTCAGAGATGATTTCGAACCAGTCTACGACCGGTTTCTTTTCAAAAATGTGATGGTAATGGGGGATTCGGAGGCCGATACCGACACCATAGTCCGAATACCCATTGAACCGATTTGCAGGCATAGGAATATCTTACTAATTATGAAGAAGGAAAAAATGGAGGACCAGGAGGTTATCCGCCGATCCTCCTTCGATCGGAAAAATCGAAATTACTAGCCTTCCTTGGGCATCGGCTTCCCGTCTGTCCGGCATTCACCCTTGCCTTTACAGTCGTTCTTGCCTTTGGTCGTACCGCAGCCGCCCTTGCCTTTGCAGGAGTTCTGGCCCTTACAGGCGTGCTTTTCTTTCTTGCTCTTGCTGGCTTTCTTGCCGGAATCCGCCTTGCCGGCCTTGTCGCCACCAGTGTTCTGCGCCATCGCGCTGGCACTTGTGCCGGCAACAAATCCGGAAAGCGCTGCACCAACAAGCAGTGCTCGCATAGTCTTCGTCATGTGTACAGCTCCTTTCCTTGTCTTCATTACGTTGTGCGAGAGGTCTTTGGATTGCCCTGCAGGCAGGTCACCAGAAACTCTTCGCGGGGAAAACAGAGTAACCGAACTACTTGCATTTTAACGGCTTACACTTCCACTCCTGAACCGCCGCGTGAGATGCAGCGGTTGTGGAAATTGGAACGTGGGCGAAATAGTACCACAAAGCCGCTTCAATGTAGAAGAAATCTAGCCGGCAACTCCCCTGCAACCTAATGTAAAAACGGACGTTAATAGTGCAATACCGGAACGTTCTCTGGTCTCTAAAAGGACCTTAGTCTACTGATGGCTCATCGCGAGCCGGATGAAGCAGCAGGTCACGTCTACGCTGTCCACCACATCCACTGCCTTTCCCAGGACGCGATCGCACGGCATTCCATGTTGAAGTTGCCATCCGATTGATTTATGCTAGCGCCGTCTAAGGCGCTTGGAACTTACTCTCAATCTCGCGTGGCTGGCTCTTTCCGCCGTTTTGTTGCTTGCGGGCGGCTGGTATGGAGGCCTGGAAAGTGATCGCAATCGCGGTTTGATCGTGCTCACGCTGGTGTGTGTAGTCTGCCTGCTCTTTCCAGTCATTTCGCTCACCGACGATCTCAATAGCAGTCCCGCTATTTCTGAAGGCAGCAAGCTGAAAAAGGCCGTCCTTTCCGTCCAAGTGGTCGTGGCATTGCTCAGTCGCATTGTCTTGCAAGCCGGCCAGGACAAGAGTTGGAGCGCCCAGGCGTTGCAATATGATTCCGGCCCTCCCCCGGAAGAACTCCTGACCTTCCAACTGAACCGTCGTCCCCCACCTTCCTTCGACCTACTCTCCTAACGTTCGTTTCCGGTTCGCAAATTTCCTGTTTTGGATATTTCGATTATGAGCACATTTCTTCCTGCCCTGGTCTCTTTACTTTTCTCTGCGACCTCCCTCGCCGGCGAGACAAGTGCGCTGCGGAAACATTTAATGCAGCTTGCGGGCTTGACTGCTCTTTCGAACTTTCCCCAGGATCCAGCGCGATCTGAAGACTGGTTTGATCCTGACAAACTCAGACAGATGGCGCTGGCGGCGCGGCCAG
>DATDNH010000371.1:0-6295 GCA_036518395.1 Candidatus Angelobacter sp. | reverse complement strand
CCTGGGTGAATGGACGGAGTGGCAATCCACGCAGCCTACGTTGTTCTTCAGGTGCTGCGAACGCAGGAAATTGCTGTGCTCTTCGCCAAATTCATGACAGCCGAGGCAGCGCCGGGAAGATTCTTCGCGCGAGAGGCTGGGGAAGCGGATGATCTTGGAAGGATCGGCTGATTCCGCATGCTCTTTGCCTGGCCCGTGACAAGCTTCACAGCCCTGCCACTGCGGGCCCGCGTGTTTGGCCAGTTCCGTCTTCCAGTGCGGCCCCTCACTGAAACTCTTGAACTGTTCTTCGTGGCAGGTTTTGCAGGTGTCCGAGCCCACATATTGAGAAGGATCCCCCTTCTGGTAATCGAGATCCTGCGGGGCCACATCCTTTTTCTTGTCTTTATCCTTATCTTTTTGCTGATTGCCGCTGCTATCGGGAGTAGCAGCTTTTCCACTCGGGCCGGGAGGTTTGGCAAGAGCCATGTTCAGAAAAAAAACAAGCACCGTCATGACTACTGCCCAGGACCATCTTCCTCGCGTAATAGGCATCGTCGGAGCCTCGCAATCTGATTTTTGTTTTACTGCGGATTATGAGTAAGTTGGTGGACTTTTGCGTGTGACGGTCGTCACACGCGTTGCATTACTTCGGTTTAAGGCGGCTTGTACGCAACAGATTCGAACGGCAGCGTGCACGGCATGGGGCACTCTTCAATTGGTTATCCTAGCAGCTTCTCCCATTGCCGGAACCTGTCAGTTTTCCGAGATGACTCACTTGATAACAGGTACTTTTTACTCAGATTTCCGCATTCAAAATCCCTAAAAACAGCGATCAGGATACAGGCTCAACCTTTCCCTTTTTGCACTGTTCCCGCTGCCAACTCCCTCTTCGGACAGACACGAACACCGAATATGTGACGGCCATCACATTCGCGATGTGATGAACGGCACATACAGATCCCGCCCGTTCGAGAAAGACTTGAAAACCGATGAAAAACGCCAAGAATGGCAACGATGCGGTTCATCTATACCGGCTGGCCTCGGTTTTTGTAGCCGGATTCGTCCTTCTTCTTCTGCTGCGCGCCTTTTTCGTGCCCAAGAGTTTTGGGCAGTATGGCCATTTTCGCGGGAACGCGATTCAAGAAATTGCCGCCAAGCCCGTTGTCTACGCCGGCCATCAAACCTGCGAAGGCTGTCATTCTGACGTCCTGGATGTAAAGAAGGATGGGAAGCACGCGCCGGTGGCATGCGAGAGTTGTCACGGCCCACTGGCCAATCATGCCGATGATCCTTCCATCCAGCCGCAGAAACTGGACACAGCGGGGCTTTGCGTGCGCTGCCATGAGGCCAACAGCGCGAAGCCGAAAAAGTTTCCGCAGGTGGCGTCAAACGAGCATTCAAGTGGTTTGCCCTGCGAGACCTGCCATCAGCCACATAGTCCGGCGCTGGCTCCGGGAGGAAAAAAATGAACCTGACTCGGCGTCACTTCCTCATTCTTCTGCCAGCGGCTGCGGTCGCGTGGGAGCACGTGCTGGCAGGAGCCCCGGAGGCAGCACCCAACTACAAGATGGCAGAGCACTGGTGGGGCTTGCTGATCAACATCGAGAAGTGTATCGGATGCGGCAGTTGCGTCCGCGCGTGCCAGAAAGAAAACAACGTGCCGGATGGCTACTACCGCACCTGGATCGAGCGTTATCGCGTTTCGGAGCAATGGGGCGTAGCTGAGCCGATCGTCGATTCCCCTGATGGGGGAAAGAACGGCTTTCCGCCGTCCAACGATCCAAACATGAAAGAGTTTTTCGTTCCCAAGATGTGTAACCACTGCGCCGACTCGCCCTGCACGCAAGTCTGCCCGGTAGGAGCAACGTTTATCACTCCGGATGGCGTGGTGCTGGTGGATGAAAAATATTGTGTTGGCTGCCGCTACTGCATTCAGGCTTGCCCTTATGGCTGCCGGTTTCTGCACCCGGAAAAGAAGACAGCACAAAAATGTACTCTCTGCTACCACCGCATTACCAAAGGACTCACCACCGCATGCTGTGAAGTTTGTCCCACGGGCGCGCGGCAACTGGCTGATTTGAAAAATCCCAAAGACCCCATCCATGAGTTTCTACGGAACCACAGCGTAGAGGTGCTGAAACCGCATCTCGCTACCGGCGCCAAAGTGACTTACTACGGTCTGGACGCTTCAGTAAGGTAAGGAGGAATGAAGAGTGCCAACTGACGGCTTCATGTATCCCAACGAGATCGAATTGCAGTGGAGCGTGCTGATTGCTCTGTACCCTTATCTCACCGGACTCGTTGCGGGCGCTTTTATTCTGGCATCGCTCGAGCGCGTGTTCCGCGTGGATGCGGTCAAGCCCACGTATCGGCTCGCGCTGCTCACGGCGCTATCGTTTTTGCTGGTCGCGCCACTCCCGCTGCAGCTCCACCTTGGCCATCCGGAACGGTCATTTGAAATGTTTTTGACGCCGCATACCTCCTCAGCCATGGCCATGTTTGGCTTCGTATATCTCTGGTACCTGATGGCCGTGCTGGTGGTGGAGATCTGGCTGGATTACCGGCGCGACATCGTCTTGATGTCGCGATCGAGTACCGGATTGAAACGATTGTTCTATCGTATGCTGACACTGGGGTCGGACAACATCAGCGAACGCGCGCTGCAACTCGACCAGAAAGTCGGGTGGATCGTGACCGTGGTCGGCATTCCTTCGGCATTTCTGCTGCACGGCTACGTGGGATTTATTTTTGGCTCGGTGAAAGCCAACCCCTGGTGGTCAACGCCTTTGATGCCGGTGGTGTTTCTGTTTTCCGCTATGGTCTCAGGTATTGCGGCGGTCATGCTCATTTACATATTGGTGACCAAACTGCGCCGCGAGCCGACGGACATGCGCTGCGTGGATACCATCGCCAGGTACCTGTTTTATACGTTCATCATTGATTTCAGTCTTGAGATGCTGGACCTGATTCACCGCATCTATGAAGCGGATGAATCGTTCCGCTCGCTGGACTTTATGGTGCACACCCGGTTGTATCTTTCGCAGATCGTGATCCAGATTGTGGCCGGCACGCTGATTCCAATTGGATTGCTGGCTCTGACCCAGGTGGTCAAATTGAGAGAAGATGTGCGCAAGCGCATTTATGTTCTGGTCGGGACGCTGACGCTGATCGGGATCTTCGCCATGCGCTGGAACGTGGTGATTGGCGGCCAGTTGTTTTCCAAGAGCTTTCTGGGATATACGACGTACAAAATCGGCTTCATTACACGTGAAGGCTTGTTGATGACTGTTGCGCTCTGCATTCTGCCGCTGATTATTCTCTGGATCCTGGTGAAATTGCTGCCGCCATGGTATCAACCCTCGGAAGAACGATTGATGCCAGTATCAGCCCCTGGCGGACGGCGAGCGTCCGCGGGCCTTTAGGCAGTCGATGACTTGTAGAGACGGTGCTCAGCGTCTTCGCCCTGCATCTCCGGGTCCCTTGAGATTTTGGCTTTTGCTGAACGCTTCCCCGCATTACACTTACATGCCATTCCATCAGCTACTCAAGGAGGATGCATGTTATTCCGATCAGCAAAGGTTCTGGTAGCATTGGCGCTGGCGTTTTGTTCCCTGGGAGCAACACCACAAATGATGCCCAATCCTTACGGTCCACCGGTCAGCGTGGACGATGCCAAAAAAGCAGCCGCTGCAGCTCTTACGGAAGCGCGCAAGAACAACTGGAAGATGGCTGTCGCCATTGTTGATCCTAATGGCGACTTAATTTATTACGAGAAGATGGACAACACGCAGCTTGGCAGCTCGCAGGTCTCCATTGCCAAAGCGCGTTCGGCAGCGCGCTTCAAGCGTCCGACAAAAGCTTTTCAGGATGCACTGGCCAAAGGCGGCGATGGTTTGCGCATTCTGGGGCTCGAGGGGGCAGTTCCGGTCGAAGGCGGAATCCCAATTTTGGTTGACGGCAAGATCATCGGAGCAATTGGTGTTTCCGGGGATGCCAGCAATAATGACGCAGTCTGCGCGCAGGCGGGCGCGAACGCGCTCATGAATCCGCCAAAATAAAGCACCCAGTAATCAGCATTCGACATTCAGCCCACCGACACTTTTGGCTGATGGAAAAATAGTCTTCTCGGCATGGCTGCTGCGACAACTTACTTTTTCCCAATCGCGGCGATCGCGCTGCGATCAGTCGCTGCGGCGACCGCTCTAGCGATTGGCTATGCTGCGAACTGTCGGATGTCGCTGATCGGGCCTGGCTTTGCAGACGGAACGCTAGCCGGCCATGGTTCTTCCACTCCCATCAGCGCCAGAGCTGCACCCATAAGAGCCATGTTCTTGCTGAAATTGACCAGATCATTCATGCGCTGGTTGGGATCTTCAGCCTTCCAGAAGTCGTGTATGAGCGGCGATACGCCGGCCAGAAAACCGATGATCGCAGCCGCACCCAGCCTGGGTTTGATTCCGAGGACCACACTTGCTCCTCCCAGGATCATCATTGCCCCGGTGACGGTCACGGCCGCGTCAGGCATAGGGACGTTCTTCGCGCCCGCGTACTGAGACAGGTTTTTTCTTTCCTGAAAATGATGGATTCCGTTGTAGATGAAAAATCCTCCAAAGATCAGACGACCAAGCAGGAAGGGAATCTTCATGTGATCTGCCTCCACAAATTTCTCTGGAATTGGATTCGGAGCGATGGCCGGAAGTGGCCCCCTCTCGATTGCCCAAAGTGCGTCGGCTAATTGCCAACTGCTAATTGCCAATTGCTTCTTTCAGTGGTGTCCCAGGACCGGATGTGGAACGTAAGGCGCTTCGAGCGCGGAGATTTCTTCCGCGCCGAGGTTCAGATCCAGAGCCGCAACTGCATCTGTAAGGTGATGCGGCTTGGTGGCGCCGATGATTGGAGCGGCTATTCCCGGTTTGTGCAGCAGCCAGGCCAGCGCCACTTGCGCTGGTGGAACACCGCGTTGTTTTGCCACCAGCTCGACAGCATCTGCGACGCGATCATCTGCTTCCCGAGTGTACAACTTGTGCGCATAGTCATCGGCCTGCGAGCGCAGAGTGCCGGCTTTGCGATTTCCGGCGAGCAAGCCGCGGGCCAGCGGGCTCCACGGAATTACGCCCACGCCTTCCGCTCGGCAAAAAGGAACCATCTCGCGTTCTTCTTCGCGATAAACAAGATTGTAGTGGTTCTGCATGGTGACGAAACGGCTGAACCCATGGCGATCGGCCGTGTAAAGCATTTGCGCGAATTGCCATGCAAACATCGATGATGCGCCGATGTACCGCGCTTTGCCCGCCTTGATCACGTCTGTCAGCGCTTCCAAAGTCTCTTCAATGGGCGTTTCGTAATCGAATCGATGAATCTGGTACAGATCAACGTACTCCATGCCCAGACGGCGCAAACTGTCATCAATGGCGTGCAGGATGTGCTTGCGGGACAGGCCTTTCTGGTTGGGATCGTCACCGATGGGAAAAAAGACCTTGGTGGCGACCACCACTTTGTCGCGTGAAGGGCCAAAATCCTTCAACGCGCGGCCCAGCACCTCTTCGCTTTTGCCCAGCGAATACATGTCCGCAGTGTCGAAAAAATTGATACCCAGTTCAAGCGCCTTCTGGATGAACGGACGGCCCTCTGCTTCGTCCAACACCCACGAGCGCCATTGCCTGGAGCCATACGTCATGCAACCCAGGCAGATGCGCGAGACTTTCAGGCCAGCAGAACCGAGATTGACGTATTTCATTGAAACCAGCCTTTGGCGCTTGGCTTTTGGCTCTTGTCTCCTCAATCAGAATAGGTGCGAATATTAACAGACCTGCCTTTCCGAGTGCGGCTACTCACGAAAAAGCAGCGAAGCTGAAAAAAAGTTTCTATAATTGAATTATGGCACGAGGATGGGAAAGTAAATCAGTTGAATCGCAAATAGACGAAGCCGCCGAAAAGCAGTCAGGGAATTCCAAAGCTTCCCCCAGCGAAAATGAGATCAAAGCCAAGCGGGAACGCGAGATTCTGCTGCTGGCCCGCGCTCGAGTGCTGCAGCAGATTGCCGCTTCTCCGAGTGAGCGCTATACAGAATCCCGGCGCCGGGCATTGCGGGAATTAGAAGAGAAGATCGAAAAACTGAAGCATGGCGCCTAGCCACGGAGCAGAGTTTTTTGTCGTCGCGCTTCCGTCTCTGGTATCTTAGTTGCGCTTTCCGCAATTCAAATTCACTGAAGGATAACCACGATGAAATTCTTTTGCGCTCTTTGCGTACTGGCGGTCGTCTGTTCCGGATGTCACGGGGGAGGCGGAGATCCCGGCTCTCCAGGAGAAATTG
>DATDNH010000370.1:0-2870 GCA_036518395.1 Candidatus Angelobacter sp. | reverse complement strand
TACAAGTCCGGGCAAGAGACCGCGCGGGCCATTGCCGCCAGTGGCGCGGAGATGGTAACGGTGGCCGTTCGACGCGTGAACCTCGACCGCAGTAAAGAGTCGCTGCTCGACTTCATTGATCCTGAAAAATATTTCCTGCTTCCCAACACCGCCGGCTGTTACACGGCGGAAGAGGCGATTCGCACGGCCCGTCTGGGGCGCGAGGTCGGGCTCTCAGACTGGGTGAAGATTGAGGTGATTGGGGACCAGAAGACTCTTTACCCGGACGTGCAGGCCACGATTGAGGCGACTCGCATCTTGGTAAAGGAAGGCTTTACTGTTTTGCCCTATACCTCTGACGATGTGGTAGTTGCTAAACGCTTACTGGATGCCGGGGCGAGCGCAATTATGCCTCTGGGAGCGCCAATCGGCAGCGGAATGGGCATTCAGAATACGGCAAATATTCAGATTCTGCGCGAGATGATCACCGAGGTCCCGCTGATTGTGGATGCAGGGGTCGGCACGGCTTCCGATGCCGCAATTGCCATGGAGTTGGGCGCAGATGCGGTGCTCATGAATTCCGGCATCGCTCACGCAGAGAATCCGGAGTTGATGGCAGAGGCGATGCAGCACGCCGTAATCGCCGGGCGCGCCGCCTGGCTTGCCGGCAGAATGCCCAAAAAACTTTACGCTACTGCCAGCTCACCTTTGAAAGGCGTGGTTGGCAGCAGCGCATAGAAGAGCAGCCGTTAGTAGTTAGTATTTAGCGTGCGTCCTATATCCCGCCAGACTTCTTGTCGCCCTGGCTCTTCAGCATGGAAACCTTATCCACGTGGAGCGTGCCATTGTCTTCTTTGCCGGTGACGCGGACGTGATGGCCTTCGTGGCCTTTCAGCGCGTCCTGGTTGTCCACTTGGTAGACTTTCTTGTCTTTATCGCCGACGAAGACCAGCTTTTCGCCTTTTTCGGCGCATTTCTTCGCGCAATCAGAATTGGAAAGATTAGCGCCGGGTTTGGCGGCACACTTTGCGTCAGTGATGTAGCCGCTCATGCTGGTGGCCTTTTCACCGGAAGCCTTGTCCTTGGCAACAGCGGATGGCGCCACGAAGGCTATTGCAAGCAAAATCAATCCCAACTTCTTCATAATCCGTTATCTCCTGGTAAAAAGCGTGTTGGTCAAACATTGCCCATTTTATACCCCCAGGGCAGGTGACCGGATGAGCTTACTTTTGCTTGCTGGTTGGTTTTGGGGCTTGTGCAGGTATGGTGTAGACGACCTCACCGGAGCGCACGTAGTGAAGCTGCTCACGCGCTTCCTTTTCAATGGCTTGGGGATCCGTCTTTAAAGCTTTGATTTGGCGTTCCAGATCCTGGTTCTGCTGCTGGACTACGCGGTTCTGCTCCTCGAGTTGCCGGTACTCGCTGCGCTTGTGCTCATATACCATAAGACCGTTCGCGCCAAAGACGACGTGATAGCCAAGCAAGCAGGCCAGTATGCCGACGGCAGCGGTGGCCAGCTTGCGCCGCATGCGATGGAACCATTGGAAAGCAGTTTGGAGAAAATCTTTCAAGATATCCTTCAATCCTAGTGAACTTCCGGTGGCGGCGAAGCGTCAAGCGAAAGTTCCCCTTTTTATGATGCAGGAACCTACTTGATCAGTATTTAGTATTTAGTAGTTGGTATTTAGGAAGAGCAGTTCAAAGGCAAGTCTTAGAGCGAGGATGAGCTTATGACTGACGCTCGCATTGTTCTCACCACGGCCGGATCGCAGGAAGAAGCGCGCAAGATTGCGCACGCTCTGGTGGAGCGGAAGCTCGCCGCGTGTGTGAACATTGTGCCGCAGATTGAATCCGTGTATCGCTGGCAGGGAAAAATTGAGAGCGCATCGGAGTGGCTGTTGATCATTAAGACACAGGCCGAATTTTTTGCACGCGTGCGGGACGCAATCAAGGAACTGCATTCTTATGAGCTGCCGGAATGCATCATGATTCCGGTTGAGGGCGGCAGCGAGGAGTATTTGAACTGGATTGGAGAAAACGTGAAGTGATTCGGCCAAAGTGGTGCTTTCTCGGAAAACTTTTACCTAATTAGGGATCCTGCCTCGGCCTACGGCCTCAGTGAGAGCTGCGCAGCAGATTCCTCCGCACTACTCGCGCGCTGAAGACGACGCGCGCTCGCTTAACGCGCGTTCGGAATGACATCCTTCAGGGTGTTTGGATAATGTACCAATAGATCAGGATAATCTGTGCGCCTCGATATTCAGCCGCCAGTAGTCCAGCGTAAACGGTGGGTTATCCTGCGCGGCTTCACGAACGATCTGATCGAGAAAACGGTCCTGCAAGTCCTCAGGCAGCCGCTCGACGTATGGCCCCAGAGTGATGGTGGCGCAGAAGGCGCGGAAGGTCTGCTCGTCGGGCAGAGTAGTTGGCGCCTCTTCCAAACCGGTACGAATCTGCTCAAAACCAGCGCGACGCAGGCGCTCTGCCGTCAATTCCGGCCCGGGATATTCCCAGACTCTCTGCCAGTTTTCAAAAAATGGAGCAAATTCGCGCTGTTTCCGCGCGCGTTCTCCACGTTCGCGGAGCCGGCTCAGATTCGGTCCGCCGCCGCACTGTGCCAGTAAGAGACCTCCCGGACGCAGGGCCCGAAAAAGATTGGCAAAGAGGCGGTCATGGTCCTTGATCCAGTGAAAGACGGCGGTACTGAAGACGACGTCTACCTCCTGCTCGATAGCGAGGTTCACCAGATCAATCTGCTTTACGCTGACCCGGCCGGAGAATTCCGCCAGAGTCTTGCGCGCCTGCTCCACCATGTTGGCTGAAGCGTCCACACCCAGCACCGTGGCTTTGGGGAAAGCTCTCAGCAGCTCGGCAGTGACGCGGCCGCTGCC
>DATDNH010000369.1:0-3561 GCA_036518395.1 Candidatus Angelobacter sp. | reverse complement strand
TGCCGCTTAAGCCTCCGGATCCTTCTTTGAGTGCGGGAGTAAGATCCACGCGCAGGCTGCGCAGTGCCGGCAATAGGCCAAAGAGAATGCCCGTGAGTAATGAGACCGCGGTGGTGAAGGCCAGAACGCGGCCATCGATTGTGGCAGTGAAGCCCAGCGGCCGTGTGCGGTTGCTGGCTACCATCGTGACAATCGCATGCGCTCCCCACCAGGCAAGCGCGATTCCTAACGCGCCGCCAATGATCGCCAGGATTACGCTTTCCGTGAGCAATTGCCGCAACAGACGGCTGCGCCGCGCGCCCAGGGCGAGCCGCACGGCGATCTCGCGGTTTCGCGCGGTGGCGCGTGAGAGCACAAGTCCGGCTACATTGGCGCAGGCGATCAATAAAATGATTCCCACTGCTACCATCAACACGCGCAGCGGGTCGGCAAACTGACCACTCGCCCCGATCAGCGCGTCTTGCGCGGGTACCAGCGTAAGTTTTGGCGCGTCCGCTTCGGTAAGCAAAGGCTTATCAGCGTGGAGCACCTGGTTGCGGAACAGCAGTTCCGTAGCAGCCTGCTGCTGAGCGATCGGGACGTCGGGTTTCAACCGGGCAGCAATAAGCAGCCACCACGCGGCTGGGTCCTGCGACCGCGCTATAAATCGCGGGTTGAGTCGAGGTACCATTGCCATCGACATCCACATGTCATAAACATTGCCAACCGCCAAGCTGACAAACTTATTTTCAGCTACGCCTACAATTGTGAACGGCACGCCATTGAGGTTCACCACTTTTCCTATGACTGAGGGAGATCCACCAAAAGCATGTTGCCAGTAGCCGTAATTCAGGACCAGCGCGGGCGAGGAGGACGGCTGATCATCGCTGGGCTCCAGCAAACGCCCGAGCGCGGGATGAATCCCGAGCGTGTTGAAGAAGTCACCACTCACAACCTGACCCGTAACGGATGTGGCCGGCCCATTCCCGCTCAGGGACAAGGGTCCGCCACCGGCAAAGGCCGCTACACCATTGAAGACTTTGGAGTTCTCGACCTCCTGCAGAAACGGACTTGAAAAAGAATCTCCCGATGGATTACTCGCGCGGAAACCACCTCCTTTTGTGTCGCCGTAGGCGAGGAACATATGGAATTTCGGGTCCTTATTGGCGCTCCAGTGCAGGAGCACGACTTGTTTGGGATCCTGTACCGGAAGAGCGCGGAACATCACTGCATCCATCAGGCTGAAAACGGCTGTGTTTGCGCCGATCCCCAGCGCCAGCGTGAGTGCCGCGATGACGGTAAATCCGGGCGTCTTCGCCATCAGTCGCAGTGCGTAACGTATGTCATGCCACAATGTACCCAGAAATTCAAATCCCTTCACATTCGCCTCCGGTAACGCAACACTTTATTGATAGACGGACGAGCCCCAGCGGGCGTTTCTGCCATTTGTGGACAAGCTGCATACGGCGCCATTGCAGGAACGCCGCGCGGACTTGCATAACAGTATCAAAAGTTAGCATTAACCACGATTGGCCGCTACAATCCGCAAGGGCAAGTTGTGCTCACTATCAGGAGGTGGCATGACCGTGGGACATCCGCGTCACAACCGGGTTTTGATTTTTTGTTTTGTGCTGGCAGCTCAGGTGGTGTTTGCCCAAGGCACTCCTCTCACCCTTGGACCACTCACGGTCACGGTTCCTCCAGGCTGGATTGCGCAGACCAACACTGTGCCCGTCCGCCTCATCTCCCCAGACTCAACCCCGCAGCAATCTTTTCAGGTGGAGTTTTATCCGTTTGAACAGACGGGGCAAGACGTTCGCGAGGCCCATACCGCATTCTGGGCACGGCTGGCTGGCGTGGTGCAATTCGTTTCTCAGCCACAAAGCGGCGCCACGGGGCAGTTCATCTGGACTCTAGCGCAGGCGCAACGTGCACCCGGACTGCGAGACACTCTGGTTCTGTACAGCGCGAAGTCAGGGTCGATTTACATTCCCATTACGGTGGACGCCAGCACGAATCAGTTGTTCATGAAGAACATGCCGGCAGTTGAAACTATGTTGCGTAGCGCCACTCTGAGCGGCGCAGCGCCTGCTGCTTCGCAGAGCCCGGCTACCGGCGCCGTGCCTGCCGCGCCCGCGAGCGCCGGCAACATGGCAACTCTCGCTGATTACGTGTACACAACTCCGCCAGGATGGACCGCGACGCAATACACGGACGCCATGGTGCTCATGTCGCCTGTGTCAGTAACGAATGAAAGGTGCGTGGTCTCGATATGGCCCATGCGAACAGCCGGCAGCAATCTGCTTCAGGATGCCAACGGCATTTTCCAGGATGTGTACAAGACCTATGAGTTGAGAAATATGACCAATCGTGGCACTCCCATGCCATCTTCTATTGTGCGCGGCACGTCGGGGCAGGGATGGGACTACGTAATTGTGAGAAGAGGCATAGCTCCTCCGGGATCGCCTGAGTCGCGGCTGGGATTTGTTTTCGTCGCGAAATTGAACAACCGTCTGGCTGTAATCTCAGGTGTTTCAAAAGATCCTCTGGTGAGCACATGTTTGGGGGAACTGGCGGGGAATGTGTGGCCCAGATTCTTTTACAGCTTGAGCTTCAAGAATTGGACTGCCGTTGATCAGGCTGCTGCGATGCGCAAGAGAATGGCGGGAGTGTGGATGGGAGGCGGGGCCACCGCGGCCAGCCAAATCACCTTCGCTGCCAACGGACGTTATCTGGATGCGGCCGCGCGCTCCGAATACCACGCGCTCAACAACTCCGAAGTTCTGCAAACCACAACGGGTTTTGCCGGCAACGGCGCGTACACGTTGCGCGGTAACAACATCACCATGAAGTCTGATCGCGGCCGAACCGAAACCGGTTTGATCCGCGTAGAAGACGAAAGCACAGATGAGGGCAGAACCTGGAAGCCCATTCTTTACCTGCTACGCGTGAGCACAGTCGATGGAAAAGATTACGAGATGCGGTATCTGAAGCAATGAGTCTCAATTTTCAGGCGCTAACACTCGAGCAGCTTTGGTATCAAAGACGCAGCCGTGGGCGGCTGTGCTCCACACACAAATCGATCACCACTTCATCCTCTCTTTCAGCGAAGTGATGTGCGCCGTGTGGTGACGTCCATGCCAATCGTAGAGCGCCACGATCCAATCAATGTTCTTTACTCCAGCTTCCGGATGGTTGAACTTGCGGAGGAAGTCGTCTGGCTGGAGTGACTTTAGCAGCGCAATCCAGCGTGTGTGCACAGACTCGAGCAACGTGAGCGAGACCTCAATGGGAGTCAGCTCTGAATCCTTCAGTTTTGCCCAGGCGTCTTCGTTGTAAGGCTTGATGGTTGGCACGTTTTCAGTCAATGCCAGCTTGCAGCGGATGTAGGCGTTCAGGTGGCTGTCGGGAACGTGATGCACGACCTGTTTTATCGTCCAGCCGCCTTCGCGGTAGGGTGTTTCGAACTGTTCCTTATTAAGCCCGGTAACAGCCTGCCGGAAGCGTTTGGGCAAAGCAGCTATTTCATCGATATGTCTGGCCCGCAGCTCAGGACTGGGATTTGGGTCGGCAACAAATTGG
>DATDNH010000368.1:0-3684 GCA_036518395.1 Candidatus Angelobacter sp. | reverse complement strand
CATGCAAGAGTACCATTCGTCCAACACTGTCAAAACTAAACAACACGCGCGCAATACGGTTCTCTATCAATCGTGAGCGGACTTCGTAAATACCGGCGCCAAGGGCACGGCAAACAGGCATTCCCACAGGCCATCCAAATTCAACAGTCTTGATATCCTCACCGATTTTTTTGCGATCGTCTGCGAACGGTAAGCTCTTAAGCCAGTCTCGAACAGGTTCGCCGCCAGCGTCCGTTCGATAAAAGAAGACCTGGGCGCGCTTACCCTGTTTCGCTCTGGCAGTATCTTCAGTCGTGCCGCTCTCGTCTGGCTTCCCCTCACTAGCCACAAGTTTGTACCATATAAGGTACAGAACAAAAGCCGACGGTCAATAATGGGCGTTACCCTGTTTGCCCCTGGTCAAACGACGCTGATAAACTCAAATGTTTGCTCTGCTGTTCTGAACTCTTCTTACAGGTTGTCCTATGAACTCAAACACCACAGACATTGCAATTATCAGCGGCGCGCGCACGCCGATGGGCCGTTATTGCGGCAAGCTGCGCGATTTTACTGCCATGGAACTGGCGGCAGTCGCCGCCAAAGAGGCCATCCGGCGCGCCGGAGTTGAGCCCGGCGATTTTCAGCACGCGGTTTTCGGCAACGCGCAGCAAACGTCCGGCGACTCGCTCTATGGCGCGCGTCATGTCGCACTCAAGGCCGGGCTGCCGATTGAAGTTCCGGCGCTCACGGTAAACCGTTTGTGTGGCTCGGGCATGCAGGCAATCGTGAACGGCGCGCAACTCATTCAGCTTGGCGAAGCCACGACTGTCCTGGCCGGCGGGATGGAGTCCATGTCGCAGGCCCCGCATGTGCTGCACGGTGCTCGCTGGGGACTTGGTCTGGGCGAAGGCAAGCTGGAAGATTCGCTTATGGTGGCATTGCTGGATACATATTGCGGGCTCTACATGGCCAATACGGCGGAGCTTTATGCCGAGCAGCAGGGCATCACGCGGGAGAAAATGGACCAGTTCGCGCTCGAGTCGCAGCAGAAGGCCGGAGCGGCGCAAAAGGCCTGCCGCCTGCAGGAGGAGATCACGCCTGTCCCGCTGAAAAACAGAAAAGGCGAGCCCACGGGCGAGATGTTTGAAAAAGACGATCACCTGCGCCCTGAGACAACGCTGGAAGGCTTGGCCAAACTGAAGCCCGCGTTCGGGAAAAATGGAACTGTGACCGCCGGCAATGCCAGCGGCATTGTGGATGGAGGCGCTGCCGTGGTTATGACCACGCTGAATGAAGCAGAACGCCGCGGACTGAAGCCGATGGGCGGGATCGTAAGCTGGGGCATTGCCGGAGTTGATCCCAAGATCATGGGCAGCGGCCCGGTGCCTGCTTCGCGGCTTGCATTGAAAAAAGCTGGATTGAAGCTGGACGACATCGACCTGATTGAGGTGAATGAGGCTTTTGCCGGACAGTATCTGGCGGTGGAAAAAGAGTTGGGGCTCGACCGCAGCAAGGTCAACGTGAATGGCGGCGCTATTGCGCTGGGACATCCGCTGGGCGCCACTGGAACGCGGCTGATCATTACGCTGCTTTACGAGTTACGACGGCGTAAAGGGAAATATGGACTGGGCACGGCGTGCATTGGCGGGGGTCAGGGCATTGCGATGATCGTCGAGAACCTTCAAAGATAATTCCAACCACAAAGGACACGAAGGTTCACGAAGGATCGCATCAGGGTTTCTTTGTGTTCCTTCGTGCCCTTCGTGGTTAAGAACAGGAAGCAAGATGACTATCAAGAAAGTTGGAGTACTTGGCTGCGGCCTGATGGGTTCGGGCATTGCCCAAGTCAGCGCCACAGCCGGTTACGAGGTTACGGTGCTGGAGCAGGAGCAGAAGTTTCTGGATAAAGGCTTCGCCGGTGTCGAAAAATCTCTGGCCAAGTTCGCCGAGAAAGGCACGATCAAAGAACCGGCGGAAACGATTCGCCGCCGTATCAAAGGGACAACCAACGCCCAGGATCTGGCCGACTGCGACATCATCGTTGAAGCCATCATCGAGAACCTGGCGGAGAAGAAGAAGACCTTCTCAGCGCTGGATGGAATTGTAAAGAAAGATGCCATCTTCGCCAGTAATACTTCCTCCATCTCCATTACGGAAATCGCAGCCGCGACCAGGCGTCCCGATCGTTTTGTCGGCCTGCACTTTTTCAATCCTGTGCCGCTGATGAAGCTGGTGGAAGTAGTGCGCACCATCGCCACCAGCAACGAGGCTTTTGAAACCGCGTACAAATTCGGAGAGAGCCTGGGCAAAGTTCCAGTTCGCACCAGCGACAAGACGGGGTTCGTGGTAAACCGTCTGCTGGTTCCGTATATGCTGGACGCGATACGGGCCTATGAAGAGGGCGTCGGGTCGATTCCGGACATTGATAACGCCATGAAGCTGGGCTGCGGCTATCCTATGGGCCCGTTCACGCTCCTGGATTTCGTTGGCCTGGATACCACGTACTACATCACCGAGGTCATGTTCGATGAATTCAAGGAGCGCCGTTTCGCCTCGCCTCCGCTGCTGAAGCGTCTGGTGATGGCCGGATGGTACGGGCGTAAATCAGGAAAAGGTTTTTACGACTACACGGATCCGAACAAACCAGTGGCAAATAAGTTCAGCTAGTCAATGCGTGCGTTTCAGGAAGATCGAATCTGCTGCCAGGACAGGAGCAAAATCTCGGCGGACATTCGTCCCGACAGGAACGCGATTCCGTATAATCGCGCATTGTGGCAAATAATGTAGTCACGTTTTGGACATATCGGAACCTGCCGGAAGCTCTGATTGCCAGAATGTCGCTTGCAGTTGAGAAGATTGACTGTTTCCTGGCCGACGAGGAGATTGTTCGGCTCAACTGGTTCTGGTCGAACGCGGTCGGCGGAGCGAGACTCCAGATCCTTGAAGAAAACGCGGCAGCCGCTATGGAGATCCTGGGTCAGGAGATTCCCGCCACTTTCGGCGCGGAGGATCTGGGAGAAGAGTACCAACAGCCTCGATGCCCCAACTGTAATTCTCTGGATGTAAGCTTCCAGGAATACAGCGGACTGAGCCTTTTCATCCTGTACTTATTCAACCTGCCAATACCGATTCGCAAGAACCGCTGGAAATGCGAAGATTGTCGCCACCAGTGGAGAGAAGAGCCATCGTGATTAAAGCCATCAACACGCTCTACACCGCGAAAAATGCCAAAGAGTTCGATGCTCTTGTCGCTCTCTTCAAATCGCTTGGCATTGCGCAGGGCACGGAATGGAAGAGCGCAAAGGGACGGGGCTCGCCCTTTGTTTTCTCCAGTGGCAGACTCGAGTTTCTCGAGGGCAGACAATCGCTCGGCGCAGATATCTGGATTGAGGTCACCGACCTGGATACGATTCGCGATCTGCTCAAAAAGCAGAAAACAAAATTCATTTCAGATATTCGAGAAACTGGATGGAACTCCCGCGTGCTCCTGGTTGAGCCTGCCAAAAATCTCAAAATCGCTTTCTGGCAGAAGAACCAGCAGGCGGCGGACGCAATCGAAGGAGAACTCACCTCCGCCGGCATGCGTTTTGCCATCGTCGTAAGCCGGTGGAATTCGTTCATCACAGAGCGCCTGCTGCAGGGCGCTCTGGACGCTCTGCGCCGCACCGGATGCCGCAAAGAGGACATCACTATCGTGCGCGTGCC
>DATDNH010000367.1:0-15248 GCA_036518395.1 Candidatus Angelobacter sp. | reverse complement strand
ACGCCTTCCCGCTGAAACTCTCTTTCCATCGCCCGAACCATCGCCTGGCGCGCGCTTTGCTCCCTCATGCTGCGCCGAGGCGCCGCCTGCAGATACATTTTTGCCAGTCTGTCGGCTTCCGCCACCGGTGAACTGGTCACGCAGCCTTTGAACTCTGTCGCCTGGAGCATATTGGAAAACGAATTCCCTATCTCCGTCAGAATCAATTCCCTGTCGCTCTTTTCGCTCAGTTCCTGCCGTAAACCGTCCAGCAGCTCCGTGTTCGCCTGTGGATACAGGCTAAGCAGGCGCGACCAATTCTCGTCAAATCGCAATTCCGGCTCGCCTTCAGGCGGCACAAGCACCAGCCCAATGTTCACAAATTCGTTTTTCACCAGGTCCGGAACATAGCGCAGCAGCAAAAACTTACAGTTCTGTATTTGTGTTTCAGACATATGACTCCAATTTCTTGCCAGCTAATGGATCGTCGCTCGAGCCGCTGCCCCGCTGACCCGCTGACCTGACGACCCGATCTTCTGTCCCCAGTTCGGGAACGGATTGCGCGAGGAATCGCGAAACGCAGCAATCAAGTCGCGCACCTTCCCTCGGCGCAGGATAATCGTTTTCACCAGCAGTCCCAATTGCTCCCAGTCCTCACACCATGCCGGCGGAATGTCCGCTGCAATTTTCTGGATGAGTTCCGGCCGCAGTTTTTCAATCAGGGTCAACCATGGGTCAAATGATCCCCATCCCGTCACGTGGGCATACACATAGTTGCGGTAATAGACGCCATGCAACGCAAGGTCCGGAAAGGTCCATTCGCCCGCATTGAAACAGTAACCCTGATCAATGAAGCTCACCCTGTATTGGCGCTCTCCGGGATTGCGCCAGAAAACGGCCTGGCGCCCATCGGCATTGCCCAGCCATTTGTCCAAAGCCAGCATGCCGGCAAAACTTTCCGGATTTTTCACCCGCGGGAACAGACTTTCCGGAAGGTAATCGAACACCTGTCCTTCAAACGGATCGCAGACATAGCGCGCCCCGAATTGCACTCCAGGCTTGCATGGAACGGAATGGCCGGCGCTGTCCATGCGCAACTCCGGAGTGTTCTTCACCAGCCACTCCGGGACGTACACAATCTCAGCCGCTGCTACCGGCAGACCAACTTGCTCGGCCAGCCGCGTGGCCAGAAACTCATTGGCAAGGACTTTCAGGTGTTGGGGATTGTTTTGGAACTTGACGACGTAATATTGCCCGTCCACAGCGCGCATGAGATGTGATTGCGCGCCCCCGCGCATCCTCCTCACATGCTGCACCGCATCCGTTGGCATGGCGGTTCAATTGTACATACGATGACAAGAAGCACAATTCGCAAAGGACTGCCCTGGCAAAGGACAAAGTTGCGTTTCGGTTTGGCTGGTTTGGCTAAAGCCAGAGTCAAAAGCCGAGTTTCCCAATTACCAAATTACCAACTTCTTAAGGATTCTCATGCTGCCGGTCAACCGCAGCAGCTCCTGACGCTTCATAAGCCGCAATGAACTCTTCCACGCTCTCCACATAAACGTCGGCCAGGTCCACAACATATCTGCGCCGCTGGATGAGTTCCTTCGCATCCTCAAGCGACCAGCCCAGCACTCGCAGCACCGCCAGCGTCATCATGGGGGCACGGTGCACCCCTGCCGCGCAATGAATGTAGACCCTGTTCTCCGGGTCTTCCAGGGCCTCCAGGGCAAATCCCACCCCGGGCCAAAACAGCGCGGGCGGTTTAGGCTGGAAATCGTCGTCCGTAGGGCTGTAAAGCACTTTTACCTCGTAAGGCTCGGCCAGAGGACGGTCATCAAACTCAATCTGCATATTGATGATATGGGTAACGCCCATTCTGACCAGTTGGGCCATGTTCTCCTCGTTCCATATTCCGCCGCCCACGGCGATCCGGTCCGTTACCCAGGTCATGTCCATATTTTCATTTTAGATGCTGGGAGCTGTTTAGGTCTGATAAACCAATAGAAATTACGCTATTTCTTTATGGCGCGACGGTTTACATAAATATTGCTTTAAGTTATGATGAATTTCAAGCGCCAGGTTTATTTTTAGAGCTTTTGCTGATTACTAAATACTAATTACTGTTTTCTTATGAAATTCCGCCAACTACAGGAGATGCTCCGCCGCGAGTTGCTGGAGAAAATTGACCAGGGCGAGCTGACCGCGCTGGGACTGGCAAGACAGACCGAATTTGCGCAGCCGCACATCACCAACTTCCTGAATCGCAAACGCCTGCTCAGTGTGGAAGCCATGGACCGGGTGCTGGCGGCGCGCAGAATGTCGGTCCTCGACCTGCTCGACCCGGAAGAGGTCAACAAGCGGGCCAGCATCATCCCGCCCAGCGAAGGCGATTTTGAAAACGTCCTCCTGGTCGAGGGCACAATTGCGGCCGGTGAGCCGATCATCACCAATGAAGACGTGAAAGAGATCCTTAAGTTCAAGAAAAGTTTTCTTCGCCGTCTCCGGCCTTCGGATAATTCCAGGCGCGATCGCTGGCGCCGATTTGTCCTGATCAAAGTGGACGCTAACGATGGCATGAGCATGTACCCGCGTCTCCTGCCCCGCGCCACGGTGCTGATTGACCGCCATTACACCTCGCTGGAACCCTACCGCAAGCAGGAACCCAACATGTATGCCGTGCGCCACAACGGCGGCGCCACGGTGAAGTATGTGGAACTGGCGGAAGACAATCTCATACTTCGGCCACACAATCAGACCTATCCGATCACGGTTATACCGATTGAGGAGGGTAAGACCTTTTCTGACTACATTATCGGACGCATCTGCCACGTCGCCATTGAAGTATGAGTATTTGCCGGGCTTCTCCCGGTTCCAAAATTGCAGGCAATGGTTCCTGACGGAATTCACAGGCGCCTTGCCTGAGTTCTGGCAATTTTGACAGTCACGGCAATGTCGCCAAACTTCAGGCCGGCTTGCGCGGCAAAGATGGGCAATTTTGTCAGCGTCCTGCAATCGCTCTCCAAAGTTTTACAATTACCTCGCATCCTAATTTCTTGGAGGACTTATGGATCAGCTATCGGCACTCATTGGCACCAGGCGCAACGAGGAGATCGCCCTCGACATGATGAAATTCATCGCCAGCACCACAGGTTACGGTAAGATTGGTTCTCCCGGAGCAGGGTTCCAGGGAGGTACGGTCCACAAGGCGGAAGACTATGCGACCCACCTGCTCGAGCTGTATACCAGGTGCTTGAACACGGTCAATGAAGGTTCACTCGCAAAGGGAGTAAACCGTTGAGTCCCAGAGCCCGGTTTCTGGTTTCGCCGAAGGCGTGCCTTTCAGGCACACGGAAGAAAGTTTGCTTTGAAACAGTTTTCTTAGGGATAATCGTGGGCGCGGCCCTGTGAATTTACCCAATTACATTACGCTTTCGCGCATAGCAACGATCCCGCTGCTGATCTGGATTCTTACTACACCCTACTTCAATCATCCTCAGTTCACCAATTTCAGCGGTGAGCGCGTGATTCTGGCTTCAGCTTTGTTCATTCTGGCTTCGATTACCGATGGCCTGGATGGATACCTGGCCCGGCGTCGCGGCCAGATCACCACTATGGGAATCCTGTTGGATCCCCTGGCTGACAAGCTCCTGATCACCGCGGCTTACATCACGCTCGTTCAGATCAGCCCCAAAATGGTCAATGCCTGGGTTGCCGTGATCATCATTGGACGCGAGTTTCTGGTTTCCGGGCTGCGCTCCATCGCCTCTTCTGCTGGCTTCACGATTGAAGCCAGCGACTTGGGCAAATTCAAGATGGTGGTGCAGATCGTCTCCGTGGTGGCCGCTATTCTGGCCCTCCATTGGGATATCTGGGACTTTCGCTTCTTCATCTTCCCCGTGCGCGTGATTGCCCACACCGCGATCTGGTTCATGGTGGCAGTTTCAGTCATCTCCGCCGTGGACTACTTTGTTGCTTTCTGGAAGAAAATTGACACGCGCGTGGAACGGCAGCGGCGTCGCCGCCTGTTCGTCCTTAGCCGGCGTAAAAAGGCAGTGCAGGCAGCCGAAGCAGATCACCCAGCCAAAGTCCACTAGCTTGCGGTTGTGCCGCCAACTTCATTAACCCTTCATTCGTCATTTAATGTTCGGACTCAAACGGAAGTCTAGAATGTTCGAAAGGTATACGGAAAAAGCCCGGCGCGTGATCTTCTTTGGACGCTATGAGGCCTCCCAGTTTGGAAGCCCTTATATCGAAACCGAACATATTCTGCTGGGAATCCTGCGCGAAAGCAAGAATCTGGCCAATGTGCTTCTCAAAGGACGAGGAGCCGCAGAGAACATTCGTAGCGCGATTGAAAAATCCACTACCATCCGCGAAAAGATCAACACTTCAGTAGATCTGCCTCTGAGCAACGAGAACAAGCGGGTTCTCGCCTATGCCGCTGAAGAGGCCGAGAAGCTCGGTCACAAGCATATCGGCACTGAGCATTTGCTGCTGGGCCTCTTGCGGGAAGAAAAGTGTTTTGCGGCTCAACTGCTCAATGAACAAGGAGTCAGGCTCTCATCAGCCCGTGAAGTCATCATGAAGATCAGCAAAGAGTCTTCCGCCGAAGAATCCTCCGCTGCAAAACGAACGGCTGCCCGCGGAGTCACACTCGCGGATTTTGGCACTGATCTCACTCAGCAAGCGATGGATAACATTTTGCCGCCGCTGATCGGGCGTGAGCGGGAATTAGAGCGCGTAATCCAGGTGCTCGGCCGTCTCACTTGCGCCAATCCAGTCCTGGTGGGTGAGCCGGGAGTAGGAAAGAAATCGATCGTCAATGGATTAGCACATCGGATTGTTGACAGTAGGGTCCCCGCAAGCCTGGCAGGAAGTTCTCTCATAAGCCTCGATCTGGCGGTGACCGTGTCGGGTACAAAAAGCCGATTACGATTTGAGGAAAACGTTGAAAATGTTCTTGGCCAGCTCAACGCAGGTGACAGTTTTCTGTTTTTCGTGCACGGACTGCATTCTTTTGCCCACAGCCAGCGTTTCCTGAGCGTCGTCAATGTTCTGAAGCCTTCGCTCATGCATGGTGGGATTCTCTGCATCAGCACCGCTACTCCCGCAGAATACAGCAAAGCAATCGAAGCTGCACCCTGGCTGGAGCAGGTTTTTACAGTCGTGGAAGTGCGTCCGCCCAGCCAGGATGAAGCCTTGAACACTTTGCGCGGGCTGAAACCCCGCTTCGAGCAGTTTCACTCCGTGACCTATTCCGACGAAGCACTCGGATACGCCGTCTTCCATTCCACCAGTTACTTCCCCAACCGTTATCTGCCGGAGAAAGCCATAGATTTGATGGACGAGGCTGGCGCCCGGGTCAAAGTACAAGTCGAGCTGCCTGATGAGGTGCTCGAGGTAAATAAGCGAATCAAGTTCATCGAGAATCGTCGCGATAATGCCATCGGCAACCACGAATTCGAGAAGGCACGCTTTTACTCCGATGAACTGCGCAAAGAGCAGGAAAACCTCAAGGCGCTGAAAGAAAAGCATAAGATTGCTGACTCCGCAGTCATGACCGTGACTCGCGAACACGTCGAACAGATCGTCTCCGAACGCACCGGCATCTCCATCGAAGCACTGCGTAAATCCCGCATCCCGCCAAAAAGCTAAAAGACCCTCAACACAGAGGAACGGAGTGAGCAGAGGAAATTTGAAAGAAATCCGAAAGAGCTAAGTAAACGTCAATTCAACCTTTGTTCGCCACCTCTGGTTTTTGGGGGTGTTTTGTGTTTGAAATTTGCATTTACAATTGAAATCCGAAGGTCAAACACAAAAAAATACGATTAGGCTGAGCAACACAGAATTTCCGGTTTCTGCTAGTCAAAAATCAAGAATTCCTAAAGTCCTCTGCTTCCTCCTTTCCTCTGCGTTTCAGAGGTTTTGGTTCGCCGGCTTTTTACAATTCCCTTACACTCGCTTTCCCGCCATTACCTGAGCTGCCCTTGATAAAATATAGAAAGAGTTACACTTACCAACCGTGAAAAATACGAAGAAACTTTGGATTGCAATCGCCATCATCGTGCTGGCGGCCGGAGCGATTGCCGCGCGATTTCTGACTGGCCGCGACACCACGCAATACTTCAGCGAAAAAATCGTGCGCGGCGACATCCGCGACGTGGTGGAAGCAACCGGCACCATCAATGCTGTCATTACCGTCCAGGTCGGGTCACAGGTCTCAGGCACCATCCAGAAGCTGTTTGCCGACTTCAACTCGCATGTCACCAAGGGCCAGATCATCGCCCGAATTGATCCTGCACTGTTCGAAGGTACGCTGCTTCAGACCAAGGCCGATCTCGAGAATGCCCGGGCCAACGCCGCTGCCGCCAAAGCCAACCTGGAAAAAGCCAGGGCTGCTGAAGCCCAGACGCGCGCCGACTACGAGCGCACCAAGCCTCTGGCTGCGCAGGGAGTCATGAGCCAGCAGGCGCTGGATGTTTCCAAGGCCAATGAAGACGCAGCCATAGCAGCTATTTCAGCGGCACAATCTGCCGTAGTCCAGGCTGACGCCCAGGTCAGCCAGAAGAGTGCTGCTGTCAAAGTGGCGCAAACCAACCTGGACTATACCGTCATTCATGCCCCGATTGATGGCGTCGTAGTAAGCCGCAACGTTGATATCGGACAAACCGTGGCCGCATCTTTGCAGGCCCCCACGCTCTTTACCATTGCCCAGGACCTGACCAAGATGCAGGTTTACGCCAAGACTGACGAATCGGACGTTGGCCAGATCAAGCCCGGCCAGCCGGTTACCTTCAAAGTGGATGCGTTCCCCACCGATCAGTTTCGTGGACGCGTCTCACAGATACGCATGAACGCCACCACCGTTCAAAACGTGGTCACCTATGACACCATCGTTGACTTCGAGAATCCCGAGATGAAGCTTTTCCCCGGCATGACTGCCTACGTGACTATTCCTGTGGCCACGGCCAATGACGTGCTGAAAGTTCCCAACGCCGCATTGCGCTACAAGCCCGATCTTAAGCCGGAGGAGATGCGCGATCTCTATGCCAAAGCCGGCATCCAGGTGGCGATGCGTGAACAGAGTGGCAGGTTCAGCGCAAGCGGCCAGCAGCAGCGTCCTGCGGGTGAAGCAGGCCGTCCGCCGCAGGGACAGGGGCAGGCCGGACCCGATCAGCAACAACGGCGCGAGCGCCCGGCAGATGTCGCCGTGGTGTGGAAGATCCTGCCTGACAAAAAGCTTGAACCAGTGCAGATCCGCACCGGCATTACAGACCACACCACCACACAGTTGGTGCAGGTGCTCAAAGGACAGCTCAACGATGGCGATCAACTTGTCACCGGCGCCAGCCGTGGTGCCAACCGCGCAGGCTCAAATCCGCTGGGAGGCCCGCCCCGCCGATAACCGATGGCAGACACAGTCACCAGCATTGTTGAACAGCCCGCGCAGGATTCTGCCACCAGGCCGGTCATCCGCGTCGATGACGTCCACAAGTATTACGAGCTTGGCGACAACCGTGTCCATGCCCTGCGCGGTGTAAGCCTGGAGATCGCGCGTGGCGAGTTTGTGGCCGTGATGGGCGCGAGCGGCAGTGGGAAATCCACCTTCATGAACATTCTGGGCTGCCTGGACCAACCCACCACCGGTCGCTATTTCCTCGAAGGCATCGACGTTTCCACGCTCAACAAAAAGCAGCTTGCCGCTATTCGCAACCAGAAGATCGGATTCGTCTTCCAGGGTTTCAATCTTCTGGCCCGCACCACGGCGCTGGAAAATGCGGAACTGCCCGCCTTCTATGCGCGGGTCTCGCAGCAGGAACGTTTGCGCCGCGCCAAGGCTGCGCTGGAAATGGTGGGCCTGGGCGATCGTATGGACCACTTCCCTTCCCAGCTTTCCGGCGGACAGCAGCAACGCGTCGCCATTGCGCGCGCGCTGGTGAATGAGCCGGCCATCCTGCTGGCCGACGAGCCTACCGGCAATCTGGACAGCCGCACATCAGTCGAGGTCATGGAGATTCTGCAGAATTTGAATGAGGCACGCGGGCTGACGATTGTGCTAGTCACGCACGAAGCCGATATTTCGACGTTTGCCAAACGCGCAGTAGTGTTTCGTGATGGAACCATACGTAAAGACGAACCCATCGCCCATCGCTCCGTCGCACAAACAGTTTTGAAAAATATGCCGGTACTCGAGGATTGATTTACGCGTGGATTCTTTGGCCATGAAAAAAGGAGTCACAACCCGGACTGAATTTTTGGTGATTTTCTCCGCGGCTTCATGCCTCCATGGTGAGATTTGATTTGGTGAATTTTTGACTGAGTTCATTGCCACAATCCGTCTCGCGCTACGCGCCCTGGCGCGCAACAAGCTGCGCTCCGGACTCACCATGCTGGGCATCATCATCGGCGTGGGCGCGGTGATCGCCATGGTGGCGCTTGGCCAGGGTGCGCGCGACCAGGTGCAGCAGCAGATCGCCGCCATGGGATCAAACATGTTGTTTGTCGGTGCCGGCACGCTGACCCGTGGTGGAGTCCATATGGGGATGGGGAACACGCAGACTCTGGTCAGTGATGATGTAGCCGCCATCCAGCGTGAGTGTCCCTCCGTCGGTCTGGCAGCGCCGGGAAGCGGTACCGGCGCGCAGGCCGTTTTTGGCAACGACAACTGGGGCACGCGCGTTACCGGCACCGAGCCGCAATATTTTGATATTCGCGAATGGCCCCTGCATGAAGGCGTCAGTTTTACCCAGGAAGATGTAACCATGGCCGCGAACGTAGTCGTGATCGGCGAAACTGTTCGCAAGAATCTTTTTGGTCCAACTGATCCCCTGGGACAAACCATCCGCATCAAAAATCTTCCCTTCAAAGTTGTCGGCGTGCTTACGCCCAAGGGCCAGTCGGCGGCGATGGGTGATGATCAGGACGACGCGATGTTTGTCCCCGTCACCACCCTGCAAAAGAAACTTACAGGACAGAACTGGCTGCGCTTCATTATGGTTTCGGCCAAATCCAAGGACCAGACCTACGCCGCGCAGCAGCAGATTGAAGCTGTCTTGCGCGACCGCCACAAGATTCGCGGCGACGCTCCCGACGACTTCTTTGTCCGTAACCTCGCTGATGTGGCCGACGTGGCTGACCAGGCTGGCCGTGTCATGACTCTGCTGCTTGCCGCCATTGCCAGCGTCTCGCTGATGGTGGGAGGAATCGGGATCATGAACATCATGCTGGTCTCAGTGACGGAGCGCACGCGCGAGATCGGCATCCGCATGGCAATTGGCGCGACCGAAAGCGATGTTCAGCGCCAGTTCCTGATCGAAGCTCTGATGCTCAGCATTATCGGGGGCGCGATGGGTATTGCCGCGGGAGTCGCTGTCTCTTTCCTGATGCCGCGCGTGCTGGGCTGGGCGGCAACCGTTTCCCTGCCCGCACTGGCCATCGCTGTGGTGTTCTCCGCCGCAATCGGCATTTTCTTCGGTTACTATCCCGCCCGCAAAGCCGCCCGCCTGAATCCCATCGAAGCGCTGCGGTACGAGTAGTGCCGGTTCCAGACTCTGACACTAACGCGGGTCTCGGCTGACGAAGACCCGCGCTTCCAATGCTATTTACTGTTTACTATTCACTGAGTGCTGTTTCTTCTACCGATCGCAGTGCAACTGGCCATCCAGATTCACGATCCCGCTGCGGCAACTGTCCCAATCGTTGAGTTGTGTCCAGACCCAGCGGCCATCCCGCGTCTCGCATTGTGCGCGCAGGAAATCTCCGCGAACGTAGATTTGCCGGCAGGTTTGCGCGTACGTTCCGTTCGGCACGGTGCGGCCGCCCCTGCGCGTGCACTCGAGTTGGCCGTTATCGTTTACGATGTCGCCGATGCAACTGTTGTAGCCATCCAGCGAAGTATCACGCCATTGGCCGTCGACTGTCTCACAGCGGGCGCGAAGGTCATCCCCTCTGACGCTGATGTCGCGGCAGGTCTGGGCGAAGGAACCTTGCGGACCATTTCCCTGATTACGGTCGTGATCGCGGTCGCCATCGCGGTCGCGGTACCAGCCTGTATTGCCTCCGGCGCCACACTGCAGTTGCCCGTTGATATTGCCGATTCCACCCGCGCATCGGTTGAAGTCAGTTAGTTGCGTGTCCACCCACTGCCCGTTGATGTCTTTGCAACGCGCGTACAGGGTGTTCCAGCGGACTTTTACATTTTTGCAGCTCTGCAGGTATGTTCCCTGCGGCGTTGTGGCGTTTTGATTGCACGTGAGCTGGCCTTCAACGTTGGTGATGTCGCCGACGCAGCGGTCGCTGTTGTCCAGCCGCGTTTTGATCCACTGCCTGCTGCTGGTCTCGCATTTTGCCCGCAAGCTGCTGCCGTGCATCTTGATGTCCCTGCACGTCTGCTGATAACTGCCCGGCGGAATATCCTGTGCCACACTGGCGCAAACCATGGATAAAGCGAAGAGTATTACCGCAGTCGCATAGCGCATTCGTTGTCTCCTCTCAAGGTAGCAACCCGGGATTGGCCGCATTGTCTCACGAATTTCGGTGGTGAGATTCTGATTTTAGCTGTGGAAGCTGACGTCAAGGATAAACTTAACTCAAATGTTCGCTATGCGAATACTTGCATGCATCTCTCTGACTCTTGCACTCATCGCAACCACAGCCGTCGCGCAGCAGCCTGCTGCTGTCTCCTCCGTGCCAGCTTCACGCCTTGCGCACCTGCGGCACGGCGTCAACATTACGGGATGGTTTGCCCAGGTTTCTGGAGCAGATAATTACACCAAAGAGCACTTTCAAAGCTTCCTTACGCGCGACGACCTGCTCGCGATCAAGCGCATGGGATTCGATCACGTACGATTGGGCATCGATCCCGCCCCGCACCTGTTTCATTTCGAGCAGGCGGACGCAATTTCTCCGGAATACCTGGGCTATGTGGACGAGGCCGTCGACCGGATCATCGACCAGGGACTTGCGGTGATTCTGGAAATCCATGCTGAGAGTCCTTTCAAAACGCAGTTTGCCAAGGATGACTTTGTCGACCGCTTTGCCGACTTTTGGCGCGCCCTGGCGCAGCACTTCTCCCGGGTCAGTCCGGAGCTGATGTTTTTTGAAATACTGAACGAACCTGACTTTCCCCAGCGCCATCGCTGGTACGGGATCCAGGCGCGGGTGGCAGCGGCCATCCGCGAAGCCGCGCCGGCACACACCATCATCGTCGTGGGCGACCACGACGCCGCCATTGAGGGCCTGTTCGAACTGGAACCACTGCGGGACCCCAACGTGATCTACAGCTTCCACTACTACGAACCGCATATCTTCACCCATCAGGGCGCGGAATGGGGCGCCAACTATTCCCATTTTCTGAAAGGAATCTCTTATCCTTCCGATCCAGAATCAGCAAAGCGTGCGGCGGCGCAGATTCCCGCTTCTGACGCAGTGGACCGTTTTTACGTGATGCGCTACGGCATGGAACACTGGAACGCCGACCGCATTGAATCGGATATCAATCAGGTGGCGGAATGGGCCCGGCGTCTGGGCGTGCCCGTAATCTGCGATGAGTTCGGGGTCTACAGGAAAACCGCCGCGTCACGCGACCGCGATGTCTGGCTCAGAGACGTCCGCCGCGCACTGGAAAAGCACGGCATGGGCTGGGCCGTCTGGGACTACTCCAGCGACGGCTTTGGCGTTGTCAGCAGAAAAGACGGACAGATAACTGCGGATGATGCGGAACTGGCAGCCCTGGGACTCAAATGAAGCAGGCTGGAATGCTCCACCAGGCGCGAACACGCACCGGGTGGAGCAGAATCATCATGCATTCAGCAGACGGTCAAAGAAACTGCGATAGCGCTGCATGGCTACACGCAGGTCTTCTGTAGAAACGTCGCGGCCGCTGCCCCATTGCCTCTCCAGATTGGAACGCTCGTTCGCGAAGCCTTCTGCCAGTCGCTTCATCACCATTGCAACCAGCTGGTCGGCCTCCTGCACAGCCTTGCGCGGCTCGTCCACAAACGCGGACTGCACATCACCCCAGCGGTGGCGCAGCTCTGTGATCTCGCCTTCAGAGAACAACGGCGTAGAAGCCATTTCCGCGGCGGGCGAT
This sequence comes from Candidatus Angelobacter sp., assembly GCA_036518395.1. GTDB lineage: Bacteria > Acidobacteriota > Terriglobia > Terriglobales > Acidobacteriaceae > Angelobacter. The sequence goes on along the minus strand of DATDNH010000367.1, from coordinate 3,175 downwards.
GGCGAGGTCTTCTCCCGGTTTATCTCCTCCGCGCGCTCCTCGTCTTTCCTTACCAGCGTTGGCCTGCCGGCCCACGGCTCCTGAGACGCGGTTTCCGTGCGGCCAGCAAGGTCGGCGGTGCTCAATTGCGCTTCTTCCTGTTGTGGTTTTCTCTTTAGCTCAGCCATTACGCCACCTCTCTTCTGTCGTCGATTTTTCTCTCGTTGACGGACCTGGTTTGCAGCAGGTCATCGAACAACGAGCGGTAATAAAGCATTGCGTTGCGCAGGTCTTCGGTGGTCGCCTCGCCGCGGCGGTGCCGCAGCGCGATCTCGTGGGCGGCGCGGTAGTTGTCGACAACCTGCGGATGGTCCACGGAGATGTCGGCAGCGCGCTGTTCGAAGTCGCTCATGGGATAGCCGCGAGCCTGCATCACCTGGACTACCAGCTTCTCTGCCTCGGTGACGGCGCCCTTGGGATCATCGACAAAGCGCGACTGCACGCCGCGCCATTCACTGATGAAGCGCTCGCGCTCAGAGGCGCTCAGCGCGCGAATGGGAAATTTCTCTACCCGCTGTTTGCGCTCCAGCAGGACTGTTTCTGCCTTGCTCGGTCCCTGTTCGCGAACCGTGCGCTCATACTCCGGGCCAAAGCGGCGCCGCAGTGTTTCAGTGCGTCGCTTGCGGCCAATCACCCACACGATCACGATCAGCGCAATTATCACTACGGCAACAATGATGATTGTGCTTGCATCCAGTGCCATCGCTTCCCCCTTTTTGTGGTTTTCTTTTAAGATGCGCAAAAGAAAAGCGCTGTTGTGCAGCGGAAACGGAGCAGTCGCTCTAAGTCTCTGAAAGCAAGCTGCTTACCGGAATTTGGAATTCATGGGACCTGCCTGAAAACCAAAGCATTGATTCAGAAATGTGACAGCATTATGACAGCCAGTGGCTGTCATCGTGACGCAGTTTTGACGCTATCGTCTTCCCAAACGCTCCCCGCCCATGCAATTCTGGTTTCGGCTCGCATTTCCCTGGTGTGAATTGCGGCCCGCTGTACCCTCAGGGGTCAACAGCGTAGTTGCACTTGATCTTTGACAACTGAATAGAAACCTGTGGCATCGCCGCCCTCGGCGGTGAGCTGCAACAGGACTAGTGTCCTTGCGCTGCCCTGAGTCCGTTCAAGGACGCAACGCGTGAAGTGTGCCTCGGCTCGAATCAGCGGTTAGGACGTTGCGGTGAAGGATGGTGGAGGATAGAAGCCCGTCTTCCACTCATCCTCCACCACTGCTCTCCCGTAAATTCAACACAGTGGAGGCAGTGGAGGGTCGGGGTCACTTTTTTCGGCCCCCTTATTTTTGTTAACCGCAATCTAACCGCAAACTAATCTGCCGGGTTCGGATCAGAGGCAGTAGCCAGCTCCTCGCGCTAGGAAAAAGCTTCCGCGAGGCATTCCGCGAGCAGGTTTCGCCAATAATGACAGGCCTACGCGCGGAATCGCGGAATCTCTCGCATTTTTGGGCGTTTGTTCTCTCGGGTTGGTTGATCTTGAAACCTAACCTGCCTTGGTGGTTATAACCGCCACCCGGGAAGCATCGGCGAAAAAACACATCCAAAAACCATCCAAAAACGATCTTTTTGGTCTTGGACGTGCGTCTCAGGTTTTTCTGTGGGTGGGTTTGAGCTAGCACTAGGAATTTCGTTCCGCTAGGCATTCCGCTCGGGGATTTCGCCAATAACCACGCCGTCGCCTGGCATCTTAGCGGCATTTGACCCTGTTTTTGGAACTGGACGCTTTTGGCTTGAAACTTACCGCTTTTACTCATTATTACCTGTTGATTGCCTTCGTGTCCGTAGCCTGTACTCGCCTGCCCCGGCCTGCTGTGGGGGGTGAAGTTGATCTCGATCGACCATAGCCGAAAGATGGTCAAAGGGGGTTGGTGCTGGTTGTGGGCCAGGAAACGGAAGCTGGAAGCTGATTCTCTCCGGTATATACGCGGGTTGTGACGCTGTTACGCATGTCCGCACAGATACTCGGATGCCGGATTTACCCGTCATTAGCTGTCGATTTCCTCCCTGTCCTCTATGGTCAAGGATCTGTGGTTCTTGTCGTGAGCTAGCAGCTAGGAGCTACCAGCTAGCAGCTGATTTCGATCAGTATTTATGCGGGTGGTATCAACTTATCAACCAGTCACGAAGTTTTCACACCGTCGCTTTTACCCGTCATCTCCTTTGTGTCCGTAGCCTGTCCTCGAGGTGAGGTCGATCTCAATCGACCATAGCCGAAGGATGGTTAAATCGCCTTTGCCTTTGGGGTGGGTTCTAAGGCTAGCCGCTGGGAGCTCGAAGCTAGAAGCTGTTTTTCTGGGCGCGGGCTTTGTTATCCGTGGCGCGGATGATGGTGGCGTCGCTCGCCAGTTTCCTGCTGCGGTCTTCGTGGTGGTAGCGGACCTGCATCTCGGCCAACAGGCCAAGAGCCAAGAGCTGTCCTCCGGAGACGATCAGCACGGCGGCAAAGATCAGCAGCGGGCCGTGCTCCGCCATGATGTGAACTCCATAGACCACGCGATCAATCAAGAGCCACAGACCAAGCACGCTGCCGGCGAACATTCCAAGAAATCCTGCTGTGCCGAAGAAATGCAGTGGACGCGAGAGATATCCCAGCAGAAAACGCACGGTAATCAAATCGAAGAAGACTGGCAGCTTGCGTACCACGCCGTACTTGGAAGATCCGTGCGCTCGCGGCAGCGTGGTGATCGGGACCTCGCAGACGCGCGTGTCGCGCTTCAGGGCCAGCACGGGAATGAGCCGCTGCAACTCGCCGTAGATTGGAAAATCGGAAACCAGCGCGCGCTTATAGGCCTTGAAACCTCCACCCCAATCGTGAATGTGGATACCGGTAAGCGCGCCCAGGACGAAGTTGGCACAGCGCGTGGACAGGCGCTGCAGCCAGCCTTCGCTGCGACGCGTGCGGCAGCCACAGACAATGTCGTAACCTTCCTCCAGTTTTTCAATGAAACGCGGGATGTCCGCTGGATCGTGCTGCAGGTCGCCATCGAGCGTGATGATGAAATCGCCGCGCGCCACGCTGAATCCCGCTGACAGCGCCGCCGACTTGCCCGCATTCTGGCGCAGACCAACAACGGTAACGCGGCAATCCAGTAACGCGATTTCCTGAAGCAGAGAGAGACTGCCATCGG
>DATDNH010000366.1:0-4909 GCA_036518395.1 Candidatus Angelobacter sp. | reverse complement strand
GGAACTGTGCGCGCGCGGCTACATGGTGATGAAAGGTTACTACCGCAATCCTGAAGCTACGCGTGCTGCCATCACCGAGGACGGCTGGCTGCATTCCGGTGACCTGGCGACGATGGATGCCAGCGGATATGTGAAGATCACCGGCCGGGCGAAGGACGTAATCATCCGCGGCGGAGAGAACATTTACCCGCGCGAAGTTGAGGAGTTTCTCTTCACCTGTCCGGGAATCAGCGAAGTGCAGGTGGTAGGCGTGCCGGACACGAAATACGGCGAGCAGGTAGTGGCCTGGATCAAGCTGGAAGAGAATGCCCGTGTGACGGTCGAAGATGTTCAGAAGTTTTGCACAGGCAAGATTGCCACTTACAAAATTCCTAAATACATCAAGTTCGTACGCGGCTTTCCGCTTACGGTGACGGGGAAGGTGCAGAAATTCCGTATGCGGGAAATTTCGATCCAGGAGCTGCAACTGGAACAAGCGGCAAAGATTGAGACAGCATAAAACCTGCCCTTGGCCTTTGGCCTTTGGCCCTTGGCTACAGCGGTTCCATGCATGCTGTATCCCAGTACCACCAAGTACCTATCCCATCGAGAGTGTCATCCCGAGTGGTCCGACCGTGACCGAGCGCTTTCTTCAGCTCGCGAACAGGACCCGAGGGATCTGCTCCGCTGCACTCCAACTTCGCCCATCCTGCTGGCACTACGGTCGATACCAGCGGTGATGCGCGCATTCTCGCCGCTGCCTAAACCCGCAGGAGCAGATTCCTCGCCCCTACTCCCACCCCAAAACACGCAAACACCACGCGTGTTTTGGGGACCCCGGTACTCGCGCGCTGAAGAATGCCCGCGCGAGCTTAACGGGGACTTCGGAATGACTCCTTCTTGGGGCAAACTGAAGATCGCTGATCACCCCAGCGCGTCAAATTCTATTTCTTTTCTGCCGGCTGGGCGGTGGGCGGCAGGATTCCGTTTAAGCGAAGATACATGGCGGCCATGCCGTAGTGATCGGCCAGGCTGCTGGCCAAGCCAAGGAAAGCCCAGGCCCGCGCCCGCGGCTTGTTGTCGAACCAGTTGATGTTGTCACCCAATTTGGAGTCATCGGCCTTCGCCAGTGCGGTGCCGCAGAACTGAAATGAAGCTTTCATGGCAGCCACCAGCTTGTCCTTCGCGTCTGTATCTTTCAGTTCCTCGGTTTTGGGTTGTGGAACATCGCCCACGTTGGCACAGAAGAAATAATTGCTGCTGACGATATGGTTAGCCAGATGGCCGAACGTTATCTGTTCGGGCGTGGGTTTATAGCCGAACTTATCAGCCGGCATGGCTTCAAAGGCAGCGACCGTATTCTTTTCGCGTCCCGGGAGCGTCTGGCGCAGAGCATCGGAAACAGGCGACTTGGCTTGCTGCGCCACAGCCAGCGCAGACAACAGAAAAAACCAACCCACAAGAAAGCGCTTCATAAATCCCTCCTAATCCACAGGCGGTCTAATATACTGCATTCTCAATAAATACTGTGCTGTTGCAAACGCAAGATCCTTCTGGCCGGCACGGGTATTAGATTGAACATTATGCGATATGCCTGTTTACTGCGCGGCGTCAATGTTGGACAAAGAACGATCAATATGCGCCAGTTGTGTGAGGCGCTCGGAAGCGCCGGCTTTGGCGACGTGAAGAGTTACTTGCAGAGCGGCAATATTCTTGTGGAATCCAAATTGTCGACTGAAGGTGTGGGCGGGCGGGTTCAAAAGGCTATTGCTGATAAGTTTAAGTTCGACGACGTGGATGTGGTAGTGCTCGATGCGGCAGCTCTCGGACGAATTATGGCAGCGTGTCCGGAGAAGCCGGAGGCAGCCGACGGGAACAAATGGTACGTGACATTTCTTGCGAAAAATCCTGCCGACGAGCTATGGAAAGGCCTGGATGGTTCCGAATACGCTCCGGACAGGTATTTCGCCGGGAGAAGCGTGGTGTATGTCTATACGGTCCATTATGGGCGGACGAAGATCAATAACAATTTTTTTGAGCGGAAACTGAAAGTGCGTGCGACCACGCGGAATTGGAATACGGTGACGAAGTTGAGGGAGATGCTGGGATGAGTTCGAGAACGTTTTCTTCTTGGCTCACGCGAAGCGGCAGCTTGCACCCCATCACGCGCGACCGAGAAAAACCGCACGTGTTGGGGACCCCGCCGGAGCAGATTCCTCCGGGCTACTCCCACCCCACCACGCGCAAAACCAAAAGGCGCGCGTGCTGGGGGCCCCGGTACTCGCGCGCTGAAGACCGCGCGCGCGAGCTTAACGCCCGTTCGGGATGACTCGTGGTTAAATTTAGCGTGGAACGAAAATTCTGGCTTATGTCCTTGCCACAACTACTCTTCCCTCAACGCTTGCAGCGGATCCAGGCGTGAGGCGCGGCGCGCGGGTATGTGGCTTGCCACAAGGGCGACTGCGGCAAGCAATCCTGCGGCGGCGAGCAGGGTGAGTGGATCGCGCGGGCTCAGGCCATAGAGCAGGCTGGCAGCGGCGTTGGAGATGAACAAAGTAAGAACCGCACCTATTGCCAGCCCGATCAGGACCAAAATCGCGGCATTGCCCATAATTAACCTGGCTACTTTGGCGCGATCGGCCCCCAGGGCCATGCGGATCCCAATCTCATTCGTCCTTCGCGCAACCATGTAGGAGATCACGCCGTAAAGGCCGATGGTCGCGAGAAGCGCGGCAAGCAAGCCGAAAAATCCCGAAAGCGTGGCCATGAGCCGCTCGCGCAACAGCGAGCTTTGGACAATGTTCTTGAAGCTGTCAGAATCAATATCGATTTGCGCGCTGAGCGCAGCCAGGGCACTTTTGACGCTGGATCGAAGATCTGCAAGCGGCAGATCTGAGCGCAGCAGCACCTGATCAGAGGTGTCCGGACGGGGATCCTGCCAGGCGGAGAGATATGCAATGGGACGAAAATCCTCGCGCAGGTCGATGTACTTGGTATTCCTGACCAGCCCGACAATCTGGTAGAGAGTCTGGGGTGAAGTAGGCGTTTGCTGCCGCCAAAAGCTCAGGCCAACGGGATTGGCGTCGCCGTTGAGTTGCCGGGCAAAGGCCTCATTGACAATGACGACCGCGGGCGCAGCAGAGTCATCATGAGAGTTGAAGGTACGACCCGCAACAAGGGGCACATCCAGCGTCTTGAAATAATCCGGGCTGACTCGACTGAAAAGCACTTCCGGGCCCTCGGAGCTATTCGAGCCTTCCATCCAGACGCCATTGCTCCAACTACTTCCGCTTATGGGAATAATGTCAGTGCTACTCACAGCTTGAATGCCCGGAATCGCCTGGAGCCGCTCGAGCATCTGTTGTTTGAAGTTGACGCGACGATCGGAAGGAAGATGCAGGCGAGCAAAATCCAGACTTAACGCCGCAATTCCGGTTTGTCGAAAGCCTGCATCCACAGTAAGCAGATTGCGCAGAGTACGGCCGAACAACAGCGCACCGGCCAGCAAGGCCAGTGAGAGCGAAACCTGGGCCACGACGAGAATCTTCTGCAATCCAAACCATTCGCGCCCGGCAGTTACGCTTTGGTTGCCGGACTTCATGGCGGCAGCGGGAGGCGTTCTGGTGGCCCGCAGTGCGGCCGTAAGACCAAAGAGGATGCAGGTGAGAATTGCAAGCGCGGCATTGAAAGCAAGCACATGCTGATTCGTGCTCATGTCGAGGGAAATCGGATCTCCTTCCGTATTCAGAAGGCCGATCAGGAAGCCGCTGAGTCCTCTGGCCAGCAGCAGCGCAGCAACTGATCCGAGAACAGCCAGGAGAAGGCCTTCCGTCATGAGTTGACGCAGCAACCTTGCGCGCGAAGCGCCGAGCGCGAGCCGCACCGCAATTTCCCGCTGACGCGCAGTGGCCCGCGCCAGCATCAGGTTTGCGAGATTGGCGCAGGCGATCAGCAAAATCAGCGTCGAGGCGCCCAGCAACAACCACAAAGAATCAGAGTAATCATTTCGCAATTGGGAGATGCCGCCAGCCGCAGGATAAGCCGCCAATTTGAATCCGAGATAGCTTTTGACGCTTTCTGGCGGATAGTTGGGCGGCAGCGACGCCTGAAAAATTCCTGGTGAGATAGACTCGAGCAGCGCAGTGGCGCGTTCCAATGATTGCCCGGCTTTCAGGCGCGCAATACCTACGAGCCACCACGCCGTGCCGCTGTTGAGGCGGCTGTATTCGCCGCGCAATACAGCCTCGGCGCAGACCGGGACTGCGACATCGTAAGAGCGTCCTACTTCCAGGCCAAAGAAATTGGCGGGCGTTACGCCGATGACTTCTACAGGATGAGAGTCGAGGGAAATTTTTTTGCCGATGACGTAAGGCTGTCCGCCGAACTCGCGTTGCCAGAAGGCATAGCTGAGCACGGCAACGGGCTCACCGCATCCTTTCTGATCGTCGGCTGGAGAAAACAGGCGACCGCGCAGAGGAGAAACTCCAAGAACATTGAAAAAATCTCCGCTGGCCAGAATTGCCCTGGCATAATGCGCCTCGCCGCCGGAAGAAAGATTGAACTGGTTCTCTCCCCAGGCAAACATTCCGGAAAACTCATTCTCTTTGGCCCGGATTTGTTCCCATAATGGGTAAGTCAGGACGCCAAAGCGGTTCACACTGCCCCGGCGGTCTTTTGTGGTGGTGGGCTGGATTGAGACAAGCGCTCGCGGGTCTTTTACCGGGAGGGAGCGGATGCGAACCGCATCAAGCAACTGAAAGACAGCTGTATTGGCGCCGATGCCGAGGGCTAGCGTTACGATAGCAATGGCCGCAAACGCAGGGTTCTTGCGTAAGGCGTGAAAACCGTACCGTAAGTCCTGCAAAAACATTTCGAGTTGATGCAGGCCACGGCGCTCGCGATTTGTCTCTTTCACCTGCGTGAGGCCGCC
>DATDNH010000365.1:0-4474 GCA_036518395.1 Candidatus Angelobacter sp. | reverse complement strand
TTCGGGAAGGTTCATTCCGTAGAACGTCATGCCGCTGTCCATGTTTTCCCGAATGGAAACCAGGCCATTGATGGTGGACTTCACCTCCATGTTGTCAATGCTGCGCTGCGCCTGCTTCATTCCCAGCAGCGCGGTCTGGCGCTTTTCCTCCAGCAAGGCAATGCTGGCGGTATTGGAGGCGGCGCGCGAATTTACATCCTGCTCAAGCTGGGCCAGCTTGCGCCGCGCTTCTTCCAGGCTCAGCAGGTTTTTTCGCGCATCAATTTCGCTTACCAGTTCGTTCCTGCTCACCTCCAGCTCAGCCCGCCGCACATCGAATTTGGCCTTGAGCAGCGCCAGCTTGTCCTGCGAAGTCTTCACCGCAGCGTCAGCTTTGGCTTTGGCGATCTGCTGGTCAGCTTCCGCCAGTTGCGAGCGGCTTTGTTCCAGGTTGTATTCCTGCTCGCTGGGATCGAATTCCACCACCACGTCGCCGGCTTTGACCACGGTGCCGGTCTTGACCAGATGAACAATCTGGAGTGTGCCATTCACTGAGGGCGCAACCAGCATGGCGGAATGAGGAGTCCGCAACTCGCCCGGGGTGTCAACATCTAGCTCGAGCGTTCCCTTTTGCACCCGCGTTGTGGGAATGATTTTCGCGGTCGTGCGCAGTTGCTGCACAGCAAAGGCAATTCCGAATCCGACGAGCAAGACCGCACCCGCCACGGAGAGCCACCGCCAAAGCTGTTTTCTCATTTGCCCTGTTTCTCCCGCGTAGGATCTTTCAGTGCCACCTTCTCTCCCGGCTGCACTCCGCTGGCGATGAGCACCCGCGTACGCCCTCGGCGCGCCACCTGCACCGCGCGTTCCTCAAATCTGGAGCCATTCAGGACGTAGACCACCGAGCGTCCATTCTTTTCAAACACCGCCTCCATCGGAACCAAAATACTGTCCGGAATTTTTTCTACTGCGATGCGCGCGCTGGCGCTTAATCCCGGCCGAATGCGGGAATCGGTATCCGGAATTTGCAGCGCAATATCAAAATTCTTGGTGAACGGCCAGGAAGAGTAATCCAGTTTTGCCAGCGGGCTGATCTCAGCAATCTGCGCTGGAAATTCCTTGTCAGCAATCGCGTCAATGCGGACGGTAGCGGTCTGATTCGGCTTCAGGCGTCCACGATCGCTTTCATCCACGCGGGCGCTCACGCGGACCGTGTTCATGTCCGGCAACTGCGCGATTACCGCGCCGGACCACGCGCGATCTCCTTCCTTGAAATCAGGAGTGGTGCCACCCTGGGTCCAGTTGCGCGCGCGCTGGTTAGGCATAATCGTGACCATGCCATCGGCCGGCGCCCGTAATGTGAGAGAGGCGAGTTGGCGCTCTGCCAGGCGTACATCAAACAGCGACTTTTCCCGCTTGTATATCTTGGCGTCGATATCCGCTTGCGTGGAATCCCTGGTGGAACCGTCCTTCTGCTGCAGCTCTTTCAACTTCTGCTCCGCGTCGGCCAACTTCAGCTTGGTCTCTGCGCCATCAATTTCTGAAAGAATCTCCTGCTTGCTTGTGTCCAGTTTTGCGCGGTCCACGTCGTAGCGGCCCTGAAGCAGGTCGGTGGCCTGCTGCTCGCGAGTGAGCCGCGCTTCAGCCCGGCTGTGCTCAATGTCCGCCTCGGCGGATTTCAATTCGGAACGCTTTTGATCGAGAGTTGCCTGCAGAGTCGTGGTATCAAACTGCACGACCACGTCGCCTTTTTTCACCATGCTGCCCATGGGCGCGAGTTTCACGATCTGCAGGTCGCCGGCAATGGAAGGAGCCGCCAGTTGAATGGAGCGCAGCGCTTTAATGTTGCCGCGCACGGGAATGTTGTCAACAAATTCGCCGCGCTGGACCTCAGCAACGGGAACATCCGGCGGAGTCGTGCGCCGGAACGCCAGGCCAGCCGCAGCCACCAGAAGAATGACCACAACAATGGCGATCAAGCCTTTGCGGCCTTTAAAAAATCCGCGCTGGAAGAATTTCTTCATGTGCTGGAATTGCGCAGCAGCACCGCTCCTTTCTCCACGCCGGAAACAATGACCTGTTCAAGGTCGTTGGCCGGCCCAAGCTTCACCTCCTGGCGCTGGTAGTCTGAACCATTTTTGACCTTTACATAGCTGTGGGAATTCTCGGTGATGATGGCATCACGCGGCGCAACCAGAACACCGGACTGGCTCTCGAATTGCACGTCAACGGCGGCGGAAAGATCAGGCAACAGTTTGGGATCGCTTCCGTTAATCGCAAAAAGCGCCGTAAAGACTCGCACCTTGCCGGAAAATGCGCTGGTCTGCGCCACAGCAGCGAGCCGTTCCACCTTGCCGGAAAAACTCAAATCGGGATAAGCATCCAGATGAATGCGTGCGGTCTGGCCTTCCTGTAACGTATCCACATCAGCCTGATTCACGCGGACGCGCACTTGCATCTGGCCCGGGTTCACTACCTGCATGAAAGCAAAGCCGGGACGAACCTCATCGCCTTCCTGCACATCAGACAGGCTCCCTGACTTCCACATGGAGTTGATTACAGCAACGCCATCGACGGGCGAGTGGATCACCATTTTTTCCGTATTGCCTTGCGCCCAGTTGGCGGCAGCAAGCGCGCGATCACGCTGGATTTCCAGCACGCGCAGGTCAGCCTGGTCGGCGCGACGCTTCAGATCATACGTCTCCTTGAGCTGCTGCACCGTGGCTCGCGCCTGCTCCAGGTTCAACTCATTTTTTTCTGCATCGATCTTGGAAAGAATCTCGTTCTTTTTGACTTCCAATTCGGCCGTCTTTTCGGCGTCCTCCGCTTGCTTGAGTTCGGTGTCGTCAGCGGCGCGTGTGGCTTGCTGGTCGGCCTGTTTTTTCTTGATCTGTTCCACCAGATCGCGATATTCCGCCTGCTTGTCCAGCACGTTACGCAGTTGTGCCTGGCGATCAAATTCAACCAGAATATCGCCCTTATGCACCGTGCTGCCGCTGGCTACCATTTTGGTAATGATCAGCGTGCCCAGTCCCTGGCCGGAGAGCCGTGGCGCAGCAATGGCATGGGATTCCACCGCTTCCACAATCCCGTGAAGGCGGAGAACGGCGGCAAAGTCTTTTTGTTCAACCACCGCTGTGCGCGGGGCCTGATTGGCGGCAGTGTCGGGCTGTTCCGGACGAAGCTCAAGAAAAAGTATGATTGCGGCGATCAGCGCAGCCGCTGCAATCGAGATCCAAAGCAGGCGGCGCCGTTTGGGAGGATGCGGCGCCTGCGGGGCAGGGATAGGAGCAGGCGCGCCGGGAACCTCACGCGTCGGCATCACCTCAGGAGCAGCGGAAAAACTTGATTTAAAGTACTGCGGCACTTGAATCAAACCGGGACCCAGGTACTCACATCTGCGGCATCATACCGCACATAACCGTTGCAACCAATCACTTTAGACTGGCTACTCCGGTTTTCGTCCCCGAGATTTTTTACCCTTGTAGGAATGCTCAAAGCGCAGCTTTCTTGCGCAAATTCCTCCCGCCATCAGTACTGCGGATGTGCCACAAGGTTCCTGAGTATGACTGGTCTCACGATTCGTACTTTTTTGAGCAAATTTGTGGAGTTTCTTCGTTCTGACTTCGCGTTCATTCGTGGCTGCCGGGGCCTTTGTCATTCCGAGACGCCAGTTGAGGAATCTGCTGTTGGTTTCGCTGTTCCCTATTCCCTATTCCCTATTCCCTGAACTGTGGCATGCTGCCGTTCTTGTTGTCTGCTATTGCTTTTCGGCCGCTATTCCCTATTCCCTGTTCCCTGATCTGCGCCAATCTGACAGCATTTGGCTGTCATAATGACGAACTTCTGACGTCATTGTGACCTCATTCTATTTACTTCCTCCATTCCATACGCCATTCTGACAGTGTCAAAAAAAATTGCGCTAAACCGCATCCCTAACGGTGAGCCGGGGCGAGTGCTCGCGTTCATTGTGAGCCCGAAGTGTATCTAGACGGTTTCTGTTGTTTTTTTTGTCTTTCTGTTGCCCGTTGCCTGTTGCCTATTGCCCGCATTCAGGGGGTCATCCCGAACACACACAGCGCGGAGGCCGAAGGCTCGCCGTGGCGAGGAACTGCTCTGCTGCAGCCAGGCGTAAGCCAGGAAAACTCGTAGGGAGATTTTTGCCTATGCATCTTGGCCTTGTCTTGCCTGTTGCCTGATCTGTGACTCTTTTCTAAGTTCTTTAAAATCAACGTCTGTTTTCTGACTCACCGCATAAGCCACATGGGTTTCCGATCACGCGCGATCACGGCGATCACGTTGCGATCACGGCGATCGTTGATGCCTTCCAAAGTTTTCCCCGAGAGTCACAGACTATTCAATCCGGTCCAACCGGTGGCACGGCTAGCCTGTGACTCTTTTCTAAGTTCTTTAAAATCAACGTCTGTTTTCTGACTCACCGCATAAGCCACATGGGTTTCCGATCACGCGCGATCACGGCGATCACGTTGCGATC
>DATDNH010000364.1:0-3900 GCA_036518395.1 Candidatus Angelobacter sp. | reverse complement strand
CTCAGGACGTACTTGTACGGGATCGCATTGAAATTGCTGTCTGCTGAGCGGCGCAAAGAGAAAGGTTCGGCATCGATCAAGCCCGATCATGAACCTGTTACAGAACAGCTTCCAGACAATGCGCTCTGGGTGCGGGAGTCTCTGGAGAAACTGGAGACGTCTGAACGGGCGATCCTGATGCTGCGCGAATATGAGCAGCTCAGCTATGTGGAAATCGCCGAGTTGATGCGTTTGCCGATCAATACAGTTCGCTCAAGATTATTCCGGGCGCGCATGGCATTGAAGGAGCATCTGGCGCCGGAAACCAAAATCAAGCATTCAGCCGCGGCCGCAGACAAAGATGATGTTTAACATGAAAAACACTACACATCCTATTGATGAACTGGAGCTTATGGCTTATGTCGATGGCGAGCTTCCGCGTGAGCGAGCGGCGGCCGCAGCCGTCCACCTGGAGGACTGCCGTGAGTGCCAGGCCATCGCCAAAGATCTGAAAAATGTGTCGCAGGAACTCGGGTCATGGCAGATCGCGCCCTCGGAGTCTGAAATCACTCCGGAATTGTTGGCCGCGCTGGATGAGCATGTAAAGAAGCAGGAGAGAATCCCAAGACGGCGCCATCGCAATTGGCGAGAGTTTCTGAGAATGCGCTGGGTTTGGGTTTCGTCTTTGGCCGCTGTTCTACTGGTCGTTTTTTTGGTTTCAACCTACCAGCCAGGTTATGCGCCGGCTGTTCGTTTCCCGAATCAGGTCGACACGTATACAAATCCCTCCCCGCCCAGCACTGTTGATCAGACGAGGTCATCGGGTTACTACGACACCAATGGACGGGTGTCTGGACTTATTTCTTCTAGAACCGGCAGAACCGACCAGGGAACCATAGGCAAACTTCAGAAAAACGCAACACAGGCTGAAGAATTGAAACAAGGAAGCCGTGAACTTGCCATTCCCACCGGCCCCATGATCATTCGCACGGCTGAGCTGACCCTGACCGCCACAAATTTCGAGCAGGTACGCGCCAGGCTGGAAGACATTCTGAGGCGCAACAACGGCTATCTCGGTCAGTTGAGCGTGACCGGCTCTGCCGAATCAGCCCAAAGCCTCACGGCCACATTGCGCGTACCCGCCGACAAATTGGATTCGGCCATTGCAGACCTGAAGAAACTGGGGCGCGTGGAGAGCGAATCGCAAAAAGGCGACGAAGTCTCACAGCAGTACGTTGATTTGCAGGCGCGGCTTGGGAATGCGCGCAATACTGAACAGACTCTGCTGGATATTCTGCGCCACCGCACGGGCAAACTTGCAGACGTGCTGGCCGTGGAGCAGGAAATCGCCAGCGTTCGTGAAGAGATTGAGCGCATGCAGGCGGAGAAGAAGAGTCTGGAGAAGCAGGTGGCGTTCTCCACTGTGGAATTGAAAGTGGCAGAGGATTACAAACAGCCGGTCCATGTAGTTCCCACGTCTACTTCCCGCCGCATTCGCGATGCGGCGGTAGATGGCTATGAAACCCTGGTCGCGGGACTGATTAATGTGTTGCTGTTCTTTGTGTCCTGGGGACCCAGCCTGCTGGTCTGGGGAGCAATTCTCTTCTTCCCCGCGCGAATGCTATGGAAATGGTGGCGACGGCGCAATGTTATTTAGTCAGCCCTTGGCCATTAACCTTTGGCCCTTGGCTCAATAGCAACAGCAAAACCAGACGCACTCCGCGCTTCGCGCTGGGGACCCCGGGTGCTTAGCACGTCGCTGCACTTTCAATATTCGCGCCAGCAAGACCACCAACTACCCCCCAAGCGAATCCCTGGAGCCGCTCAAGTAATCTTCAAATATGCAGGCGCCTTAGTCCTGGCAAAAGTCAACAGGATTCGCATTAGGCAATAAGGATGTAAGACCGTTTTTCAGTGCGGTTCGGCGAATAGCTTGCTAACATCAACAAGCTAACCATGGCTGAAAAACCAGGTCGGGAGAAGGTCGGCACAATTCGTGCGTTAGTGCAACTGGCGCGGCCATTTAAAGGCCGCTTTGTCCTTATTGCTTTTCTGGCGCTGCTGGGCACCAGCGCTGATCTGATCCAGCCGTTGATCTACAGGGTTGCAATCAATGACGTTGCTGGTCTGTTTGTTGAGTCTCCAACGACCGCGACCACTGAAACTGGTCCCACTGCCAGCGCCCCTAAACCAAGTCCGACGCGCCATCCTTCGGCATCTGCAACCAAGCCGGCAACGCAGGCCACCAGTCCAGCAGCAACGCAAAAGCTGCGCCACCACCGAGGCTTTGTCGCTCCACGGACCCGCCAGGAGACTCTGACTACCCTGCTGTGGGCTGTGGTGATTCTTTTTGTCATCAGCGTCCTGGGCCACTGGTTCTCGCTGGCTTCGGATTATCAGAGCACCGTGGTGGCAAATGAAATTGAAGCCGATTTGATCCAATCCACCTTCGGTCATGTTTTGCGGCTGCCGCTGTCGTTTTTCAGCCGGCGCGCGAGCGGCAGCCTGGGAAAGCGAATTGATCAATCCGACCAGGTGGCGCCGATTGTCTCCGCATTTTCGCAGCAGATCGCGCCCGAAGTTGTCCGGATCATTGGCATCTGCGCCATCATGCTCAGCCAAAGCTTGAGACTGGGCCTGGCTGCTCTGTCAGTCTTGCCAATCTATTTCATCATCGCGCGCCATGCCGCGGTTCGACTTGAATCGGGCATGGCTGAGTACTACACCAAATGGGAGAACGTCTCTGCGCGGATTCAGGATGCGCTGGCAGCCATCAAGACTGTAAAACTTTCAGGAGCGGAGCCGCGCGAAGTGGATCGGCTTCAGGAGGCTTCCAAGGCTGCTTACACCGATTATCTGAACCGCAACAAGCTGGGAAATCGCTACCTGCTGCTGCAAACCATGCTCAATCATTTCAGCAAGGCATTGGTGCTGGGTTATGGCGGATGGCTGGTTCTGGACCGGCAACTTACACCTGGCGACGTGGTCATGTTCGTAGCTTATCTCGATCGGCTCTATGACCCGATTGACACGCTCAGCAGCATTGCCGTGAACCTGCAACAGCACCTGGCTTCCCTGAATCGCGCTATCCGGCTGCTGCTTACAGGACCGGAAGAAGCAAAGGGCGCACCACTGTCGGCCGGGCCGGGCAAAGTGGAATTTCGCGATGTTCGTTTCAGCTACGCGCCGTCGCGAGAGATCCTTCGTGGGTTGAGCTTTACCGCTGAACCGGGAAAGATAACCGCTCTCACGGGACCTTCGGGCGCCGGCAAGACAACCACCGCCGATCTGTTGTTGAAGCTCTGGGAGCCCAAGGCAGGCGAGATTCTGATTGATAGCCAGCCTTTATCCGTCGTTGATCCATCAGCGGTGCGCAGAGCGATTGGAGTAGTCGCGGCGGAAGGCGCAATTTTCCGTGGAAGCCTGGCAGACAATATTCGCTACAAGCGACCGACGGCAACGGACCAGGAAGTAGAGGCGGCAGCGCTGGCCGCGGGCTTGCGTACCACGCTGGAGCGGCTGCCGGATGGTCTTGCCACTGAGGTTGGGGAGCATGGCGTGGGACTCTCTGTCGGCGAACGGCAGCGGCTGCAGATCGCACGCATCCTCGTCGACCAGCCGCGCGTGCTGGTGCTGGATGAAGCCACCGCAAATCTGGATTACGCCACGGAGAATGAAGTAAAACAGGCGCTCGGGCATTTGGGCTATCACCCCACGACTCTTCTCATCGCCCACCGCTACTCCATGGTGAAAGACGCCGACCACGTGATTGTTCTGGATGAGGGTCGCATCGTGGAGCAGGGACCGCCTGATCAACTGGTTGCCGCCGGAGGATGGTTCAGTCACCTGGCAATACAGTCAGAGGAGGCTGCATCGCAAGCCTAGATCCATTTCGCGCTTCGCGCGAGAGACGGTGCTGAG
>DATDNH010000363.1:0-5777 GCA_036518395.1 Candidatus Angelobacter sp. | reverse complement strand
GCCGCGATGGCGCTCCAGCAGTTCAGGAAGAAATTTTTCGTGGATTGGGCACTCGCCGTTTTTCAGCGCGAGAAGTTTTTGTTGATCGTTGTCCACCAGAATGACGTTGTGGCCCAGTTCGGCAAAACATGCGCCGGCTACCAGCCCTACATAGCCGGAACCGACGACTGCGATATTCATTCGTGATTGTTCCACCCAGGAATCCTGAAAAAGAGATTTCGCTGCTCAGGCAAGCAGCCAGCAGCTAAGCCGTTCGATGTTGAAAACGGGTGAACGGGATGTCAGAAAAACAGCAGTTAGTACTTAGCAATCGGTATTTAGCAAAGTTTTTACAACAAAACCAGCACCGGCAGGCAGCACTCGGCATTCAGCCAAATGCATCATCCTCGCTCGGTTTTGAGAGACTCTTAGGCCAAAAACCAAAAGCTAACAGCCAAAATCCTCCATTTCATCGCCAGAAATTTCTGAATTGGCTGACCGCTGAGTGTGGGTACTAAAATGCCGCCCTTCTACCATCCCCCCCATCGCGGCGCGGATGCGCGAAAGATGGCGGAGCGGCGAGGAACCCATGGCGGCAACCGGCGAAAACGCGAGACTGCCTCCAGGGCGCGCGCGCGCTGATGGCGGTCAAAAGCGCGCACATACTGGCGTATAATCTGCGGCATAGTCATCCGCAGCGCCGCAGAAAAATTCTGCTCCGCCATTTCGTGCTGCTCCTCCGCTGAATCAAGCAGCTCGATAATCTTGTCCGCCATATCGGCCTTCTCTCCCACCTTGTAAAACTTGATGGCCAAACCTTCGTTCTCGCACATCTCGCGAAAATCCGGAATATCAGACGACACGATGGGAACCCCATATTGCGCGGCCAGATGCGCCACACCGCTGGCGCCGGTGGCCGAGGTATATGGCAGCACGAGAAGAGATGAAGAGCGAAAAAGCTCCGGGATATCTTCTTCCGGAATGTAACCCATGAAGATCACCCTGGGATTCTTGTGTTTTTTCTGGAGCGACTCAATATATCCCGGCGCATTGCCGTTGTTGGTCCCGGCGATCAGCAGTTTGCTGTTGGGAATCCTTTTGGAGATTTCGTCTTCAAAGCACTCGATCAACATTTCACAACGCTTATAGGTCCCCCATTTGCCGAAACCGAGGATACGATGCTCGGGAATGCCGCGTTTGGAAAAGTCCGGATACTCAGGACGCGCCGACAAAATGCCGTGCGCGCGGAAATGCACGTGTTCACCGCGATATTTATCAATGAGCGTCCGGCGATACGCCGGCAGCAGAACGGAAACGGAGTTGGACATCAGAATCAAACGGGTGGCAACGTACCCGGCCATTTTGAATGCTGTCTGATTACGCACGCCCACATCATCCAGATCGATGTGATCCATGAGGTGGTGGAGAGTCACATGAGTGTAATAACCCGCCATGCGCGTGGCCGCCGGCAAAGTCAGCCCGGAAAAAGCAGAGAACGGCCTGTCCTTGCTGCCGAAACTGGAAAAAATCAGGTTGTACCAGACTACATCCGGCTTGATCTGGTGCAGGGCCTTGAGGATGGAGATGTGATTGCTCAGCCGGTTCATCCGCCAGCAGCGAATGACATTGAAATCCGGAAGTTCAGTTTCTGGCGGTGAAAGCTCGTCGCTGACCACAGTCAAACTGATCAGTGGGTCTGCCTGCAGCTCCTTGGCAATGTGGTACCCATACTCGTTGAGCGGCATCTTGCTTGGAGGAAATGCACTTACAAAACAAATCTTCATTAAGCCCCTGGGTCCCCTACTTCGTTATTCCTGCCACGACCAGAAATTGAGTTTCATTTCGGTGCAAGCCCGGTTACTTAAAACAATGAGATTCTGACGACCGGTCTGAATGTGGTGCTTTTGGCGCCAGTAAAGTTAAAGAAAGACTGCTGCTGGAACCCGGCGGAGATGCGCAGCGGATAATCCACGGCCACCTCTCCTTTGCCATCGTCCATGCGGCGACGAAGGGGCTTCATATAGGTGATGAGAAAACCTCCTTCAGTGTTGTCATACAAATGGAAGCCCTCGCCACGGGTGAAATCGAAAGCGCCTTCCACCAGCCAATGATCATTGGGTTTGTATTCAATGCGAGTGCCCGGCACAAGGATCTGTGCGGTCGCAAAGCTGAGATCAGCCACACGCCATGAGCGGATGTACTTGCCCAGCCCGACGACGCGCAACTTCTCGCCGAACTTGTGCTGCCATCCCGCCCATGTGGCTGTGGTGAAGTATTCGCGCACCAGGGGACGAAACAGTTCATCGCGCACTGAGTAGCCGGTGATGAATGCATTGTGTCCCCAAGGACGTCCGACTTCGAATTCCACCGTGCCGGAGAGGTCGCGGGAATGCAGATTCTGGTCGGTAAACGGGCCCGCCTCGCGGATACCGTCGCCCCGAACCGTAAGCCAGTTGAAGAAAGGCGAGCTATAGAAATAGACAAACTGGCGGAAGAGATCCTGATTCATCTCTGTTGGAGACTCACGATCTCGGCGAATCGTGAATTCAAGCCCCGGCTCAAAAACGATGCGCGCATTACCCATGCGAAGGACCGGCTGCACCCCAACGTTGAAAATGGTGTCCAGCGTATCGCGGTGCACGATCGCCAACTGGCTGGGAATGGAGAGGCTGCCCCGGAAATTTCGCAATCCAAAATAACCGTTGATGGGCAGGAAGTGCTCCGGATGATAACGGAAAGCGCTGCCGACCTCCGTTTCCTGCTGTGAACGTGGAGGCGCGTTCGCCCCGAAGAACTTGGTGTCCAGTTGATAGATCGTCGCGTCTTCAAAAACAGCTTCCGTATTGAAACTGTTGCGCATGGTCAGATACGGCTGGATTTGCGCGCCTTCTTCACCGGCCGCCTGGATGAGTCCGCGTTCGGCGGCGTCATCTTCGGCGGCAAGCTGGTTGGCGTGAGCAAAAGCGGAAAGTGCGCGCTGCGAGTCGTGCCGCTGGCTGTAGATATTGGCCCAGGCAAGCTGATACTCGTAATTGTCTTTGTATTCGTCAGACGATCCCAGCGCAGTAAGCGCCTTCTCCGCGTCGCGATCTCTGCCTTCGGCGATGTAGGTATCGGCCAGCCCGATGGCAACTGCATCGTCGGGAGCACCCATCTCCTTGGCCTTGGCGAAGTAGCGTGTCGCAAGATCAAAGTCATGCGCAGTGAGGAAGATCTCGGCGGCTTCGATCAGATTGTCGGTCGTGACCGGCGAGGCTTCTCCAATGCGCGATTCCGCAAACGCGAGCGCCACCTGCTGCCTGGCATCGTCATATTTCCCTTCACGCGCAAACAGTTTGGCAAATTCCATGCGCACATCAACACGATTGGCGTCCGGCGCGTTGAGGGCGCGAGCGAAATGGTCCATGGCAGCCTGCCGGTCACCCAGATTCATGAGCGCGTCGCCCGTGGCAATCAGGATGCCGGATTCATCAGTCGCCTGGCGCTCCGCCAACTCAATGTAGCGCAGCGTTTCAGCTGTGCGGTGCATCTGCGCGTAGGCTGCCGCGATGTTGGCGTAGGCCTGCGGGTTATCAGGGTCAATGTGGAGCGCGTTTTCCAGTTCCGCTATGGACGCGTTATAGCGGCGCATGTGGTACAGTGTGTCCGCCAGCGCCAAATACATTTTGACGTCATCAGGATCGTACGTGAGCGCTGCACGATATTCCTTTTCAGCTTTATCCAACGCGCGCATCTGGCGGTAAGCCGTGGCCCGCGCCAGATGGATGGAGCCGCTGTCACCCAGCAACTTTGCCGCTTTCTCGGTTTCGCTCAGCCCTTCGCGCGAGTGATGCAGTTGCAGATGGGAAAACGCGAGTCCAAGATGGGCAACGCCGTTGTCGGGCTCCGCTTTCAGCACAGGCTCAAAATCCTGAATCGCAGCGGCGCCATCCTGCATATCATTGCGCACGTACCCGCGGCTTGTGTGCGCCTCCATCATGTTGGGATCTTTCTGTATGGCGCGGGTAAAGTCGTCAATTGCCTGTTGTAGAAGCTCTTCCTGATGATGCACGTGGCCGGCGAGCAGCGGGAAATTCGCCTCCTTGGGCAAAATGGTTTCATACCGGCTTACCAGGGAAAGCACTTCGTCATAACGTCCCAGGTTGTAGAGGTCGTAGGCCAGGTAGACCGCGCCATCGCGGTCTTGAGGCATGATCTGAATGACTTGCCAACCGAGACGCGCGGATTCCGCGTACTTTCCTGTATGGAACAGGTAGCGCTCATTTTCGTGCATGATCCGCGGATCATTTTTCATCGTGGCAGTGGCTCGAGCGAGCCATTGTCCAGCCAGCGGAATCTTGTGAGTCTCAATTGCCGCATTGGCTCCGCTGGCGATGATCTGAGAATTCCCGGGGGCCAGCTTGTATGCCTTCTGGTAACTGGCATCCGCTTTGTCGAAGTCGCGAATGGTGGTGTACATGTCACCAAGGGCGAGATAGGGCACATAATCGCCGGGATATGCCGCGGCCATTGCCATGAAATATTTCTCGGCGGTCTTGTAATCGCCTTCATCGCGGTAGATGTAGCCCAGGCCTTCCAGCGCGTAGCGGTTTTTCTCATCGCGCTTCAGCAGGCTGCTATACACCTGCTTGGCTTCAGTTCTGCGGCCTTCCTTCCACAACAGACCGCCATACTGCAGGTTGACGTTGTCATTGACGGGATCAATCGCCAGCGCTTCCTTCAGGTCAGCTTCCGCACCGGCAGTATCGTTTGCCAGTGCTTTGAGCGAGGCCCTCATTGAGAGATAAAGCACGCGCGCTGGGCCTTCTATCTGGATTTTGGCCATCTCCTGCTGGCCAATGCGAAGCTGCTGGTTCACTGCTGCTTCATCTCCCAGATCTTTATAAGTATTGATCAGCTCCAGACGCACCTGCGTGGGATACAGAACACCTTCAGGCGGAGCTTCCGGCATAGCAGCCAACGCTGCAAGATATTCTTTGACAGCATCGTTGTTGCGGCGCTCCTGCCGCCACAGGTCACCACGAATGGCGTGCAGGCGGTAATGGTTGGGATCAATCCGCTCAGCCCGGGCCAGGAAGATGCGGGTTTTATCAGGATTGCTGATGCGCATCTGCGCTTCCGCCGCTGAGAGCTGGACGTTGATTTCTTTGGGCGCCATCATGGCGGCTTTCTCATAGGCGTTGGCAGCATCATTCTTCATGCCTGCGAGTTCGTAGGTATAGGCGAGCTCGGCCAGATAGTCCGGAGTCTGGTTTGTCGCACGCTTCAGGATGGCAATAGCTGATTTGTAGTCGTGTGCTTCGCGGTAATAATTGGCCACGGCGCGAAGAATGTCAGTATTTTTGGGATTGCGGGCCAGCGCGCGGTCCAGAAGCTGCTTGGCCCTGGCCGGCTGTTTTTGCTTCATGAAAAGGATGGCCAGCATGGTCTCTGTATGAGAGCTGGGCTGGAGGGCCTCTGCGCGCTCAAACATATTCAGCGCGGTGCCATATTCACCGGACTGCATGAACAGCTCGCCGGCCATCGCCAGATCAGTGGGGCGACTGGGATTTGCCGCGATGACTTCCATCAACAGTTTCTTGGCCTGGTCGGCCTTACCCATGTTCATGTAGGTCTGGGCCATCCCGGAGAGTCCCTCGACGGCACGAGGCGCCAGTTGCAGACCGTGCTGGTAGGCATCAAGAGAAATCTGGGATTTGCGTGCCATGCGAGCGCAGTAGCCAAGCAGGAACCAGTGCCGCGCGTCGTTGGGAGCAATCTGAGTGAGGCGCTGTGCGAAGGTGACGCTCTCAGTGTAA
>DATDNH010000362.1:0-3159 GCA_036518395.1 Candidatus Angelobacter sp. | reverse complement strand
GCTCCTCAGAAAGGCGAAATCCGGCGCGTCAGAGAATACAGCGATTATAGTAGAGCGTCGGATGCTTTCATGCGACGGCTTTTTATGTGAGTTGGATTTATTGCCACGCGCACTATGGGGTCAGCGAAGTTGGGATGAGGGCTTTTAGGATTGCGCTATTCGAATGCCTTGAAGTCACGACATGTATCGGGTGCTGTTTTCAGGTGTGCATCGTTTCAATAGGGTTCCCTCGCCTGCCCGCTACGCTGGGCAGACTCGGGATGTAGAAACATTACGGTTCCTGCTCCCGATATTCCCTTTGCTCAAGTCTGTGCTGCTGAAAAGTCAGCGTGAGCGCCTGTTGCAGCCAGATCCACAGCTTGCTTACCCAGGACTGCTGCTTCTGCTTCGTTAAAGGCTGCCGCCTTTGGCTGGAGACACGGGTTCCGCATCGAGTACAGAAGCTGTTTGTGCCACACAACTGATTGTCACACTTGGCGCAGAACACGTGTCCCTCCTCCGCCGTTTCATCCGAGTCAAGCCAGGCAAGCATTTCCCGCAGCTCCGAATGTTGTCACCGCTATAGAGACAAGACGCAAAATGCGCTGCTTTCCCTAAGGCTTTTTTAGGGCACAATTCGCCAGGCTGTCTTAGCCAATAGTGTGCTTTTTTGGGCTAGAGGGACCACAAGATCCCTCCGCCTCTCCACTTCGTGAAGAGGCCTCCCACGGCAGGCCGGGGCAGGCGGGATGACGGAGCCCGGTAGACTTTGTCGGCAAAGTATTTACCTAAGATGATCTAAATGCTCGCGTCCAGCGTGATTTCCTGCAGCATCTTGTCGAGCTGCTGCCGTTTCTCAACACGCTGCAATTCCAGTTTGGCTATCTCGGCGCGAACCGCCTGCAGCTTGTCCTCCTGCTCGTTCAGTTCATGGGTATAGCGCTGCAGCAGAGCCTTCTCTTCTGCGCTTCCCTTCAGGGCCTTCATGTTTTCCCGCAGGCGTTGCTGGTCCTGGTTGATGGTAGTCACCTCACCCTGGCGGTTCTGAATTTCATGGTCCAATGCCGCAATCTCGCCCTTCTGCACGATGATCTTGCGCAACGCCTGCTCCACGCCAGGATTGATGGTCTTTTCGCTGAAGAACATCTTGATCGTGTCATCAGTTACATTGATCAGCGCAACCTTGCTTTCGATTGGCTGTGACTCATCAATTTTCAACGTGGCAGTCTCATTCGGCTTGACTTTGACTCTGAAGCGATAAAACGAGGCTGTAGTCTCTTCCGGCTTCAGGTCTTTGGCCAGCTTCCAGCCTTCGCGCACCGGATGCTCGATGATCACATCGCGCGGCTCGGTATCGCTGTTGCGGACAACGTAGGTATCATGTTGCGCCTGCTCGCTGGTCTGCACCATCACACCGCGTGCGATCTTGATGTGCTTCACCGGACTTGCCTCAACCTCGTTGCGATCTTCCACGCGGACGGCCTGGTCTGCTGCATAAGAGAGCAGGCGGCGCTCGTTCGGCTTCAGCGGATCAATCAGCCCTTCACCGGCAAAGGCATTGTTTTCGATGATGTTGAACGAGCCACTATCCAGCGTGAGCCCGCTTGAGTTGGTGATCCAAAGGGCCCGCAGCGCCCTTTCGGACGAACTGTTCCACAGCGTCACCTTCTCGGCATCAATGTGCGAGTTCAGGATCGGCACCAGGGCTGAATGATTTTTAAGGATGGTCACCTTTTCTTTCAGCTTGTACTCAAACAAATCTCCCAAGTCCTGCCCTGTGGCTTGCGATTCGACGTTCTCTGCCGCATTGGCCACTTCTACCGTCTCGTCCGTGGCAGCCACCTCAAGCTTGTAGCTCAACATCCTGGGACCAGCGACAGTGACATTCCGCTGAACCAATGACTTAAACCCGGGAACTTCAACCTCCACTTCATAGTTCCCCTGGGGCAGTTCCAGGCGGAAGTTGCCATTGGAATCAGAAGTTGCGGTGTGCTCTTCGCCATCCTCACCGGTTGCGGTGATAGAAGCATTCGCTACCACCGCGCCGTTCGCATCGGTCACGATGCCGTAGAGTCCCGGCAAGGGCGCACCGAGGTTGCCGTTGTAGCTGAACACTCCCCCACTAACACCACCGCCGACACCTGCGGCGGCCCCGCTGCCAACGTTAATTGGCGGCGGAGCTTTCGGCGCAGCCATGAGTCCTGGTGCAACCGCCGCGAACTTATCCTCATCCATCGTCCCCTCGTGTGTCTGTGGGGTGAGCATGGCCGCTTCCGGCAGTGCTACCACCGGACGCCGCTTGTAATACGGCTTCGACAAATCCTGAATAAACGACTGCGGCGCTCCTGCAACCAGTGAAAGCTCAACATCCTTCCAGTCCTCGCCAACGGTGTTGTCGACAATGGCCCAGCCCTGCAGCAGCGGCTTGGCATCGGCTTTCGTGGGCAACAGGATGCGGTATGTGCACTTCCATACCGGCACCTCGCTTATGTAACTCACGAAGATGTTGCGATCACCATTTCCAGAAGTGGAAATGGTCATGCGTCGCAAATCCTGATCGCGGGAGGAGCTGACCAGATTGAGATAGCGGGAGATTTCTTCATTCAGATCGTGATCTTCCACGCGCACGCCCAGACCGGATGTAAGCGTGAATGTGCGCACCTCACCCGCATCCGTGATCACGGACAATTCGAGTGCCTTGGTTTCTTCCTGCGCCTTCCTGCTGGTTTTATCTTCCACGCTCAGCAGCCGGCCGGAAACCAGAGAGCCGCCATTGCGCACCTGGATTCGGGAGCCGCGCAGCGCGGAAAGAAAATTGGCCAGAGTGGTGGACTCACCCAGCGGCAATCGCAAAGACTTGAGCTGCTCGGTGATGGGCGCGACGGAGTTATAGCCCACCCCGGTGATCTTGCCGCCGTTGAGATCAAGCACGGTAAGGGACTTGAGCACGTCGTTCAACTGCGAGCTGGTGAAATCAATCTTGAGCTCCTGATCACCGTGAATGCGTCCGGTGTGTTCAAAATATCCCACGCCGTTTTTGTACAAAACCACGCGCCGCACGGGCAGCCTCTCAGTAGAATTTTGCGCCATCGAGGCCAGCACGGCAGCCACAACTATCAGAGACATCAGCAAAGCTTTTTTCATGGATGCTTCTCCCTCCTATTAGCTATATCCACCTGA
>DATDNH010000361.1:0-98251 GCA_036518395.1 Candidatus Angelobacter sp. | reverse complement strand
AACGTACTGAGCCGGGAATCCCGTTTGAGGATAAGCCCTATATCATCGCCGACAATGGAAACGGACCGCACGCCGGAAATCTCTATGTTGGCTGGACCCGGTGGACGCTCAAGGATTCTGAGATTCTGCTCTCGCGCTCAACTGACGGTGGAAAGAGCTGGTCCAAGCCGATCGAAATTGACGACCACCCCGGCCTTCCCCGCGACGACAATGGAGCGCTGGAAGGTTTTGCTGCCGCTGTTGCGCCAGACAGCACCGTCTATGCAGTGTGGAGCACCGGCGAAGGCATTGTGCTCACTGCATCGCATGATGGCGGGCGCAGCTTCTCGCGTCCACGCCTGATTCTGCATACGGCGCCGATCATGTTTGCCATCCAGACACTGGAGCGAGCGAACGGCTTCCCTCAGATTGCCATTGACCCGAAATCCGGGCGGCTCTACGTGACGTGGAGTGACTATCGCAACGGCGACCTGGACGTTTTTTGTGCCGCCTCTTCCGATAAGGGCAGGACGTGGAGTCAGCCAGTGCGCGTGAACAACGATCCCATTCACAACGGGGCAGAACAGTTTTTCCAATGGTCGGCCGTGGATCCGGTTGATGGTTCGGTCAACGTAGTCTTCTACGACCGTCGCGGCGATCCGCAGGGCCGCAAACAGATCGTGGTGCTGGCTCGCTCTTCCGATCAGGGAAAAAGTTTTGCCAACTATGCCTGGACCGATAATGCATTTGAGGCCGGCAACGTTTTCTTTGGCGATTACACCGGCCTGGCCGCTTTTGGTGGAAGGGTCTACGGCGTGTGGACAGAGAAGCCACCCGGCCAGACCACCCCGGCTCCCGATGCTCCCGGCAAGAGACAAGGAACGGTGGTCAAAGTAGGTGTAGCAGATTTTTCTAAGCGACCGTAGCAGTCGCCGCCGCAGATGGGACGGAGATCAAAAAAAAAGTGTGGAGCGCAGCTTCGAAAGTCTTGTCATTCCGATCCCGCCCGTTATTTGCGTTTGTTGTTACTAATCCGTTTTGACGGGCGGGAGAGGAATCTGCTGCTGCCGTTGCCTCTAGCTTTTCCGATCACGTTGCGATCCCGCTGCGATCACGGGCGATCACGCGCGATGAAACTGAGACGAGCGCAGATTGAGATTGGTTTTCGTTATTGCTCGGGCTGGCTGTCCGTATTTGTCTTGTTTTTCGTTGACCCGATGACCCGATGCACCGATCACCCGATCCCCAGCCAGATCAACGCTTTCGTGTGCTAGACTGAATTAGGTCCCTCCTGTTTTCTCACCACGTAAACCCGGGGGCGCGTAGCTCAACTGGCAGAGCAACTGACTCTTAATCAGTAGGTTGCAGGTTCGATTCCTGCCGCGCTCACCAATGAACTCTTATGTTCCACGTTTATGTTCTTCGCAGTGACGCTACAGGGCGCTTTTGCACGGGCAGTACGCAAGATGTGGATTGTCGCCTGGTTGAGCACAATTCGAACTGCGCAACCGCCACGAAGAATCGTGGCCCGTGGAGGCTCGTGTACTGGGAGTCCTTCGCGACCAGGAAAGAAGCCATGGCTCGTGAGCGTCATTTTCAAGACTGGTAAGCGCCGAGCTGAGCTTCAGGCCATCCTCTCCGGGAAGGAGTAGCTCAACTGGCAGAGGTAGCCTGGGCGACACTCTTAATCAGTAGGTTGCAGGTTTGGTTCCTGCCGCGCTCACCAATAACCTGTTAGCATCGGCATTATTGGGTGAGGGATCCGAGATTGCCGATCCAGTCCGGCTGAATCATCTCACTTTGGAACTCTTGCTGAAGGTTGTATAAATCGAGAGGTGCAATTTATGCATAGGCTTGCGGCCGTTGTTGTTGCCCTTGCAGTAGTCCTTGCTGTGGCACAAAATGCAGAAAACGGAACCAAGCGGAATTCCAAAGACGGGCTGTTGTATGCCTCCATCCCGGCCGGAGGATTTCAAATGGGCTGCGCACGGGAGGATTGTCCGCCGAACGAGCGCCCGGTACACAAGGTAACGATCAGTCAACAATTCTGGATCGGTACTACTGAGGTGACCGTTGCAGCCTATAAGCGGTTCAGCCAGGCCACCAACCGCTTGATGCCTCCCGACGCAGTAGAGAATTTCACGGTGAATCCGGGTTGGAAGGATGAACAAAGCCCGATTGTTAATGTGACATGGAATGATGCAGCGGCATACTGCAAATGGGCCGGTGGAGCTTTGCCCACGGAGGCGCAATGGGAGTACGCGGCACGCGGCGGCAGCAGCAGTGATCCCTATGGTCCGCTGAATGACATTGCCTGGACCGCGAGTAACAGCGGCCGTGAACATCTTGATGCGGATGCATTGTTCAGGGATGACAAGATGCACTACGAGCAAACTCTGAGGAACAACGGAAACAAGCCGCATCAAGTCGCACAGAAGCGGGCAAACGGGTTTGGGCTCTACGACATGATTGGCAATGTCGCCGAATGGACAAACGACTGGGTTGATCTGTCCTACTACTCGCACAGCCCCGAGAATGATCCCGCCGGGCCGTCCACCGGCCAGGCGAAGATTGCGCGAGGCGGCCACTTCCTTTATCCAAATGCGCCCAATCGGGCTTCGAAGCGGCTGTGGAACGAGCCCGAGGGCAAATCACCCATCATCGGATTCCGTTGTGTGCTTACCGTTGTGCATCCGTGATCAGCCAGACTGGTTTTCTCCCGACTTCTGACTCCTGACTCCTGACTTCCCATATCCCGAAGGGATATCAAGGGCGAAGCCCTTGGCTAGTTAGTTGCAGGTTCGATTCCTGCCGCGCTCACCAATGAAAACAGCCAATGTTAATTTACTAGGAGCAGTTTCCTACTCATTTTGGGTTGTTGCTCGATTTCAGCCGGTGAACCCTGCCCGATTGCATGTCGAAAAGCCATTTGCCCTGTGCATGACAACCCTTCTCAACGTAAGCACTTTGCGGAACCCGAATGATCGCTTCGCCTGCGTCGCTCACACCGATGAACTCTTCAAAATAATCGCAAGAAGGCAGTTGCTTCCTGATTTCATCATGCAAAGCCCGAGACTGTGCTGAGCGAGTCTCCACGTTGTAAATGACAGGCCGGTGACCCGTGTAATCTCCTTCGGCCCACCAAAAATCCGCGGCAAGCATTCTTTCATTTGGCGAAGCACCGATCATCTCCGCTCCAACGCTGCCGTCAGCCTTCTCTGAATACTGTTTTGTCAGCACGAATTTCCCGTCAGGGTGCGCGACAAACAGCTTGTACACAACCTGGCAGGAATCAGTGCTTGCCTCCCCTGCCGCTCTACGAAGTTGCACGGAAGCAAAGGCTTTGACCATTCCTGAGCGAATGCTGATTGCAGCTGTCTCCTGCGTGAGTGTTTGTCCTGCTTTAACCTCGGAACACTCCATTCCACTAGTGGAACCATGATTCTGTTAGCCGATCAGTTGGAAGCACAGCAGCAGCGGCGTCAGGGAAGAAAGAATCAACTTCACAGCAGCAGTGTACGCCAAAGTCCATGAAGCCTAAAAAATACTGACCGTAGCACTCAGGAGATCGTCGAAGCATCAAGAACGCCAGGTATTAATTTTTCTAAAATGTCGGTAAAAAGGTTGTCGCTTCTATTTCGAAGTCTTGATTTTTACCTTTGTGCCATGAGACAGGCGGGAAAGCTGTCCCGCAAAATCCGCCAGAAACGCAATGCGATCCGAAGCCGGAATAGCCTTCAAAGAAACACCCGCTGCCGACTCCTTCGTGCAGAAGGGCGGATACACGCTCAGCAGCTCCCCTGGTTTCAGTTCGCCGCCTTCCCTGCGAAATCGCTGCAGAGGCTGGAGCGACAGAAATTCCACTGGGGCCTCGTGGGCGAACCGCAGAAACGTCTCCAGATCCATCGCGAGGTTCTTAACATCCCCGGTCTCGGCCTGAAGCCGGTGCACGACGGCATCGCGCAGAACAAACTGATCACCCTGGCAATCCTGACCGAATGGAATATCGTGCTGCTTGATTGCCGGGAATAAGCGATGCAACGCGGTCTCGCCAAACCAGGCTACTCGCAGGGAATGCCAGCGCGGAGACACAACTGCTCCACGAATGTGGAGCCCGCCATCAAAGAGAATGCACCCATTGACCTGCTGTAAAAGATTCCGGTAGCTCTGCGGCAATTTCTCAACGATCGCCGTGTCCGTGATTTCGCCGCCTGCATAGGAGCACTGACTGGAAAACATACTAATCGAGCCTTTTGTCGGGCACGTTTGATTGGGCCCTGATTGTAGCAGCAGATCTATTGCGAAATGCCCGGTCTTTTCCTGTGTTTCGAACCGCACAGTATTTCTTAAAAAAGCATAACCCACTAACTGTCCCGAGAGTGGTCCGTGGCGGCTCGTGTACTCAGAGTCCTTCGCGACCAGGAAAGAAGCCATGGCTCGTGAGCGTCATTTTCAAGACTGGTAAGGGCCGAGCTGGGCTTCAGGTCATCCTCTCCGGGAAGGCGCAGCTCAACTGGCAGAAGCCGCTCAGGCGCCACTCTTAGTTAATCGGTTATGTTGATTGAAGAGAGAACCTGTTCTCGTTGGTTCTCTCCCGACTTCTGACTTCTGGCTCCTGACTCCCCATATCCCGAAGGGATATCAAGGGCGCAGCCCTTGGCTAGTTAGGTTGCAGGTTCGATTCCTGCCACGCTCACGAGAGGTCCGGGAGGAAGAACTGCTGTCCTATTTATCAAAGGCTCGCCGCACCATTTTTCAAGGCTCGCACTTGGCAGGAAAAACTGCATTAGCCAAGACTATCTTTTCGGAGATTCACCGTAAAGGTGGGGTTGTGCCACTGTTTTTGAGAGGCAATCAATGTGCGTCATCCAATGAAGAGAAAGTCTTGAGTCAACTGTGGAAGAGCTTTGGTGAGCAGTATAGCCCCGAGCTGCTTGAGGAATTTCGACAGCTTGCCACAAATGATCGGGTGTTGATTATCGACGACTGGCATAAAACATCCCTCAATGCAGAGGGACGTCGACACTTTCTGGAATTAGTGCGAAGATATTTTGACAAGATATTTCTATTTGTTGATGAACTATTTCAAATACACGAGCTAATTGACAAGTCCACTGAGTCTATTTTGGAATTCGATCATGCCACGATCATGGCATTCGGTCATGTGCTCCGGGGTAGCTTAATTGATAAGTGGGTGACTCTTGGCCGTGAATACACCGGTGACAGCAAACAGATTACCCGGGAGATCGAGCAAAAAGAACGTCTAATCGACAATTTAATGGGAAAGAACACTCTACCTCGACTCCCATTTATTATTTTATCCCTTCTTGAGGCCGACGAGGCGGACAAAGCAGAAGGCGCGGAAGCTGGTTCTTTCGGTTATTTATATGAAGTCCTTGTCACGGTGGCATTGAACCAGAGTAAGGGGCCCAAAGCACAACTGGAGAAGAAGTATAACTTTCTCGCGCGGCTGGCATATAGGATGTTCAAAAGTAATACTGTAGAGCTTTCCTTATCGAAGGTCCGAGAGATTGCCGAAGAGTATTCTAAGTCTCACTTGATTTCGGTAGATATCGACTCGATGCTTAACGACCTTACCGAGTCTCGAGTGCTAACAGAGGTTGAAGGCAACTACTCTTTTGCATACTGGCACTTATTTTACTACTTTGTTGCTCGATATTACCGAGACAACATGGATCGGGAAAAGGGTCTTAGGGAAGAGATTGAGCAGATCGCGGACTATGTCTCCTTTGACCACTATGCAGCAATCCTCATGTTCGTCGTCTATTTCGCGCGGGATTCGTCAGATATTGTCAGGAGACTTGTATCCAATGCGGATAAGATCTACTCCGCTGAACAACCTGCAACACTGGAAGATGATGTCGCGTTTCTGAACAATCTGTGTCGACCGCTAAACCTTGAGGTTCCGGAAGAAGTTGACGTGGCCAAAAACAGGGAAGAGCGCCGAGAGCTTCACGATCGAATTGAACGTGGTAACAATTCGCTCCCGCACAAAAATAAGCAAGCAATATCTTACAGCGAGAGCCTCAGTGACTCCGACAAGTTTGATCTTGCATATAGATATATTGGCTTGTTGGGCCAAGTCATCCGAAATTTTCCAGGATCTCTTCCAGGCGCTGAGAAACTCTTGATCTTGAAATCGACTTACCTATTAGGATTGCGATTGCTCCATGCTCTCCTGCGCATAATGGATGCGACTCTGAGTGAATTAGCGCAACAGGTTACTGCTCTGATGACAGAAGAGGGGAAGCTAAGTACAGATAAAATTAGAGAGCTTGTCGACCGATTGATCATATCCGTGAGTAGAGTGTGTGCCCTCAGTGTTATTACCCAAGTGTCGGGAAGTGTCGGTGTTGCGGACTTGGAGACGGCCTACAAGCAAGCATTAGATTTAGTTGGCGAGACTAATGCATCCCAATTGATCGGTTTTGCTATAAAACTGGATCATGCTCCGGAATTTCCTGTGAGTGAGACACGGGAATTACACAAATTAATCTCAAATAACCCATTTGCGGATGATGTGCTTGCTCACCTAGTTGTTGGTCGGCTGTCAGTGGTCGATGTTGATCGACGAATTCGTCAAAGCATGGCTTCGCTCTTTAACCTTCCAGCAAATATGCCCATGCTCATAGAAGCAAATGTGAGGAAAACTTAGTCGGGTCAGCAGCAGATCTTCGTACGAGTGTCACAGATAAATAGAAGGTGGCGCTCCGTCTTGTTCTTCACAGTACATTGTTCAGCAGAAGGAACATGAAACTGAATCGTTGAGAGCAAGGCGTTGGTGTGGGCCGTTGCGCCGATGGATGAATTTTGGCAACTTCGACCTTTTGCCCAGTCCAATGCAAAGTACTCGAAGCGGCCCGTCGATCCGGTGCGAAAGCACACGCCGACCGGCAGTGGACACAGGTTCGATTGCCTAACAGCCAGCAGCCGGGAGCTAGCAGCTTTGCTGTACTTTTTGCTTTTCCCAAGGGCCAAAGGCCAGGCCCCAAAGGGTGAGATTTCCCTGTTCCCTAGTCCCTCTTCCCTGAATTTTTATTCGCTTTCTTTTCACCAACATACAGCAAAATTCTTACAAAACATAAAAAAATGCTTGACAACATTATATAAATAATAGTATGTTGTTTAACGAAGTAGGCAAGTTGGTTTTAGCTGACTGCCAATTGCTATTTGCCCAATTGTCGAAGACCCGCCGTGGCGGGCTATTTGCCAATTGCTGGAGAGAAAACCATGAAAAACCTGAAACCCGCAGCTAATGGCCATGCGAAAACACATGGCGCAGAAGTCCTTAATACAGTCGCCTCTTATTTCCGCCAGTATCTGGTTTGTGATGACCACCAGCTCACCATCCTCACTTTGTGGGCTGCGTGTACTCGCTTTGAACACGTCTTCAGCACCGCTCCCTATCTCGACATTCGTTCCCCTGAGCCCTGCTCCGGCAAAACCACGTGCCTCAATCTTTTGAACCTCATCTGCTATACCAAAGCATTCCTCACCGGGGCACCTGCTGCCACTCTGCTTGCGAGATGTCTCCCCCATCAATGCTTCGAGGATCCCGGCATGTCAGAGAATCAGCCGCTGTACACGCTTCTGCTTGACGATTGTCACCACACCTTCAATCACTCTGAGCTTCAGCCTGCTCTGGCACTGTTGAATTCCGGCTCCGACTCTGGAAGCTTCTTCCCTTGGGGGCAGGACGATTATTATTTCTTTGGTCCCAAGGCCTTCGCCGGCAACACTCGACTGCCCAAGTCGCTCGCTGCCCGCTGCATTCCTATCGTTCTCCGTCGTCCTAAACCTTCGGAAAAATTCTGCCGCACTCTGCCTGATTCGGAAGAGGGTGATGTTTTTGCCCACAGCCTGAAAGATTGGGCGGAAGACATTTCCTCTGCGCTGGCCAAAGCAGCCCAAAACGAACCTGCCCAGCTTCCTCCGGCGCTATCGCCCGCCCAGCGCAGATGCGTTGAGCCTCTCATTCATATCGCCGACTTCGCCGGTGGCTCATGGCCGGCCAGGGCCCGCGCCGCCGCCGTTGCCGTCTTCGATCTCGCTGAGGCCACCCCCCAGTTGCAAATGCTCTGGGATGTTCGTTCCATCTTCCGCGCCAGGAACAATCCTGAATACCTTGCCACCAGCGACCTTCTCTCTGAGCTTCGCAAGATGGACAGCCGCCCTTGGTGCGAATGGGGCGCGAAGTCCGGAAAGCGTCTCGCAACCCATCTCCGTCCTTTCGGTATCCACAGCCACCACTTCAATCGCTCCGAGGGCGAGTTTTATGGATATCTCTGCAACGATTTTCAGGATGCATGGGAGCGATATCTC
The DNA here is from genome assembly GCA_036518395.1 of Candidatus Angelobacter sp. Taxonomy (GTDB): domain Bacteria; phylum Acidobacteriota; class Terriglobia; order Terriglobales; family Acidobacteriaceae; genus Angelobacter. Next base: position 89,929 of record DATDNH010000361.1, on the reverse strand, counting down.
TTGCCTCTGTCAACCGCTACGAATTCGGACAAACTCCCGGCTTCTTATGATGGAAATGGTTCGTATGAGGGAACCCAATCGCCATCCCTCACAGGTTCCATCACAGGAATCTCCGCAATTGGCGCGGATTAAGAGCGAATGAGGGAATTTTTCGCGGCGCTGGCGCCCAGACATCACGTATCAGCGTCCGGCGAACCTGTTCGATCCAATTTTCTGTCCCATTCATTACCGCTTCGAATTCGTGCCTTGACACACTTGCCTTTAGCCGCAAGGATATTCCTGAAATGGCTGACACCATCCAGTGTGGCACCCACGGTCAAACTGAGCCGACTTACGTTTGTAGTCATCTCGCAGGAGGAAGTTCCGGGCTGGGATTTAATCGCGACGAGCCGAGCGAAGGCAAGCCATTTCCAGACGCCTGGTGCGACGATTGCGAAATCATACGGGCCGCTCACGGCGGCTGGAATGAAGAGTCCGAGAAGCTGGTTAAGATTCAGTTGTTGTGTTCTGGCTGTTACCAGCAAGCTCGCATTCGCAACACTCGTACCTCGTCTACCCTGGATGATCTTGCTACCCTGCGCTGGAAGTGCGGCAGCTGCGAGGAATGGCACACGGGTCCCTGTCTTGATTTTGGTTTCGACGCGCCCCACTACTGGCAAGTGAAACACGAGGAGGAAAGCCATCGCACGGGTCAGGAGCTAAGTGAGACCTTCCTGGATGACGACTACTGCGCGATCGAGGATCGTGATTTTTTTGTTCGCGGCCTCATCAAAATACCAATCTTAGGTACAGCAGAGACACTCTGCTGGGGAGTCTGGGGATCGCTCAGTCGCAGCAATTTTGAGACGCTTCGCAAGATGGGCCAACAAGAGAAACGCACCGAACTGCCGCCCATGTTTTCATGGCTGAGTACGCGAATTCCAGAGTATCCCGATACGCTGAGCCTGAAAATGCATGCCCACATCCAAAAACCCGGGTTGCGCCCTCATTTCGAATTGGAGCCAGCGGATCATCCGCTCGCGCGCGAATATCACGACGGCATCGATCCGGCGCGCGTAAAAGAGATCATGATGGGACGCCTGCGCGATGCTCAATAAGTCGAGTCCCCGCCGACACAAGTTTAAGATCCTGCCAAGAGCAAACAGCGCGAAGGCAGCATGCATCGCAAGCACAGTGGTGATGGGCAGTTTCCAATGAAACTGACCCACTACCAGTGTCAGCGTCTAGCGATTTCCGCCGCGGCGGACGAATCGCGGGCCTTTAGGCAGACGTTCAAACCGAGTAGTCTCAGTCTGCGTCAGAAAGCAAAGGAGAAATGATATGGCGACAAGCAAGATGAAAACACCCCCAATCGTCTCGCAGCAGGAGTGGGAGGCTGCGCGGCAGCAGCTCCTGGTGAAGGAGAAGGCCTTGACCCGCTCCCGTGATGCGCTGGCCGCCGAGCGTCGCCGCATGCCGTGGGTGGTGGTGGAGAAGAAGTACGAGTTCGAAGGGCCCAAGGGTAAGGTTAGCCTGCTCGACCTGTTCGAGGGCCGCAGGCAGTTGATCGTGTATCGCGCCTTTTTTGAGCCCGGAGTGTTCGGCTGGCCCGAGCACGCCTGCCGCGGCTGCTCCCTCGGCGCCGATCAGGTCTCCCACCTTGCCCATCTGAACGCTCGCGACACCACCCTCGCCTGGGCTTCCCGCGCGCCGCAGGCGGACATCGCGCGCCTGAAGGCGCGGATGGGCTGGGAGATGCCCTGGTACACCATCACTGACGGCTTTGACAAGGACTTCGGCGTAAATGAATGGCACGGCCACAATGTTTTCTTCCGCGACGGCGAGCGGATATTCCGCACCTATTTCATCAACAACCGCGGCGACGAGGCGATGGGCACCGTCTGGAGTTACCTCGACATCACGCCCCTCGGCCGTCAGGAGACCTGGGAGGACTCGCCGGAGGGCTACCCCCAGACCCCGCCGTACAAGTGGTGGAACTGGCACGACAACTACGACGCTGAGCCCTCGCCTAACCCGAAATGGCTCGATATAATATCCGACCCTGAAGGAGCCGCCGCGCGCAGACGCGACGAAGAGGCAAAGGCGAGCTGAAGCGGTCTCCAGGATGATCTGTCCCGCTGGAGACGCGCCGAAATTTATTCCTCTGCCGCTTTGTTGGCTTGGAGCCTGAACACTCGCCACTCTGCATCTGAGGAAGCTTGCGTTGCATTTCCCTTTGCGCTCATTGCGTCCTTTGCGGTAAAAATGCTCGAATTGGTTTTCAGATGACACGACCACAAGAGCCTGTCCTCGAGGTGAGCTTGCGTAGCCGAAGGAATGAACGGATGGAACTGGAACACCTCACTCTGGCGGCGAAAATCTCAGGGATCGACGCCGAGATCGTCCTTCCCCAGAGCCGCGAAATAGCCAGACCGGGAATGCGACTCCACTATCTCGATTGGGGCACGGCTGGCCGCCGGCCAATTCTGTTTCTTCACGGCGCAGCCCTGAATGCGCATACCTGGGATGTGGTCTGCCTTTCTCTTCGGCAGCACTATCACTGTCACGCGCTCGATCAGCGCGGACACGGCGAGAGCGCCTGGGCTGCTGACGCTGACTATAGTGGCGATGCTCACCGCGGAGACCTCGAAGCTTTCGTGGAGCACCTGGGACTCGATCAGTTTGTTCTGGTAGGCCATTCCATGGGCGGATTTAATGCCTTCAACTATGCCTTCCACCACAGCCACCGCCTTGCCGCTCTGGTGTTGGTGGACGCCGGACCTACCATGCTGGCCAAAGGCGCAAAACGAATCGTCGATTTTGTCACCCAAACCGCTGAACTCGATTCTCTGGACCACGTGATTCAGAAAGCCATTGAGTTCAATCCTCGCCGCGATCCCCGGCTCCTGCGCCACAGCGTGCGGAACAATTTCCGCCAGAACTCGAACGGAAAATGGATCAGGAAGACCGATCTCCGCTTTTTGCACGGCAACGAAAAGCGCGCACACGAGCGTGAGCGGCTTAAGGAGCGTTTCCGCCAGGCTCACCAGATAAGCTGTCCAACGCTCATTGTGCAGGGAGGTCTGAGCGACGTATTCACCAGCCAGGACGCACAAAACCTCGCGCATCGGTTCTCCAATGGACATTACGCGCAGGTGGGCGACGCAGGCCATACAGTGCAGGGCGACAATCCGGGTGTCCTGGCTAAAGTACTTATCGATTTTCTGCGAAGAATGCTGCCGGAAAATAGCCGCGCGCGCGGCGGACCGGCCTAGAGACTTGTTGACGCATGGCTTCTGATCGAGCCACCGAACGAGCGTTTTTCTGCGTCACTGCACTACTCTTCGTTGTGAGTGCGACGTTAACTGTCGTATGGTGCCTATCCATGTCGGCGATGGGTGAGATGCCCATGCCCGGCGGGTGGACGATGTCGATGGCGTGGATGCGGATGCCCGAACAGACTTGGGCCGTCGCCACGGCTTCATTCCTTGGCATGTGGGTCGTGATGATGGTGGCGATGATGGTGCCGTCCCTCATCCCAATGCTGCGGCGCTATCGCCAGGCCGTTGGCGGCACAGGCGGGACGCGGCTCGGTCGGCTGACCTCGCTTGTGGGCGTCGCTTATTTCGTTGTCTGGACCGTGTTCGGAATCGTCACGTTTGCGCTAGGCATCGCGCTGGCCGCGATCGAGATGCAGTACCCGGCGCTGGCACGGGCCGTACCCATTGTGGCCGGCGTAGTCGTCCTGATCGCCGGCCTGCTCCAGTTCACCCCGTGGAAGGCGCGTCATCTTGCCCGCTGCCGGGACGCGCCCGGCGGCGGTTGCACGCTGTCAGCCGACTCCGTCACAGCCTGGCGACACGGTCTCCGCCTCGGACTCGACTGCAGCCTCTGCTGTGCTGGTCTGATGGCGATCCTCCTGGTCATCGGGATCATGAATCTTGGCGCGATGGCGGTGGTGGCGGTGGTCATCACCGTCGAACGTCTCGCGCCGGCCAGTGAGCGCGTTGCCCGAGCCATCGGCGTCATCGCCATCGGCACAGGTTTGTTCCTGATCGCGCGAACGGCCGGACTCCGATAACGCTCGAATCACCATAGTTACGTTACAATGCCCTGCACAGGGGGAAGGTTGGCTCTTTCGACAGGGTCTCGACTGGGACCGTATGAAATCCTTTCACCGCTGGGCGCCGGCGGAATGGGAGAGGTCTACAAAGCGCGTGACACGCGCCTTGACCGCACAGTCGCCATCAAGGTCCTCAACTCCACGCTGGACGCGAGCCCCGATTTAAAGGCGCGCCTTGCCCGCGAAGCCAAAGTCATCTCGCAGCTCAATCATCCCAATATCTGCACGCTCTACGATGTCGGCGACGACTATCTGGTTATGGAACTGCTTGAAGGCGAGACGCTGGCCGAGCGGATTGCGCGCGGCCCGATCCCCACCGAGCAGCTTCTGCGCATCGGCATCGAGATCGCCGACGCGCTGGAGAAGGCACACCGGCGCGGCATCGTCCATCGCGACCTCAAACCCGGCAACGTAATGCTCACCAGATCGGGCGCGAAGCTGCTCGATTTCGGGCTCGCGAAAACCAATCCGCTCGGCGGAAACAACGATGCCACGGTCGGACAGGCGCTGACAGAGCAGGGATCGATTGTCGGTACGTTTCAGTACATGGCGCCCGAGCAACTTGAAGGCCGCAACGCCGACGCGCGCACTGACATCTTCACTTTCGGCACCATCCTCTACGAGATGGCCACCGGACGACCCGCGTTCGAAGGAAAAAGCCGCGCGAGCTTGATCGCGGCCATCCTGGATTCACAGCCGCAACCGATCTCACAACTTCGTCCCATGGCGCCGCCAGCGCTGGACCGCCTGGTGCAGACGTGCCTGGCGAAGGATCCCGACGACCGCTGGCAGACCGCTCACGACGTCATGCTCGGGCTGCGTTTCATCGCGGAGAGCGGCTCGGCGGCGGGTGTTCCGGCGCCGGTCGTTCGCCCGCGCGCGTGGCGTGAGCGCGCGGCGTGGATCGTCGCTGCAGTCGCTGTCGTAGCGGCAATCACAGTCGCTGCAATGAAGCGCACCACGGTAGTGGGTGGCGATCTCGTGCAGTTCGCGATCGAGACGCCCGCGAATACAGCTCTCTTTCCATTCGACACCAAGGGCTTGGCGATCTCGCCCGACGGCACGATGATCGCCTTCGTCGTGGAGGATCTGCAAGGCAGAACATCGCTGTACGTCCGCAACCTGGCAACCATGAAGGTCACGCTGCTCCAAGGCACTGAAGACGCCTCGTTTCCGTTCTGGTCGCCCGACAGCACTCAGATCGGCTTCTTCGCCAACCACAAACTCCAGCGGATTGACGCCAAAGGTGGGTCGATCGTAACACTCTGCGACGCCGTGTCGGGCCGTGGCGGCACGTGGAATCGCGACGGCGTAATCGTCTTTGCGCCAACACTTGCCGGAGAGCTCTATCGCGTTTCTGCCAGCGGCGGGCGCTCAGAGCGTGTCACGTCCTTGCGCGACAAAGTGAGACGGCATCGCTGGCCGTGGTTCCTGCCAGACGGCAAGCGGTTTCTCTACATTGCCGACAACAACCTGCTGGCCAGCTCGCTGGACGGCACGCTGCAGAAGCCGATCCTCCCTGAAGTCTCCAACGCCGTCTTTGTTCCACCCGACCGCATCATCTTCTCGCGTGGCACGGTGCTGATGACCCAGCGTTTTGATCCGGACGCGCTCACGGTCCAAGGCGAGGCGGTACCGCTCCCCTTCGGAAACGTCTCGTACATGAACACCAAGGCGCTCAGTATCGTAAGCGTCTCGGAAAACGGCACGCTCGTGTTTCTACCCACTCCCGACAGTGCCACGCGTCTAGTCTGGGTGGATGCAAGAGGCCGCGAGGATGGGGAGATTGGGGAAGCCGGCGGCTACGATGATGCGGCGCTTTCACCCGACGGAAAGCACATCGCGGTCGTCCGCAGGGGGTCCGACGGCAACGATATCTGGATGCTCTCCACCGCGGACGGCCGCCTCTCGCGCTTTACCTTCCATCCCGGCCAGTACGGTTTCCCATGCTGGAGCCGCGATTCGAAGCATCTCGCATTCTTCGTGCAAATGGACGGTGTGGGCCAAATCGGCATCAAGTCGGTAGACGGCACTGAGCGCATCCCGGTGCTGCGCACGTCCGACTGGCAGATCCCGTACGACTTCTCGCCCGACAGCTCGACCATCTTGACCTGGGTGCAGACAGCAACGGGAGGCGACATCTACACGCTAAGCCTCGGTGATAAGCCAGAGCTGAAGCCGTTCTTGGCCACGCCGTTCGATGAGAGCTCTGCCTCGTTTTCTCCGGACGGCAAGTGGGTGGCGTATCAGTCGAACGCATCGATGCGCAACGAGGTTTACGTCCGCCGCTATCCTGAAACGAACGAGCAGTGGCAAATCTCGACTGCCGGTGGCGAGAGCCCGTTATGGAGCAGAGACGGGAAGGAACTCTTCTACGACGCAGGTGACACGATTATGCACGTGACCATCGGCGGCGACGCGTTGTTGAATCCCGGCACACCCGCGTCCCTCTTCCGTATTCCGGGACGCCACGCGGCGCCTCGGCTCACCGGTTCGGTGTCGCGCCCGGTGATCAGCGGCATCACCCCGGACAAGCAGCGCTTCCTCTTTCGACTCGGCACGGAGCAAGGCATGCCGTCCATCAACGTAGTTTTGAACTGGCAGAAAGCTCTTCAGGATCGATGACGAAAAGCGCATTTCGAGAAGGTTGAGCTCCTTCTTCGATCACACCTTGCTTTTGTAATTCGAAATTTCGACCAGATTGCCGTCAGGATCGCGGAAGTATACGGACGTCATTGGTCCGGCTGCGCCAATTTTTGGCACCGGTCCCACTTCGATCGTTACTCCATATTTCTGGAGATGTTCGATTATGTGTTCGATCGGCTCGTCAGTAATGAGACAAAAATCGCCGGAGCCTGGCGTGGCATGCTGCGCCTTGGGTTCGAACTCTTTGCCGCTCTGGTGCAGATTGATCTTCTGCGTCCCGAAGCCGACGGCTTTGCGTCCCTGGCCAAAAGTGATGACCTCCATGCCCAGGACCGTGCTGTAAAAGCGACACGTTTTCTCAATGTCAGCTACGGTGAGCACAAAGTGGTCGATATGAAGGATCTTCATTTCAGGTCCACCTAAAACTCGACACTGACTCAACTGTTCGCGCTGTCGATCTGGTGCGAAACATCATTGTAATCACTTATAACTATAGATGACGGACGGGGAGATATAATTCAATTCCCTTTATGACGTTTGCCCGACCCAAAGCTTGCTGGCTGCTTCCGCTTCTATTTCTTAGATTATCGTCTTCTCAAGAGCCACCGTCGGTTTTGCGGATTTCAGCTGCTGCAGCTGAACAGAATGTAATCAAGAAGGTCGAACCGGTATATCCGGATCTCGCCAAAGTGGCTCACATAGAAGGAAGAGTGATTATCGGCATCATCATCTCCTCTGAAGGCAAAGTCGTTTCGGAAAGAGCAATAACCGGCCATCCACTCCTCATCCAGCCAGCGATGGTTGCAGTCAAACACTGGGAATACCATCCCTATGTTCTCGAGGGTCAATCCCGAACTGTGACAGCTGTGGTCAGAGTCCCATTCTCGTTGGGACACACACCAAAGGAAGATCCTGCATTCACGGCCTACGATGAACAGGAAACGAAGTGTCAGACATTGCTTGATCAGCAATCTTATGCGTCAGCTTCGCAAGCCTGTGCGTCGTTGCCTGAGTTGGCCGAAAAGGCCAACTGGAGTGAGGCGACCGCATACCGTCTGTCCGGCTTTGCCTACTTCAAGGCATCAAACTTCCAGGATGCCTTGGTTGCCTGGCAGCACCAACTGGCAATCACAAAGGGATATAAGGACAACGCCGGTGAAGGCGAGGCTCACTTTAATGTGGCCCGCACCTTACAAGCCACCGGCGACTTGGATGGAGCGAAATCACACTACGAGCGCGCGGTCAGCCGTTTTGAGGCAGCCCATCACGACGCGCCCCAGGTGGCGGCATATTCGGAAAATCTCCGGACTGTATTGCTGAGCTATGCTTCGCTTTTGCGGCAAATAGGCGATCAAGAAAGGGCAAAGAAACTCGAAGAAAAGGCAGCGTCTTTAGAGATCAAACCGCATAATCACAAATAAGCGATCTTGCTCGCTCCGTGCTATCCTTCACGGTTCATTTTTCAGGAGAACACATGAAATTGAATCGTAGAGAGATGCTCAAAGCTTCAGCCATGGCGGCTGCAGCGCCGATGATCAATCTGGGGACCTTCGAGCTTTTTGCCCAGTCCCAGTCCAACGGCAAATATTCCACCCGGGCGATCGATCTGGTGCGAAGCGCCACCACGCTGGACATGCTGAATCCTTTCAGCCTTTATGCCTGCCTCGCTCCACTCATGAAGCGCCAGGGCGGACCCGAACCGCGAACCTGGTTCAATGATCCCACGACATTTACGCAGAAAGATCTGGCGGCATTTCGCGAATCGGGCATAAACGTCTACTACATTGCGGTTGGCACTGGTGGGCCGGATGCCTACGACGAGACGATGCGGTTTCTCGGACTCTGGAATGGATTTATCGCGCACCACAGTGAATGGCTCGCTCGCGTAGATTCACCTGAGTTACTCGCCGCTATCAAAAAGAGCGGGAAGCTCGGCATTATTCTCGGCCTGCAGAACTCTGAGCACTTCCGCACGCCTGCCGATGTCGATTTCTTCTACAACCTTGGCCAGCGCATCTCGTTGCTTACCTACAACTCGCGCAATCTGGTTGGCACCGGCTCGACCGAGCGCACTGACAGCGGCATCAGCGACTTTGGCGTCGCAGTCATTCAGCGCATGAATAAGCTGGGCATGGCCGTGGATGTGGCGCACAGCGGCGAGATGACCTCCATGGACGCGTGCACCGTCTCGACGCAACCGGTGCTCATCACCCACTCAAACTGCAAGGCGCTCAATCCGCATCCGCGCTGCAAGAGCGACGAAGCAATCAAGAAAATGGCCGCGACCGGAGGGGTGATGGGTATTACCGGTGTGCGCATGTTTGTCACTGCCCAGGAGCCCACTACCATCGAAGACGTTCTGAATCATTACGATCACGTTGCCAGGCTGGTAGGCGTTGAGCACGTGGGCGTCGGCAGTGACATCGATCTCTACGGATACGACGCGCTGCCCGATCCCATACGCAAAGCCCTGCACGCGAGCTACAAGGCAAGTTACGGCTTCCGCGACAAGGACGACATCGAAGGACTGGATCATCCTAAGCGCTTCTACGATATTGCCCAGGGTCTGATTAAGCGCGGATATTCCGACAAAGACATCGCGGGAATCCTCGGTGGAAATTTTCAACGCGTGCTGACGAAGATCTGGTCAGCGGCGCCGCCTCCCGATCCTAACCAGAAGTACGGATGAACCCCCAGGTGACAGGCAACTGGTCACCGGGGGAACAGGAACGAGCTGTCATTGTGGCGGCAAGCAGGGAGCGATTGCCTGAAATGTGTTTCCTTTCCACACATTTCCGTTCAGATTGGAAACGCCTCCTCCGCCTTCAGATGCCGTTACATTACAGTTGAGCGTGGGAGGATAAGTCGTGACTCCGATAGGCGTGCTGGAGTTCGGTACTGCTTGCGCCCATACCAGATCGGCGCCACTGTCGGCCCAGGTTTGATTATTGATCACCTGATTGTTGTAAGTGCCATTGAGCAGCACGATGCCTCCAAGAAATGCAGGCGTGATGTTGGCTTTGATCTCGCTGCCCGTGGGGCCTGCGCTGTGGCTCAAGTTGTAGCTGATCATGTTATCGTGCGACGCCCCGTAGGTTTTCAGCGTGCGTGAGCCAGGCAGCGGATCCGCCACCATAATATTGAAGAAGTCTCCGGTCCCCGTATCGTTGTAACTTACCGTGTTGTACGATGAGCCATCCGTAATCAGGATATTGTGGGTGAAAGGATAATCGGCGGTATTGTAGGTCACCTGATTGAAGCTTGAGTGAAAGAGCGCAAAACAGACGTCGGTATCATTGTTCGCCGCATTGTGATCAATAATCGAATTGGTCACTGAAAAAAAGCGCACGCCGCCCACTCCCCAGAACTGCACCCCTGGGTCCCAGTTGACGTAATCAGGATTATGGTCGACTCCACTGGCGCTCAGTTGCCAGCCTCTGACCATTATGTGTCCGCTGTTCTCGACATCAATGGCGCCGCTTAGATTGCCGTTGATTGTGCCCGCGCCGGTGCTGGCGATACCTGCGCCCTTCGGGTTCGCCCCGGCTCCATCCAGCGTAACGTAATTGGAATTTTCCACCACGATGCCGACGTTGGTGTTCTGAATCGAGGTTTGCGGGCCGTAGACTTGCGCCACAACAGTCTGCGCGCCGCTGGGATTGATGTGGTTCAGCACGATTCCCTGGTCCGTAGTTGCGCTTTGACCGGATATTTTCAGGTTATTGAGCTGGAACGATTTCGTGAGGTTGGCGCCATCAATATAGACGGCGTTGCCGCCGCCACTTTTGATTGCCCAGGGACCGATAACGTAAGGATTGCCCGCAGTTCCTGAACCGCTGCTCACGCAGAAGCAATTAGCAAAATCCGCGTCGCTCTGGATGATGATCGGCGCGTGCGAGCTGACGTTTTGGGCAACACTCAGCCCGGCGAAAAACACACTTGTCAATAAAACCGCGAGAAGGCGTCTAAATGATGTCATATTTATCCTTGGGCAAAGGGAGCGCCAGTATAGGGGCAGCAATTTGAGGGTGTCAAGAAGAGCGAGTTCAGACCCACTCCACATTTGCTATCCAGGATTCAAGAGCGAATCGCTTTTAACATTGGATAAACTGCTACGGCACGGTATAAGCGCCAGAATTGCCCACAGTGGAAACCGTGTTGTTGGCGCCAAGATTCGGCAAAAACTGCATCTCCGGCGCCGAGCCGGCTGTGATGAAGGCCGACCAGGAAATCAGGGTTCCTGACGGTGCGCCAGCCAGGTGGGTAGAAACAGGCAGCGCGCTGAGGTCCGGAATTGTGATAGTGTTCGCTCCATTCTGATACGACCCGGTTGCCAGGACTTCAAGAGAAAGGAAGACCGGTTCACCCGCGTCGACCGCCACCGTCGAGATGCGTGTGTCCTCCGTTACGACTGGCAGGCCAGTGAATCCCGAATAATTAAAGGTGAAGGTGGGAAAAGCGGCAGGTGCAGGTCCGGAATAGGACCACGGTTGAGGAAAAGCTGACAAGGTGACCGGACCACCATCAGTGCTGCTTTGCGCAAGGCCAAGAGACTGCTTGGTCGTGGCATTGCTGACTTGCGTCGTAAAAACATAGCGGTCTCCGCTCTGCACTGCCCCTTGCGGCAGCGCAGGGTACTGCGTCGTGGCCTGGGCGAGAGGGACCGCGGTGCCGTTTGCGGTCTGGAAGGTAACTACCGTCGGACTAGTGGAAAACCCAGCGGGAATACTGCCTACAGTCAATGGTTGAGTCGAAGTCATATCGTTGGATCCGATAACAACCGGATTCCCCCCATTGATAGCGCCAGGCACGGTTTGATTGCGAACAATCTTAACCGCCAGAATGTCAGATACGCTTGTTGGAACGAATGCCACATCGTTGATCCCAGTAAACAGATTGATGCTAAAGGCTCCCGATGCGCCGGAGATCCCGCCTCTTGCCTGGTTGCCATAAATGGAAATGAAACTGACGGCACCGATAGCTGAAGCATCCACATTCCCGCTGCCGAGGAACGTTCCGATCGCCGGTGGCGGCGGTTGAGTAAGACTACAACCCAGGTTATATTGAGTGCCATCCGCAGGCGTTGCCTCAAGCACGAAATCACCAAAAGAGTTCGGTGCTACTCCAAGCACACAATGCCACGCTATGGCATATTTCGATGTCATTGAGGGAAGCGTCAGATTCAATTGTCCAAGGCCCGAAGGATTCTTCTGCAAGGTCTGGGCTGCGAACGCACCACTGCCAATCTGTACTGCTACTGTGTCGATCCCAAAGATAAAGGTAACCGTAACTGAGATGCTGCTCGGAACTGGAGGTGGAGGTGGTGGTACGGTAATGGAGCTGCCGCCGCCACAACCCATTGCGCTCACGATGAGTACAGAAACAATGAATAATTTCGAAAAACGCATGATTCGGACCACTGCAAAGCCATGTAGGCTTCGTGAAGAAGTCAGACCATTGCCACGAACATCATCTCACGCTAAGTGCGAGTAGGATTGTTCCTGATGATACATCGGCTTTGTGAATTCTTTTGGGAATTTTAGAGGAAATTGCAGCTTCGGCGCTGCGCCCTTTTTGCGGTGTGTTTATTCATTTCGCCGCACGATCGAGCCCACATACGCGGCACGGGCACTGGGAGCCACCATGCCGCGTAACCTGGTACACCAGAATTGAGACGGCCGAAAGCTGCGCTGGCCCCACCAGTTCCGAGCAGTGCAAAACACATGCCTTTGCCTAGATGAGCCTCCTTCTCTCACCTTCTCAGTTCTCTGTTTAAAGAGGCAGGACTGATAAAACTGCTAGTGTGGTTGCGGCCAATTCCTCGCTATGATTCAGCTGTTTAGCCTTAGAGCGTGGCCACTTCTCTTACAGCACATCCCGGAGGATAGCCATATGAAACAAGGGCTTGCCTTGTGGTTCGCATTTCTCGCGTTCGTTTGTCCAGCGATTTTCGCGCAGCAGAGCGCCCCATCACAAAGCGCAGGGGAAAAGTCTGCGGCGGTGACAGGTGACAAAGAAAAAAATATTCAGGAATACGTCAATTTGCTGCGCTCTGACGTTCGCAAGCAGAAAGCCGAGGTCATGGGCACCGTGATGCAACTGGACCCGGATCAGGCAGCAAAATTCTGGCCGATCTACAAGCAGTACGATGCTGAACTCACTAAATTGAATGACCTGAGAGTAGCAAACATTCAGGACTATGCGAACAACTACACCCAATTGACAGACGTCAAGGCAGACCAACTGATCAAGAAAGCCCTGGATTATCGCAGACAACGTGCCGAGCTTCTGGCGAAATACTATGAGCGTGTCAAGGCGTCACTGGGGGCGATTCAGGCTGCGCGCTTCGTTCAGATTGAAGACCAGTTGCTCCAGCTTATCGATTTGCAGATTGAGTCGGCGTTGCCGTTGTCAAGCAGCAGTCGTGAACCCTGAAGGAGAAAAATATGCGGCGAGCAAAGGTGAAGGCGCCGTTGTTGGCGATGGTGGTAGCGGCTTTTAGCGTAGCGTCAGCACAACAACATGCCATGGGAGCGAAGGTTGACGTTCCTGCCGGAACCAGCCTCCTGATCCGCACAGTTGATCCTGTCGATTCGAGCAAACAACAGGCAGGATACCGCTTTACCGCCAACCTGGAGACGAATCTTCAAGTCGATGGCACGGTAGTCGCGCCGAAAGGAACAACGGTCCACGGCCGGCTTGCCAAAGCTGAAGCTGCGGGCAGGATGTCAGGCGGCGCCCAACTGACACTGGAGCTGACTGACATCGTTATCGAGGGTACCGCCTATCCCCTTATGACCAGCACCTTCTCAGTGAAATCGGAAGGCAAAGGCAAAAAGACGTCGAGGAGAATCCTTGGGGGTACAGGTCTGGGCGCAATGATCGGCGGAATCGCGGGCGGGGGCGCGGGCGCAGCGATCGGCGCAGTGTCAGGAGCTGCCGTTGGCACGGCCGCCTCAGCGGCCACCGAAGGTAAGCAGGTATCAGTGCCGAGCGAATCATTACTGGAATTCCGGCTTGCACAACCAGTTTCGCTTCCAGTTGCGCGGCACTAAGTCGCGCTCAATTTCTGCTCCTCGCGACCTTCTGCAGGGCCGACCATGATGAAGAACCGCAACTGCAGAGTCGCCACTTTGCTTTTTCTGCTGACTTCACTGTTAGCAGCACAGAATCAGGATTCGAAGGCCACCGAAGAAAAGCGCACTTCTCTCCCCAGGGTGATTGACCATCTTTTCAATTACCTGAATATGGCCGGCACAACAAAGGCGAGTGACTTTCGGCCTCTGACCCAGCGAGAACGAACAAATCTCTACCTCAAAACCATGGTGAACCCCTTGGGCTATTTGAAGGCGGGATTTTCCGCAGGAATCGATCAATGGGCAAATAAGCCTCAAGAATGGCAGCAGGGAGCGTCAGGCTACGGCAGGCGATTTGCCAATATCCTCGGCCAATACTACATCCAGCGCACGGTAACTTTCGGCCTGTCCAGCGCGTTGCATGAGGACAACCGCTACTTCAATTCCGGCAAGAAAGGCTTCTGGCCACGTACGCGGTATGCGCTCGCCAGCAGTGTTCTTGCTCGCCATGACGATGGAAGCCGCAAGTTTTCTCTGTCCCAGACGGGTGGAGTCGCGGCAGGCGCTTTTTTGTCACGCCTGTGGCAACCGCCAAGCCAGCATTCAGCGCAGGATGGCGCAACCAGCTTCGGAATCACCATGGCCAGTAACACGGCATTCAGTGTGATGAAGGAATTTCTTCCTGATATCGGACGAGCGATTAAAAAAAAGAAGAAACACTAGCCAGAGCTAAGGGAAGAATAGTTGCGGGCTCGGCGCTGGATGTCGGCAAAACCCAGAGTGGATCTCGCTTCAGTTCAGCCCAACGCTGCTATTTACCCGGCCATACATTTCTACTCATGTCGCAGCGCAATCATCGGATCCACTTGCGCCGCGCGGCGCGCTGGAAACACGCATGCCGCCAAGGCCACACCGGTGAGTAGTATCGCAACGCCGGCAAAGGTCGCGGGATCATGCACGGAGACTCCGTAGACCAGAGTTGAAACCGCGCGGCCAAACCCGATGCTGCACAGCAATCCGACACCGACTCCAATCAATGCAAAGCGCATGCCTTCCCCAACAATCAGCCGCAGAATGTTTCCTGGCTGCGCGCCCAGCGCCATGCGCAACCCAATCTCGCGCGTGCGCTGGTTCGCTGAATATGCCAGTACGCCGTAAATTCCGATTGCCGCGATCAGCAGTGCAATCGCAGAAAAAACCCCGAGGAGCATGGCGTTGAGGCGAGGCTGCGCCGCGCTATTCGAGATCCATTCATCCATGGTGCGCACATTCGCCAATGCAAGGTCGGAATCGATTTCACGAATCTTCTGCCGGATTGCTGGCAATAGCGCTTCTGGCGCGCCCTCTGTACGAACCACAACGTCCATCAGGCCGGAAACTCGCCATGCCAGCGAGTAATACAAGGTGCGGGTTTCTTCATTTAGTGCTCGGCTGCGGACGTCGCCAACCACGCCTACTATGGTGAAAGAAGTCTTTGGATCGGCCACCCGATGCAGCATTCTCCCGATCGGGTCAGCATCGCCCCAGAAAGTTTTTGCTGTCGCCTTGCTGATGATCATCACGGGATTTGCGGGTGGCGGCCCATCCGCATCGGTGAAGTCCCGGCCACGCAGCAGAGGGATATTCATGGCTTTGAAATATTCAGGGCTCACAATGCGCCAGTCGATGGGCACACTTGCATCCGGCGCCAGGACTGAAGAACCCGAACTGGCAACGGGTGAGATGTTGTAGTTGCCTGCGCCAAACGGAATGCCGCTGGAAGCTGCCGCGGTTCGCACACCGGGGATCGATCGCAGTGAGTCAAGTAACCCTCGATAAAGGAGCGATGCCTTGTCATTGAGCGGATACTTTGTCAAAGGTGGCGCAAGCTGGAAGGTGATCAACCCGCGCGGCTGGAAGCCGAGTTGCACATTCTTCAGCTTGGAAAGACTCTGAATCAACAGTCCAGCGCCGATCAGTAAGACCGTCGCCAAAGCGATCTCAACCGCCGCAAGCGTGTTGCGCAAACGGCTTCGCACCGTTCCCGCAGATTCGCGTCCACCCAGCTTGAGCACCTCATTCATGTCCACTCTTGCCGTGCGCCACGCCGGTGCGATTCCAAACAGCAGGCCGGAAATGATTGTCACGCCCAATCCAAAGAGCAGCACCCGCGCGTCCACAGTGACTGCCGGTATGGGCAGCAGGTTTTGGGGCAGCACCCGATTGACCACACTCACAGCTCCTATGGCTCCCGCCAGACCGATAGCGCCACCTGTGACTGAGAGCATCAGGCTTTCTACCAGCAGTTGGCGCAGCAGCCTGCCGCCGCTTGCGCCGATTGCCCGCCGTACAGCCATTTCTTTCTGCCTGGCCGCCGCGCGGGCAAGCAACAGGTTCGCAATGTTCGAGCAAGCGATCAGCAGCACACAACCCACCGCGCCCAGCAGCACGAGAAGCGCTGTCTCGAGCTGCGCCGGCACAAACGTGTCGAACATGGTGATCAGGTGAATGCCCCAGTCTTTAATTTCCGGATAATCCTTTCCCAATTGCGAAGAGATGGTGTCCATCTCTGCCTGAGCCTGTTCGATGGAAACGCCAGGCTTGACCCTGCCAAAGACTGTAATCACGTGGTTGAGCCGAATTTCTTTTGCCGGATCAATAACCAGCGGCGTAAAGATATCGCTGCCGGAGAAGAGCGTGAGTGCCGCGGGGACAACGCCAACCACGGTTGCGGGCGCGGCATTCACAGTAATTGTGCGGCCGATCAGCCTCGGATCGCTTCCAAAGCGCCTTTTCCAGAGGCCTTCACTGATCAGCACGACCGCCGCAGCTCCGGGCTTCTCTTCATCTTGAGTAAATTCGCGTCCGGCAATCGGCGCCACCCCGAGCACTCGGGTGAGTGCCGGACTGATGCGGTTGCCGGTAAGCTGCTCTGCATCGCCTCCACTCCCGCTGATCGTGAAAGTTCCATAACCAAGGGCGGCGAGTTCCGTGAAGCTCTGCGTCTTCTCTCGCCATGCGATAAAGTTCAGCACTGACGCGCCGAAATTGGTCAGTTTCAGCTTGTCGTTTTTTTCGCCCACCTGGATCAGCCGCTCGGGCTTGGCGAACGGAAGCGGGCGGATCAAGACGGTGTTCACAACGCTGAAGACGGCTGTATTGGCTCCGATCGCGAGCGCGATGGTCAAAATCACCGCCGTCGCGAAAACCGGAGTGCGGCGCATGGTGCGAGCAGCGTAACGCAGATCATTCAGTAGCATCGTGGCTCCTCAGTCTATCTCACTGTCCTTTCAGGTCTTAGATCGATCATCCTGCCAAAGGATACTCAGAACGCAGCAATTTATTGGGCGAGGGCAGCTTTGACCACCGGCTCCCGAATGTCCTATAATCAATTTAGACTAAATTGGTCAAGATTCAGGGCTGGCCCACGCTGACGGGCAGAGAGGCCGAATCATCCACATGTTCAGGCTCAACAAATTAACGGACTACGGGATTGTCCTGATGACGTATGTTGCCAGGAAACCGCAGCCCTCTTTACACAGCGCGCGCGAGTTGGCTACGGGCACAAAGATGCATTCTGCCACCGTGGGAAAGATCGTCAGGGAACTGGTGGAGCACGGATTGCTGGTCTCGCATCGCGGCGCTAAAGGCGGATACAGCCTTGCCCGGCCGGCAGATACCATTTCCGTCGCCGACATTATCGATGCGCTGGAAGGCCCGATTGGCTTTACCGAATGCTATTCCACGCCGGGATGTTGTGAACTCGAGCCGTCATGCACGGTGCGCAGCAACTCCCAGGTGATCAGCCATGCTCTACGCCGGACCTTGCAGGACATTCGATTGACTGATTTGATCAGGCCGTTGCACCTGAGCCACGCTCATCAGCAGGGGAGCGTGGTTTCTATTACGCTCAATTCCGGGAGAACACAATGAGCAGCACCAAAACCATACAGGATTTCACCAGCCAGGAATATAAGTGGGGCTTTGTCACGGCAGTTGACGAAGACCGAATTCCCAAAGGCTTGAATGAAGACGTGATTCGTCTGATTTCAGCCAAAAAGGAAGAGCCGGAATTCATGCTGGAGTGGCGCCTCAAGGCTTATCGTCACTGGGCGGCGCAGGAGAAGGCGCAGGCTGAACCCAGGTGGGCCAACGTAAAATTTGGGCCCATTAACTATCAGGACATCGTTTATTATTCCGCGCCCAAAAAGAAACCAACAGTCAAAAGCCTGGAAGAGATTGATCCGGAAATTCTTCGCACCTACGAAAAGCTTGGAATTCCGCTGGAAGAGCAGAAGCGCCTTTCTGGAGTGGCGGTGGATGCGGTTTTTGACAGCGTCTCTGTAGCTACAACCTTCAAGGAAAAGCTGGCCGAAAAAGGCGTGATCTTCTGCTCGTTTTCTGAGGCGGTGCGCAATCATCCCGAGCTGGTCAAGAAATACCTGGGCTCAGTGGTTCCGTACACTGACAATTTTTTTGCTTCTCTCAATTCGGCGGTATTCAGCGATGGCTCGTTTGTCTACGTGCCCAAGGGCGTGCGCTGCCCGATGGAACTTTCCACCTACTTCCGCATCAACGCTTCTGAAACCGGACAATTCGAGCGGACGCTGATCATCGCCGATGAAGGCGCTTACGTCAGTTATCTCGAAGGCTGCACCGCGCCGATCCGTGACGAAAATCAGTTGCATGCTGCGGTGGTCGAACTTGTAGCGCTGGACAATGCGCAGATCAAGTATTCAACCGTACAAAACTGGTATCCCGGCGATAAGGAAGGACGCGGCGGAATCTACAACTTCGTCACCAAGCGCGGCAAGTGTCTGGGTGTGAACTCCAAAATCTCGTGGACGCAGGTGGAAACCGGTTCGGCGATCACCTGGAAATATCCGAGCTGCATCCTGATGGGCGACAACTCGATTGGCGAGTTCTATTCAGTCGCCGTTACCAACAACTATCAGCAAGCCGATACCGGAACCAAGATGATCCACATGGGCAAGAACACGCGCAGTACGGTTGTTTCCAAGGGCATCTCCGCCGGTCATGGACAGAATACCTACCGCGGGCTCGTGAAGATTCAGAAAGGCGCAACCGGCGCGCGCAACTACACGCAGTGTGACTCGCTGCTGATCGGCGACAAGTGCGGTGCGCACACGTTTCCGTATATCGAAGTAAAGAACTCCACCGCCCGCATGGAGCATGAGGCTTCGACTTCAAAGATCGGCGAAGACCAGATCTTCTACCTGCGACAGCGTGGGCTTTCCGCCGAGGAAGCAGTTTCAATGATCATCAATGGCTTCTGCAAACAGGTATTCCGTGAATTACCCATGGAATTTGCCGTGGAGGCGCAGAAGCTGCTGGGCATCAGCCTGGAAGGAAGTGTTGGATAAAAATTTATGAGCATGTTGGAAATCAAGAACCTGCACGCGAGCGTCAACAACCATGAAATTCTCCGCGGCATTGATCTGACCGTCAACGCCGGCGAAGTGCATTCAATCATGGGCCCGAATGGTTCCGGCAAGAGCACACTGGCACAAGTGCTGGCCCGGCGCGAAACCTACGAGATCGCCCAGGGCGAGGTGCTGTTGAACGGCAAAGACCTGCTGGCAATGAAGCCGGAAGAAGCTGCCGGTGAGGGGCTCTTCGTGGCTTTCCAGTACCCGGTCGAAGTACCAGGCATCAGCAATGCTTACTTCCTGCGCGCCGCTTTGAATGCAATCCGGAAGTATCGCGGCCAGGAAGAGCTGGACGCGATGGATTTTCTGCCGCTGCTTAAAGAAAAGATGCGCCTGCTGGATATGGATGAGCGCTTCCTGAACCGTCCTGTGAATGAAGGCTTTTCCGGCGGTGAGAAGAAGCGCAATGAAATTGTCCAGATGGCGGTGCTTGAGCCCAGACTCGCCATTCTCGACGAGACCGATTCGGGACTGGATATCGACGCGCTGAAAATCGTCGCTAATGGTGTGAACAGCCTCCGTAGCCCGGACCGCGCCATGGTGGTAGTAACTCACTATCAGCGTTTGCTCAACCACATCGTGCCTGACTACGTACACGTTCTGGTGGATGGCAGGATCGCTAAGTCCGGCGGCCCGGAACTGGCGCTGGAACTGGAAGAGAAGGGCTACGCGTGGGCGGAACCAGAAGCAGCAATTAGCAAATAGCAATTCGCAATTAGCAAAAGCAAAACCTCACCACAGAGAACACAGAGGAAATAGAGGCAAAAAGTTGAGTTCAATTACTACAAGCGAACGGCTCGGGAATTACCTTGAGATTTTTGGCGAACTCGAAAAGCGCAGCGCAAAGCAGCCGAAGTGGCTTCGTGAACTGCGCGATGCTGCCTTCGCCCGTTTTTGCGAGACAGGTTTCCCGACCACGAAGGATGAAGACTGGCGCTTCACCAATGTAAATGCCATCTCTCACGCTTCGTTCAGCATGACGCACCCGCAACAGCGGCTTGCGCCAGCTGATCTCGAGCAATTCCGTCTGCCCCATGCCGCTTGCCGTCTGGTATTCGTGAATGGGAGCTTTGCTCCGGGACTGTCAGACACTGGCGCGCTGCCAAAAGGCGTTAGAGTTGGAAGTCTGGCAAACGAGATTGCCAACAATCCTGCTGCTCTGGAGTCTCATCTTGGCCACTACATCAAGTTCGGTCGCGATGGTTTCTCGGCCTTGAATACCGCTCTTATAGAAGATGGCGCTTACGTCCATCTGCCGCGCCGCACCGTGCTGGAAGCTCCCATTCATTTTCTTTTTGCCTCGGTCGCCAGCGGGAACCCAGCCATGGCGCATCCGCACAATTTGATCATTGCCGAAGATGAGACGCAGGCCAGCATCGTTGAAGATTATGTCTCATTTGGCAATGCCCCGTTCTTTTCCAATGTTGTCACGGAACTGGTAGCCGACGAGAACGCGGTGCTTTCACATTACCTGATCGAGCGCGAGGATCTGCACGCTTACAACATTTCTACTTTACGATTGCAGCAGGCGCGCGCCTCCAACGTGACCTCGCATTCCGTGCTGCTGGGCGGCGCGCTGGTACGCAACAATGTTCATCCCGTGCTCGCGGGCGAGGGCGGCGAGTGCCTGATTAACGGATTGTTCATCGGCAACGGACGCCAGCACATGGACAACTACATGCTCGTTGAGCATGCCAGTCCGCATTGCAGCAGCCGCCAGTTTTACAACGGCATTCTCGATGGCACTTCGCACGGCGTGTTTCATGGCCGCATCATCGTTCACAAAGATGCGCAGAAGACTGACGCCAAGCAGACCAACCGCAACCTGCTGCTTTCCGACAATGCCCAGATTGACACCAAGCCACAGCTTGAAATCTATGCCGACGACGTGAAGTGCACGCACGGCGCAACCATTGGTCAGATCGAAGAGAACGCCCTCTTTTATATGCGTTCACGCGGCATTGACGAAGCTTCCGCGCGCCGTCTGTTGCTCATGGCGTTTGCCAACGAGTCACTGAACCGCATGAAGTCGGATTCTGTGCGCGAATATTTGTCAGGCGTCATCCAGAAATGGCTGCCTGACACCGTGGCCAAACCGACTCCGGGAGACGGGTCGGCCGAGAGGCGCTGGGAGGAGGTCGGATGAACGCCGCTGCTAACACCTATCCACAGGTTCAGACCGCGGGGAAGCCGGCGGGCTTCGATGTCTTTAAAATTCGCGAAGATTTTCCCATTTTGAGACAAAAGGTGCACGGTAAGCCTCTGGTGTATCTGGACAATGCCGCTACTGCGCAGAAGCCGCAGGCGGTCATCGATGCGATCAGCAGTTATTACACCTCTTCCAACGCCAATATCCACCGTGGTGTGCACGCGCTCTCAGAGATTGCTACCGAGAGCTATGAGCATGCCCGCGCGAAGCTTCAGCGCTTCATCAACGCCGCCGAAGCCGGTGAGATCGTTTTTGTTCGTGGAACAACGGAAGGCATCAACCTGGTTGCGCAGACCTACGGGCGCGCCAACATCGGCGCCGGCGATGAAGTCGTCATCTCGGCGCTGGAGCACCACTCGAACATCGTCCCCTGGCAGATTCTGTGCCAGCAGCAGGGCGCGCGCCTGCGCGTGATTCCGGTCAACGACCGTGGCGAGCTGCTGCTGGACGAATTCGAGAAGCTGCTCGGACCAAAGACCCGGTTGGTTGCCATCGCCCACGTATCGAATGCTCTGGGCACAATCGTTCCCTTGCAGAAGGTGGTCGAAATTGCGCACCACCGGAACCTCCCTGTGCTGGTGGATGGCGCGCAGGCCGTTCCTCACATCGCGGTCGACGTCCGCGCGCTGGATTGCGACTTCTACGTTTTTTCCGGCCACAAAATTTACGGTCCAACCGGTATTGGCGCTCTCTACGGCAAACGAGCGTTGCTGGAGGCCATGCCTCCCTACCAGGGCGGCGGAGACATGATCAGCTCGGTCACTTTTGAAAAGACGCTGTACAACAAGCTGCCCTATAAGTTTGAAGCAGGGACTCCCGATATTTCCGGTGTGATCGGGTTTGGCGCTGCCATCGACTACGTTACGAATGTCGGCCTGGACCGGATTGCCGCCCACGAACATGAGCTGCTGGTCTACGCGACGGAAGCGCTGTCATCCATTCCGGAGCTACGAATCATCGGCACCGCGAAATCAAAAGCGGCGGTGATTTCTTTTGTGCTGGGCGACATCCATGCCCACGATGTCGGCACCGTTCTCGACCAGGAAGGCATCGCGATTCGTACCGGCCATCACTGCGCTCAGCCGCTCATGCAGCGCTTTGGCGTGGAAGCCACAGCGCGCGCCTCCTTCGCCATGTACAACACCAGAGAAGAAGTGGACGCGCTGGTCGAGGGCATCCAAAAAGTGCGGGAGGTCCTGGCGTAATGGCTGACCTGCGCGAGCTTTATCAGGAAGTGATCCTGGAGCACAGCAAGACTCCGCGCAACTATCGCGCGCTCGCGGAAGCCAATCACAAGGCCGAAGGTTACAATCCTCTTTGCGGCGATCACTTCACTGTTTATCTTGACGTGGAAGAGGACGGGAAAATTCGCGATATTGCGTTTCAGGGCTCCGGCTGCGCGATCTCCAAGGCGTCAGCTTCCATGATGACGCAGAGCATAAAAGGCAAGAGCAGGGAAGAAGCAGAACAACTTTTTGACCGATTTCATAAACTCGTAACCGGACAGCTTCATGCTAATGGAGATCAACCAGACCTGGGCAAGCTGAGCGTCTTCGCCGGGGTCAGCGAATTTCCCATGCGGGTCAAGTGCGCGACGCTGGCCTGGCATACCTTGCGAGCAGCGCTCGAAGGAAAACTGGAAACAGCGTCAACGGAGTAAACCAGTACTTAGTATTTAGTAGTTAGTAATTAAGGAAAGTCAAAAGCAAAATCAAAGGCAAACGCGAACAGGCAAAATGCACAAACACAGGAGCTAAAGGCTAAGGGCCAAAGGCCAAGGGCCAAGTCATGAATCCCGAAGTAATCACTCTCACTCGTTCGTGCGAATCCATGGAGATTCCCAGCGGCATTTCTCATACGCTGCCTTCCGGCACGCGGGTGAGGGTCATGCAGAAGCTGGGCGGCAGTTATACCGTCATGGGTCTTGATGTCGGCGGCATGTACCGCATTGATCCCAAGGATGCGGACGCGCTTGGCTTCGCGCCCGCATCCGCGGAGCAGACGCCCGCTGCCGCACAGGGAGAGCTGACCGACGAGATGATCTGGAAAGAGCTGAAAACGGTCTACGATCCGGAGATTCCCGTCAACATTGCGGATCTCGGTCTGATCTATTCATGTGTCGTTCAGCCTCACGAAAAAGGCGGCAAGCTGATTGACATCAAGATGTCCATGACCGCGCCAGGTTGCGGCATGGGCGGCGTGCTCAAGGCCGATGTAGAAAGAAAACTTTCGCGCCTGCCGGAAGTCACAGAAGTCCGCGTGGAGATCGTCTTCGAGCCGCAATGGCATCCCGGTCGCATGTCGGAAGCAGCAAGGCTCCAGCTCGGCATCGATATGGATTACTACAATCCCGCTTCCTCGCCACGGTATTGAGCGGAGAATTCGTTGATTCGTGGCAATTCGCGGCCAAATGGTTTTGATCTGTGGCTAACGAGTTACTACTTTTCTCACTGCCTCCACAATATGCCGCTTTGAGATTCCGTAACGGTCGATCAGTTCCTTGGGTTTTCCGCTGCGGGGAATTTCGCGGACTGCGAGCTTTGTCACGCTGACGCGATCAACCGCAAGCGCGTCCAGTACCGCGTCTCCCAGCCCGCCGTGGACATAGTGATCTTCCACTGTGATCACTTTTCCGCCACAAGCTTTGGCCGAGGCGCGGAGCGTCTCCTCATCGATTGGTTTCACGCTGAAGAGGTCAATCACGCGAATCAATATGTTTGCCTCCTTCAGCCCGTCGTAGGCCGCAAGCGCTTCAAACAGCGTTACGCCGGCGGCTACTACCAGTACCTGATCGTGCTCGCTTTGCCGCAGTACTTTGCATTTGCCCACTTCAAACTGTTCATTGCTCGCGTAGACAATTGGGTTGGCCGGGCGACCAAGACGAAGATATGTTGGCCCATTGATCCTGGCTGCCAATAAAGTTGCAGCCCATGCAGACGTTGCATCGCTTGGATACAACACGGTGTAGTCGGGCTGTGGGCACATCATCGCCAGATCTTCCAGGCCCATCTGCGACGGCCCGTCTTCGCCAATGGAGACACCAACATGGGTCCCCGCGAGCTTGATGTTGTTGCGGCCGATTGCGGCCATGCGGACGTGGTCATAAGCGCGAGTGATAAAACACGCAAAAGTGGCAGCAAACGGAATCTTTCCGCGGGCAGAAAGGCCCATCGCCATGCCTACCATATTCTGCTCGGCAATGTAGGACTCGGTCGCCCGCCCGGGATCTTTGCCGAAGAATTCATCAGTGTAAGTTGAGTTCTTCACGTCAGCATCGAGCGCGACGATGCGATCATCTACGGCGCCGATCGCCGCCAACGCCTGGCCGAATGCTTTTCTGGTGGCCACTTCCTTATCGCCAATCTTGTAAGGCGGCGAGGGATAGGAAGGTTCGGCTTTCAGCGGAGCAGATGCGGCTTTTTTGGCAGGCAGATTTGGAGTCCACTCTGGCAGATCATTTCGCAACTGGCTCTCAAGCGCAGCCAGCGCCTGTTTCTCATCATCACCTTCGAGCGGCTTGCCGTGCCTGTCGAGCTGATCTTCAATGTTCTTGCCCAGACCTCTGCCTTTGAAAGTGCAGGCCAGAACCACAGTTGGTTTGTTGCGTGTCTGTTCGGCTTCATTGTAAGCCGCAAGCAGCGCGGAGATATCGTGCCCGTCCACCGTGATCGCGTGCCAGCCAAAGGATTCCCATCGCTGCTGAATGATCTGCATCTCATGCTGGAGCATGGTTGGCCCACTCTGCCCCAGGCGGTTCACGTCGACCGTGACGCAGAGATTGTCCAGCTTCAGGTAGGGTGCAACTTCGGCGGCCTCCCAGACAGAGCCTTCCGCCATTTCGCCATCGCCGAGCAGAACATAGATGCGATTGGCCTGACTCTCCAATTGCTTGAAATTGATTGCCAGGCCCAGGCCGGCGGAGATTCCTTGTCCGAGCGATCCCGTTGCTACATCCACAAATGGCAGTCGCGGTGTGGGATGGCCCTCCAGGTCGGAATCAATCTTGCGCAGCGTGAGCAGGCGCTCGCGAGGGAACAGGCCCGCCTCCGCCCAGGCTGAATAGAGAATGGGCGCTGCATGTCCCTTTGAGAGCACAAACACGTCATTGGCCGGGTTCTTTGGATCTTGCGGATCGTAGCGCATGACGGAGAAAAACAGGACTGCCATAATTTCGGCGGCAGAGGCACAGCTTGTAGGATGGCCGCTGCCCGCGGCGGAGGTTGAGCGAACAGAATCCATTCGCAGCCGCGTAGCTTTGTCCTGAAGCAGTTCGACATTTTTCTGCACGAGGGGCTGATTCAGAGTAACCATGATGTTGTCCTTGTCTTCTCTTTGTGATGAAGGATATGGCCTGCGGTATGTGCGAGGCAACATCATAGTCTAACGCCTGTGGAAATTAAGTACTTGACAGATGCGCTCACGCCGGAGCTCATTTCTTCTCCTTTGTGAGTCAACGGATTCAGCCGAAGCTGCGAGCTGTATTTCTGAGCAGATGCTATTGCGTGGTCGTATCTCATCGGGCACGAGACTTTACAACACCTTTACCAGCGGCTGTGGTCTGACGGGCCAACGTGCCAGCCGATTGCGTCTTCTAATAAAAGTAGGCAATCCAGAACTGATCAATTGCGCAGGCCACCTTCTTTTCGTCTCGTGAACCATCGGCCCGGAGGGCAGAGCCGCCTTTTGCGTTTTATCCGGCAACTTACATTTGCCTCGCACGATCCAATTCTGGCCGATGGAGTCTATAGCGTATTTCATCCTCAGCACCGCCTCGCACAGGAAGTCACATTGCTCCAGGGACACGAATTTCCAACTTGCTCCATGTGCAATAACGATGTCTTTTTTGAATTCTTGCGCTCAGTGAGACCTGCACCCGGATTCCGTATTCTCCTGTTCACTTTGCCAGAAATCAAGAATAGTGACCATGAGGAGTTGCCGGGTTCTCAAGCGGCGTAGTAAAGCAAGTATCTTTGCCGACATCTCCGTACCATCTTCGTGGCATCGCACAGAAAAAGGGAACAAAGGAAGGAGTGACTTGCGTGCCCATCAATACCGCAAAAAAGCCGAGCACAAAGATCCTGCTGGATGGCGGCGACCCCGACGAGACGCGCCGCATGCGTGACCTGCTTGGATTTCTCGACGGACAGACGACCAATCCAACTTATGTCGCCAAAAATCCTGAGATCCAGGAACGGATCGCTTCAGGCCACAAACTTACGGCGGAAGAGCAGCAGGAAGAATATAAGAGCATCGTACGAAGTATCTCTCCGCTGGTTGGCAGTGCCGGCGTTTCCATTGAAGTCTTCGCCGATTTCAATACCACGGCGGAAGAAATGCTCAAGCAGGGCGCGGAGATGTTCAAATGGATTCCCAACGCCTACATCAAGTATCCGTGCATACCGGAAGGCATGCGCGCCGCCCAAATGTCTGTGCAGCGAAACATACGCGTGAACATGACGCTGTGTTTCTCCCAGGAACAGGCCGCAGCCGTGTATGCCGCTACCAAAGATACTCGCGAACCAGCGTATGTCTCGCCGTTTGTGGGAAGGCTGGACGATCGTGGCGAGAACGGAATGGATGTGGTGCGCAATATCAAAAAAATGTACGAGCGCGGCGATGGGCATGTTCATGTATTGACCGCCAGCTTGCGTACTCTTCAGCACCTGCTTTATGCGATGGCGCTGCGCTCCGAACTGGTCACCTCGCCGGTGAAGATTCTGGAGCAGTGGGCGGCAGAACACCTCCCTCTGCCGGATGCCAACTTCAAGTACAACGCAGTCAACACGAAAGAAGCCCCGCTGAAACCGATCCCTTACAAGGAACTGGACCTAAGTGCTCCCTGGGAGAGCTTCAATCTGAAGCATGATCTCACAGACAAAGGTATCGAAAGATTCGTTGCCGACTACCAGAGCACCCTGGCCGAGGCTTATCCGAAAGCAGGCTAATCCGACAGGCAATAGGCAATAGGCCACAGTTCAGGGAACAGGGAATAGCGAACCCCCGTGGGCTGAGTGCTGACTGCTGAACTCGTTGTGATATAGATCACAGCCACTCTTAGCTGCGACGCTCTAGTCTCGTGTGAAGGAGTTGATCATGTCCATCACACTCGACAAGACCGTGCGCGAGATTGCCACGGAAACCCCCTCATCCCTCCGCATCTTTGAGGAACTGGGCATCGATTACTGCTGCGGCGGACGCAAGTCGCTGGAGCAGGCTTGCGCTGACCTGCATCTTTCCCTGGGAGAGGTAGTGGAAAAACTGGAAGCGGCTGCGGCAGAAAATGCCGGATCGGAGGGCACTGATTGGCAAGCTGCCACTCTGGCCGACCTCATGCAACACATTGTCCGCAAACATCACAAGTATGTTCGCCAGGAGCTGGCGCGGCTGGAGACCTTGTGTGAGAAGGTCCAGAACAAGCATGGTCATGCGCATCCGGAGCTGAAGCGCATTGCGGCGCTTTTTCTGACGCTTCGCGATGAGATGTCCACGCACATGATCAAGGAAGAGCAGATTCTGTTTCCCGCGGTGGTGCGGCTGGAGCGCGCGCTGGAGCTGCAACAATCCGCGCCGCGACCCGGGTTCGGGACCCTGGCGAACCCGGTGCAGGTGATGGTCCATGAACACGATGACGCTGGTTCGCTTGTCAGCACTATCCGCAAACTAAGCAACGATTACACACCTCCTGCAGACGCGTGCCCCAGCTATCATGCCTTTTACATTGGGTTGAAAGAGTTTGAACGCGATTTGCACCAGCACATCCACCTGGAAAACAACATTCTCTTCCCGCGTGCGTTGGATCTGGAACAACAATCTAATAACTAGCCAAGGGCTTCGCCCTTGATATCTCTGCGAGATATGGGAAGTCAGAAATCAGAAGTCAGAAGTCCGAAGTCGGGAGAAACCAGCGAGAACAGAAGTCTCGCTTCAAGCAACATAACGTGCTAAAAGCTGGGGGAAAAAAGAGTGTCTGGAAGTCTGGTCGAAATTCAATCTGCGCAGCAGCGCCCCGACGAGGTTCCCTACTCACTGCTAGTACAGAAGGAAAAGCATTTCGCGCTCCTTCTGCGCGCTTATATCGGGACCGGTTTGCTTTTCATGCTCCTGCCGGGAACCTTTCTCGGCGTGTGGAACCTGATTTCCATCAGCAATCGGCATGGTTCAGGCGAGCTTTCACCAGCCTGGATCCAGGCCCACGGTCACGCGCAGGTTTTTGGCTGGATTGGAAGTTTTATTCTCGGCCTGGGTTTCTATTCTCTGCCACATATCAAAATTTCTGCCAGAGGTACAAGGTTTCTTTCTGGCTGGCTATGCTGGGGCATGTGGACCAGTGGCGTGCTGCTGCGCTGGCTTGTGAATTCCTATCTCTGGCATTGGCGCGTCCTGTTGCCGGTCTCTGCGGTGCTCGAACTGGCTGCGTTCCTGATCTTCTTTCGCGCGGTGTCCAGCCACAAGCGGCTTCCTTCAGCGCAAAAAAAGCCCCTGGAAATGTGGATGGTCACAGTGATCCTGGCCACCTGCGCCTTTTTGCTGGCGTTGATTGTGAATCTTGGCGGCGGCATTTATGTCGCCTGGGCGGGCGACAGTCCTGCTTTCCCGCACCGCTTCGATCAACGTTATCTTGTCCTGCTGGGCTGGGGCGTGCTGGTCCCCATGGTTTGGGGATTCACGGCGCGCTGGGTGCCGGTTTTCCTTGGCCTGGAACAACCACAGGAGGCCGGATTGCTGTGTGGAATTGTCCTGAATTATGCAGGTGTGGCGATTGCCGCGTCGGGTTTCTTTCCACTCGGATGCTTGTTATTACTGGTTGGCGCGCTGGTCGTCGCGCTGGCGTTACGTATCGGTGAACCTGCGCAACGCCCTGCCAAGCTGATTGGTGTTCACCACACTTTTCCCGTTTTTGTACGCGTCGCCTATGTCTGGATGATCGTCGCCGCGGCCCTGGGAGTGTGGGCCTCGCGCGCCGATCGCGCAGGCGGCATCTGGGGCGCATCGCGACACGCTTTGACAGTAGGCTTCATCTCCACCATGGTGTTTGCCATTGGCCCACGGGTGCTGCCGTTTTTTGCCGGATTCGTGCGCATCTTCAGCACGCGCTTGATGTTCGCCGCACTGGCTCTCTTGAATCTGGGCTGTTTTCTCCGCGTGACCTCTGAAGTGGTTGCCTACGAAGGCTATGGGCGCTGGGCATGGAACGTGCTGCCGGTTTCAGCGGTTATCGAATTGACAGCAGTTTCGCTGTTTGCGCTGAATCTGGTATTGATGTTCCTGCGCAATCCCAAATCAGAAGAGCTGGCCACAAAACTAGCGAGCTAGACTAGTTAGTAGCAGGTAGAAACTTGTCTTATTGCAGGCTCAGCAATACAAGAATCTCCCCATTCCCATTCGTAAGCGGCTCAAGAGCTTTTCCGACAATCGTTCCTGGACGGTGAATCTTTGTTCCGCCGACGTCGATCGGCTCAGACTTCATGGCTGTCCCTTCTTTGTCGCTCGTGACCAGAATATCTCCGACTCGAATGGGCGAGCGCGTGGCATCAACCTTAACGCGCACCCGGCCGGTGGTGGCGACCGCGACTTTGTCCGGTGCGCCCTGGCCCAATATGACACCGGGGCTGGCGGAAATTACGCCTGCCACTCGGGTGTCGTAGGCCTGTTGAGATGCGGCAACCTGATTTGATTTTTCAGCATCGAGCACCACGACTGTGCCCGCAGGCATCGGGTTTCGCGCCACAACCCATTCAGCTATGTCCTGATATTTGGCGATAACATTTGCGCCTGAGATTGTGCCAGCGGCCGCAATATTTCCTGTGCCGCTTACCGTTATGTCTCCGAGCACTTGCAGCTTGCTTGATGGCGTAGTGGTCCCGATCCCAACGTTGCCGTTTGTGTGTTGATCGATGAACATGATGCTAGAACCGTCCTGTCCTTTCACCATAAACCCGCCCGGATAACCTGGATTGTCGGACGGATTGATAATCAGGTGGTTTACCATGCGGCGCAATATCGTGCTGTTGCCGCCTTCCGGACCATCAGAATCAATTGTCAGGCGACTGCCCACGAGATTTACGATTGCGGTTGTCCCGTAGGTGTTCGTGCGTGTAGTCGTGGAAAAATACTCGCGGCTGTTACTGTCGCGGACACGAAAAGGAGTGCTGCCACTGCCCATCACATCCAGCAGGAAGGTCGGGCTTGTGGTGCCGATACCCACATTTCCTCCGGAGGTGATTCGCATATTCTCGTTAACGCCGTTAGGCCCGCTCAAGAACTCTATCGCCATGGGCACAGATCCTGTCGTCACAGGCGCATCCACAGCAAAGCGCATGCGGCTGCCCCATACGTATTGGGTACCATCGTAGCCTGCACCGAAGATGCTGCCGACAAAATCACCATTTGCTGTTGCTGTTGGCGCGGCGATTGTGCCTCGAGTCTTCAGCAACGTAAGCAGCGCAGAGTTGCCATCATCCGTGTGTTGGCTGACAAGAGCGCCTCTGGTAAGAGAGGCGTTTGTGCTAGCCACGTGAAAGGTCACCAGTGGTGCTGTTGTCCCGATTCCGACATTGCCTGTGTTGGTGTTATTTATATTCGTACCATTGGTTGCCCATTGAGCTGTGGCAGATTGCGCCATCGCGAAGACAACGACCATCAAAAATGCCACTCGTACGCTCTGTCTCGTTCCGGTTACGCAGTTCTTCTTGGTTGTCATAACATTTCCTCAATTTGTTTCACCAGGTTTTTAGAGACGACCAAACTACTATGTTGAGAACAACGTGTTTCCATCGTCGCGTCACCTGACTGCCTGACGAATCTCCTCGACATGCACTGCCTTGACAACGAATCCTGAATTCAACGTGCTGTCCGTGTACGACGGGATCGAGAATCCCATCGCCTGCAAGGCTTGATTCAGGTTTTGCCTAAGCTCGGTTATATGTACGGCCTTAACAACAACGCCTGGCAGCGATGGATCGGTCCAGTTCGCCTGCGCCAGCCCCGCTGTGGCTCTCACGGCATTCACGGCGGCACGTAGTTCATTGAAATGCTGCGCCTTGATGGCGGTCACACCAACGGTTAACGGACTATCGGTAAAGCTCATTGTGGTTGCCAGATCCATGTTGCTGCCTGGTGACGAGCTTCCGGACGAGCAGACGGCTCGAACTTGATAGAGATACCCGACCGTACTCGCCACACTCAGATCCGTATAGCTCGTTGTGTTATTAGCGATATTGGCTATCTTCACAAAGGAAGCCGAGATGCTTTGCTTGCGGTCCAATTCGTAGTGATCGAACGTTGCGCTCGGAGCTGCCCAACTTATGTTCACTTGCGTATTTGAAATGGCGGTTGCGATCAAACCGGTAGGAGCCGGCGGAGTGCAATCCGTGACCGTCAGAGTGCCATTGGTGATTCCGACGGAGTAGTTCCCCAACCTGCTATTAGGATCAGAAAGCGAAGGCGTAATCGGATATGTCCCTGGCGGGCTCTGTGTTGTCGCTGTGGTTGAATACTGCGCCTGAATGTTGTCGCCATTGCGGATGCCAGTAATGGTCCCATCCAATATTGGATTGGGAGTGCCATAGGCACGAGTCTTGTTGGTGGCCGTAGCCTGCAACGGAGCGGGTTGCACCGTCAAAGTGCCACTGAACATGGACAAGCTGTAGTTGACCAGCCGGCCGTTGGGATCGCTGACTGATGGAGTGATGGGATAAGTACCAATCGTACTGGCAGGCCCAGCGGCTGAGTTGAAGCTGGCAGTAATCCCATCGTTGTTCACGACGCCGGAAATCACGCCATCGAATACAGGATTAGCATCGCCATAGAGCCGGGTTTTGTCGTTCGCGGCAATGAGAAGGGGCGCCGGGGAAATCGTTAATGTGCCCTGAACCTGTGATACGGAATAATTGTTGAGCCTTCCAGAAGGATCAGAGAGCACGGAGATGATGGGGTACGTTTTACCAACAGGACTCGTACTGCTGGCGGTCGAGTAGTAACTCACTCCGATATTGTCATTGTTGGCCAATCCGGTAACGGCGCCGGTGAGTCCCGAGTTGGCGGCGCCATAAGCCCGCGAAGTCGAACTTGCAACCACAGACAGAGGCGCAAGGCTGACTATTTGATTGAACCAGGCAGAGCCACGAGGATAAACAGAATCTCCACTATAGCTGGCATAAATCAGATGAGGTCCTGTTGTAAGCAGGCTGGTGCTGAACGAGGCCTGCCCCGAACCGTTCAGCGATGCACTGCCTAACCATTGGGCTCCCTCAGTGAAAGTTATAGTCCCGGTAGGAGTCGCACCGGTGGCAGATACCGTGGCCGTAAAGACAACGTTTTGTCCGTAAGTAGAATTTCCGTTTGCGTTGAGCGCAACGGTAGAAGCGAATGGACCCTGTATCAGACGGGCAATTACAAACGGGCTGAACGAACTCACCTGGGCGGTGAGTCTGTGCGAACTGAAATCTGGCGGCAGAACTGTGCGGTCCATCCACACGCCGTTTTCATTATGCAGAACCCGGAGTGCGGAAAATTCGGCCGAATCTGTCACGCTCGGTATGGTGAACGTGACAGAGACCGGCCCTGTATATCCCGCAGTCGTGGAAATCTCAAAAGCTAACGGACTAACGGGGGCATGCGGAAAAGCGTAGCCATCGGGAAGCAGTCCCAGGTTGGCTGGATCAAGCGCAACAAACGACGTAAATCCGGCCGCAGAAACAGAGCTAAACGTCGCGCTCACCCCCGGCGAGATACCTACCGGTTGCCCGCCTGAAACCAAAACTCCTGAGCCGGGCTGAGTATTACTGATAGGTCCCGGTGGAGGTCCCGTTGGAGTCGGAATGGCAGCACAGGTTATGTATCCATTGGTTATCGAGGAACTAATGGGGAGATTGGTGTTCTGGCCCACAATCTGCGCAGTTATGTAGTGTGTCAGGCCATCCTTAAGAAAATCAGGAAAGTAGTAGAGGAAGCGATGCGCGCCGTTGCCCTTGCCGGCATTCAATAGATCCTGGGAGAAGTAGTTGGCGGTGAGAATCGCTGCAGGCACGCCATCAGCCATGATTCTCATGTCAATCGGCGTGTTGGGAAGGTTGGCATCCCAACCCCACCCATCCACGCGTTCACAGGTTACGTTGTCAAACCAGCCTTCCCAACTGGGGCTTGAGGATGCGGGTACAACAGGGCAGGAAAGAGAACGGCTGGTTGAGGCAAGTGTTCCGCCAGACAACTTGAAGGTAATCGTGATCAGATGCGATGATCCATCCTTGAGTCGGGACGGCGTGTAATAGAGGAAGCCGTGTGTCCCGTGACCGGAAGTTGCGGGAACAATTGTGCTGTCATAATTCGCGACCAGCGTGGCGAGGAATTGACCGTTGTCGGTAATCTGCACATCAATAGGGACGTTAGGCTGCCAGTTGTCCAGGGCAAATCCGTCAATGTGATCGCAGTCATTATTGGAGTGTGTTCCGACAAAACGCGCTGAAGCGAAAGACCGCGGACTCCATCCCAGGTCTTGCAGTGTTCCTGCATAAGTCACGTGGATGCTGTGTGTTTGCCCATCTTGCAGATTTCCAGGAATGGGATAAGTGAAAGCATGGTACCCGTTACCCTTGCCCGCGTCGAGCAGGTCCTGGCGGAAAAGGTTGGCGGTGACACGCGCAATCAGAGGTGTGCCGGCGGGGACCACGGTATACGGAGAGTCGTAGATGTCAACCTCGATGGGAGAGTTAGGCTGCGATTTGTCCCAGGCCCAGCCCCACACATTGTTGGCATCCAGTCCATCGTTATATCCCTCGAACTGGCACTGCCCCGTGGTACAAGTCACCGTGAGTTGATAAAAGAGATCAGACGTAGTGTTCGCCGGACAGGCTACAGATGACACATTAGGATCTAGCAGGCGCGTGGTCCGAATTCTGGGATAGTAGGTTCCGGCCACGGAGGGCGCACCGGAAACCATACCCGTCGTCTTGTCCAGCACCATTCCAGGAGGCAGGCTTCCGGAAACAAGATCGAAACTGTAAACTCCGGAAGAGTTGTTGTGGACGGTACCAATCACGTAAGACGTGTTGAAAGGAATAACAGCCGAGATGTTGGGGCCTGTTCCGGTCTGGCAGATTGAAAGCGCATACTCCTGCGGAATCTTCATGCCATCAACGTAGTTGGCGGTGGCCGTGAAATCGTAAACTCCCGGGTAGCTTGGCGAGCCGCTCAACTGGCCGCTAGCGAAAGTAAAAGTCATTCCCGGAGGCAAATCGCCGCTCAGATCGAAGTGATCAGGAGTTTCAACCGTCTGGTCAGCCGGATCAACC
This sequence comes from Candidatus Angelobacter sp., assembly GCA_036518395.1. Lineage (GTDB taxonomy): Bacteria > Acidobacteriota > Terriglobia > Terriglobales > Acidobacteriaceae > Angelobacter. The sequence goes on along the minus strand of DATDNH010000361.1, from coordinate 55,178 downwards.
GGGAAAAAGCTGTAATTTTGGTTGGTGATGGGCGCCGGCTCGCTCAATGGTCTGACTGCGCGGCGTTTGGGAAACAACCCATAAACCGGGATCTGGGTGTTACCGGTGCCGTCCCAATTACGTGTGGGCACATAGACTTTCCCATTGGCAATGGTTGGCAAATCATATTTGGCATAAAAGCCGACCGCGTCGGCAGCTCTTTGATCGCTGGAATAAAGCGTGTTCAATGTGATGGCATCAAAAGCATACAAAACGGCTAGACTGCCATATGCTAGCTCGGGCAGAACGCCCGGACCTACTGGCTTGTTAGGATCTGTCGTTGGCTTCAGAGCCCAGACAATCGCGGTTTGCGGGTCGTTCCCATTGGCGGAGATGGACAGTCCGGCGTTGGCGCTGTAGCCCTGCGGAGTCTTAGGAGGACTCGACTCTGTAGGTAGAGAAGGGGAACTACTAAAGCTGCCGGCGTTGGGGTTACCGGGGCTGGGAGTCCAGGCCCAGCTTTTGAGTGTGGTGAATGTACCCCACAAATACATGTTGTTGTTCCACCACACCGGGGAGCTGAAAATATTTCCTCCATCGGCCACGATTGACGTGAAATTACTTGTGTATCCGCCCATGCTGTTGATATTCACCAGGAAAAGTTCACTGGGATTAGGAGGGCTGCCGGGGATGCTGGCATTCTGTTTCCCGCCGCCTACGATGAAGTTTGTACCGGGAATCGCAAGCAGGCCGCCAGCTCCCAGGTCGCAATCGCAGCTATCGGGATCGGGACTCTCGTTAGGCCTGAAATAATCCACTTCCTGCAAAGTGCTGTGCGAGAGCCTGATAAATGAATTGCGGAACACACCGTTACCGTTGTTCAGGCCATTTCCGGTAACAACATAAATGTCCTGGCCACCGGTGAGACTATCAATCACCACTGGCGCCTGGCCTGACATCCATATCCCGGCTGCGCCCTCACCTGAGTCTTTTGATGAATTGAAGATTGCCGTTGGGAGCGGATTTGGACTGGCGAGACTGGGCTTCAGAGGGTTAGCAGTGTAAGCCAGTACCCAGCCATGATAGTTACCCTGGTCTCCGTGCGAGGCGAAACCGATATAAACGTTCCCATTGGCCAGCGTGAGTCCGGGTCGCTGGTTCTGAAGGCTGGGATCGAATGTGATTGTACCGCTCATATTTCCACTGCCCATTCCGGAGACACTGCCTGTAATTTCAATCGGACCGTTGAGTATTTCCGCGCCGCTTCCAATATCCAAAGCATGCAGCCTCAATACCTGAGTGCCGGTTGAGCATGGCGTCTGCACTGTAACATTCTCAAAGGTCTTCGTAACTACGTACATTGCGCTCAGACCCACATCAATGACGGGAGTACCGACAATGCCGACCTCATTAGGAATGTCCTCGCTGCCGATCACACACTGAGGTACGGTTGTCCCCAAGGTCTGCGTCCAATAAACAGTCCCGTTATCGGCATCAAAGGCGTAAACCACGTCGTGGCCGGTGGCGGCATATGCCACATTGTGAATGCCCCCGTGGATGTTCACGTTGGAGACAACCAGAATCTGCGCATACATGTCGCCCTTTATTGGCACGCTAAAGAGCTTGCCGAAGTCAGTGCTGACGCTGATGTGATTGAGCCTGGTTTCCGCCAGATTGGCGCCAGTTTGTCCGGGATCGTTGTGGCGCATCGTAACGTTGGCCTGGCCGCCGCATGGCAGAACAGAGGTCAGAACAAACAAGAGGCTGGCGAGACGGAGAGAGGAACGGCGACTGCACCTCATGTTGCCTCCAGAGTGGCTCACTGCCACCAGGTTGACTTCATGTTGCCGAGTCTTGCGTTAAATACTGGCTACGATCGCCTTAACCCGTGATTCGAACGAAGCTTAAATGGGCACGCACTATATCACCGCTTTACAGACAGTCAAGTAGTTTTTTCAGGGAAACTTTAATGTGCTGGAACAATTTTTATTTCATATTCTGAAATTAACATGTGGTAGGCTGTTTCGATTTTGGTCCCCTTCTGAACCATGGCGACGGGCAGATTTATCCGGGCTCGGGAATCTTGCGATCAAAACGAAACAAATATAATAAGGAGCAGCAGACTGATGTTGGTGAGGAAAAACAGTTGCGGCCCATCGCGTATGCAATGGGCCGCGGATCAGCAGCAATTCTGACCAGTGAAAATGATTACTTCAATGAACGAACGTACTTAATGAGCGCCTTGATCTGATCATCGGTTAGCTTGCCGTCATAGGCCGGCATCTTCTCTTTGCCCTTCTTGGTGATCTCAAACAGCTCAGTGTCTGAAAGTTTCGCCACTTCGGGAGCGTGGAAATCTTTTACCCCAATTTTCGTTCCCACCGGTGTGCCTTTGCCGTCCGGCCCATGGCAGACCGAGCATTTCGACTTGTACAGCGCTGCCGGGTCATCCTGCGCATAGGCGCTCGACGTGAAGGCGAAAACCAGAGCGATGGATAGAATCATGAGTCCCAACCGAGCTAGCTTCATCTTTATTTCTCCTTTAATAATGTGTTTCTAGAATTTCTGGTCCCCACACCTACTTCAACCCTTACGGACGTATTATGTTTCACCGTGGGCAGAGGTGATGTGACGTGCGTCACACTTCAGGCAACAGGCTAGGCAACAGGCAACAGTCAAACCCGAACGGCTCCAAATTCAAATGTGTGCGGGCATGCGTAACCGCGTAACAACCCGCGTAAACATTGGAGAAAATAGGCACCAGGCAATCCACGGCACGCCGGGACAGGCAGGCAACAGGCCACAGGCAACAGGCCACAGCGAGAACAAGGGACTAGGGAATAGGGATTAGGAATAGAAAGAGACCAAAAATCAACAGCAGATCGCGCTGCTAGGAATGACAAAAACACAGGGAACAGGGAATAAGGGACTAGCAAGATCAAAGACGTTTTGCTGCAGGATCACGGCTGGCTTCGCCCTGAAAGTGCTGGGTAGCGATCCCTCTTTTCCCGGGATAAACTCAACAAAAACAACCACCTCCCACGTGTGATGCTCATCACATCCCCGCTTCTCACTGAAACCCTAAACTAAGGTTTCTCAAGGACTCTTGATCTTTTTGGTGAAAGGGGAAGCAGTTATGGTAGTTGCTCACACAACTCCGAATCCTGGCCAGCTTGTCCACAATTTCTCCAGAAATCCTATGCTGGTTTACTGGGAGATGACCCAGGCTTGCGGGCTGGCTTGTAAACACTGCCGGGCATCGGCCATGCCTACGGCCCATCCGCTGGAATTGACTACGCGGGAGAGCAGGGCATTTCTCGACCAATTGATTGGGTTCGGCGATCCGCTGCCCCACGTGATTCTTACCGGCGGCGATCCGCTGCGGCGCAAAGATATTTACACCCTGATCGATTACGCGCGCGGAATTGGGCTGGATGTTTCCATCACGCCCAGCGCGACTCCGGAACTGACGAATGAAGCCATCACCAATCTGAAGAACCATGGAATCCAGGCGCTGGGACTGAGTCTCGACGGCTCTTGCGCGGAAAAACACGATACGATTCGCGCCATTCCCGGAACTTTTGAGCGCACGCTGGAAGCCGCGCGGCATGCGGGCCGGCTGGGACTGCCGATCCAGGTGAACACGCTGGTATCACAGGAAACGGCCGACGATCTGCCCGCCATCTACGAACTGCTGAGAACAAGTTTTCCAGTCATGCGCTGGAGCCTCTTCTTCCTTATTTCTGTGGGACGCGGCAGAGCGCTGAATGAGGTCTCGGCGGAAGAGGGTGAGCGCATTATGGACTGGGTACTCGACCTGGTTCCACGTGCTCCGTTTGCGGTGAAGACAACTGAGGCGCCTTCCTACCGGCGCATTGCGATCAATAAAATGCGCGCTGCCGGAATGGCCGGCTCGGAAATGAAGAACACCGCCGTGTATCGAGGATTCCAGATTCGCGACGGGCACGGCATCGTTTTTGTTTCCCATATTGGGGAGATTTTTCCTTCAGGGTTTCTGCCCTTGCGCTGCGGCACGGTGCGGCGCGATTCGCTGGTAGACATCTATCGCGATTCGGAGATCTTCCGCTCACTGCACTCGCCTGACCTCTTCCACGGAAAGTGCGGCGACTGTGAGTACAGCCACATATGCGGCGGCTCGCGCGCCCGCGCTTTTGCTCACACCGGCGATGTGCTGGGATCAGATCCGTTCTGTCCGTATGAACCGGCAATTAGCAATTAGCGCCTGAATTCAGCACCCGGCAGCCGCGCGAGCGTTCGTGCACTGAGCGCACTCACTGGACTTTGTGGACGACATGGACGCGGGTAACCCCATACCCCAATTGTTCAACCCACCGTGATCATCGTTAATTCTCGCTTTTCCTGCACACCGCAGATGCTGCACGTAAATCTCCCATCAGCGCACGTCACATCGCGAGTGTGATGGCGGTCACACTGTGACATGTGACCACGGTCACAGTATTCGAGAGCTGAAAAGAGGACACTTTTGAGTTCAGAGTAGCTAGTCAAGTACTCAGCTCTTCGGTGAGAGCGTAGCTAAGGCAGTAAGCAATGAATGGACTCATAAAAACGGCTGTTCTGGCGCTGCTGGTGACGTCAGGAACATATGTGCGGGCAGGCGAACATCCGGTGCCGCTGGACAAAAACACGGATTCGGCCAAGTGCCTGGAATGTCACGAGGAGAAAGGGAAAGGGAAAAACGTACACGCGGCGGTTTCGATGGGGTGCACGAGCTGTCACGAGATCCGGGTTAGCAAGGACGTCACGCGGGTGAAGCTGATCACGGCAACTCCCGCGGCGATGTGTTTTACCTGCCATGCTGACAAGAATCCCGCCGAAATCAAAGGCGTGATCCACAAGCCCGCTGTTCGCGATTGCCTCAAGTGCCACGATCCGCATACCAGTGACAACAAAAATCTGCTGCTGAAACCGGCGTCCGGCGAGACAGCAAAAGAAAATCTTTGCCTGAGCTGCCATGCAGTTGGCGTGCACACGCCGGAGAAGGGCAGCCGCCACGCGGCTCTGGACATGGGCTGCGATACCTGTCACCTGACGCACATGACCGGGCCGTCGACGGAACTCAAGTTCGTCAAGCACCTGACGAAGTCAACTCCAGCCCTCTGCCTGGATTGCCACGATGTGAAAGATGCAAGCCTTGCGAAAGCCCATCGCAACCAGCCGTTTGAGAAGGCGGATTGCGTTAGCTGCCACAATCCGCATGAGTCCGCCAGTCCCAAATTGATACAGGCATTCACACACCCGCCTTTTGCAGACAAGCAATGCGACACCTGCCATGAAGCGGCCAAAGAAGGAAAGGTCGTGCTGACGGCGAAGAGCAGCAAAGAGCTATGCACGATGTGCCACGATGACAAGGCGAAAGCGATCGATGACGCCAAGGTCCAGCATCCCGGAGCCGTCGCCAGCGATTGCACCGATTGCCACAATCCTCATGCAAGCCGTCAGCCCGGTCTGCCAAAAACCAACTCCGTCGAGATTTGCCTGAGCTGCCACGCGGAGCAAGCGGAGATGCGCAATAAAAAGCATCTGCATCAACCAGCATTCGAGCAGGGCTGCGCGACCTGCCACCAGCCGCACGGCAGCGAGAATCCGAAGCTGCTGCGGGCCAGGTCGGAAAACGATCTGTGCCTGGAGTGTCACGGCCCCGACGCACAGCCGAAGAGAATCGAGGCCGCACACCTGATGACCATTTTCGACGGCAAGGTCAGACTGCCGGAGGACTACTTCGGGAAAGTGATCGTCCTGCCCATCAAGTACGGGCGTGGGCATCCCGTGGAACATCACCCGGTGAAGGACCTGATGGATCCGGACGATAACTCGAAGGTGCGCACGTCGCTGGGCTGCGGGACGTGCCACCAACCGCACGCTTCCGCACAGCCGAACCTGCTGGTGAAGGACCAGTCAAGCAATATGCAGTTCTGTTCCACGTGCCACAACGACCTGGGCAAGTAGGAGAAGCGGGGATGAGAGCAGTTCGCGATAACTCGGCGGTTCGGAAGGCGGTCATGGTACTGGCCTTGGGAATAAGCCTGCTCGCCGCTCTGCCTTTGAGCGCGAAGGATAAAAAGAAGCAATCGCAGCCGGACGACGACCAGAAAAAGTCGAGTTACGTGGACCGCAGGAAATTCTGGGAGAACCTTGACCTGTCGAAGATCGTGTGGCCGAACCCGCCGGCGATCACGAGGATCAAGTACCTCACCTACTGGTCGGGCGAGAAATTCGTCGAGAAGAAACAGGAAAAAAAGAAGCAGAGTTGGATGGAGCGGATGGCCGGCGTCACCACCGGTGAGACGATCGACAGCAAGCCCCGCTGGCAGTTGGTATTTCCCAACGGTGTGGCGTTCGACCGCAAAGGGCTGGTCTACATTGCCGATAGCAAAGTACGCGCCATCTTCATCGTGAACGTGGACACCGGCGAATACAAGATGATCAAGAACGGCTCGGATGCCAACTTCAAATGGCTCACAGGGCTGGCCATCGACGACACCGACCGGTTATTCGTTTCTGACAGCAGCCTGAAACACGTGCTGGTGTTCGATCCGAACCACAAGGTCGAAGGCACGATCTCGGAAGGGCTCTACGATCCCGGCGGGATCGCCATCGACAACGAGAACCGGCTGCTGTACGTGACCGACGCGGAACAGGACCTGGTCATGGTCTATGACGCTGACCCGCCCTACAAACTCCTGCGGCGGCTGGGGAAGCCGGGAACGAAGCATGCCTCGACGGCCGAAGGTGAATTTGCGAAGCCAACGAACGTGGCGGTGGATAAAGAGGGCAACGTCTACGTCGCTGATACCTGGAACAACCGAATCCAAATCTTCGATGCGGATGGCGAGTTCATCCGCGCCTGGGGAAAGAACGGAGACGGCCCCGGTTACTTCGCGCGGCCCAAAGGAATTGCTGTGGATGGCGACGGCCACATTTGGGTGGCTGATGCGGTACAGGACCGGATACAGGTGTTCACGCCCGAGGGCCGGCTGCTGATCTACATGGGCGGCCACGGGTTGTATCCCGGGCAGTTCCAGAGCCTGATCAACCTCACGATCGACAAGAAGAACCGCGTGGTGACGACCGAACAGATGCCCGGGCGCATGCAGGTGTTCGCGTACATCGACAACGCGGCGGCGTCGGCCGAGAAAGAACGCCGTGATGCTGAGGCGAAGAGGAAAGTTGAGGAGCGCCGGAAGGGGCAGGCAGCAGCCGAAGCGAGCCCCGCGCCGAAGTAGCGCAAGAGTTTTTGGTCGTCCATGGCGGCCAAGAAACAGGACCAGGCAAAAACCGGGTCCTGAGCAGCAAGAGCATTAATAGAGATAGGAGGCTTTAAAACTATGAGGAGAGTAACGATCGTTACATTAGCAATCCTGGTTTGCACCAGCGTAGCAATGGCGCAGTTCACTCCGGGGCAGTGGTCGACGTCGGTTCCCGGCGGCGTCACCCCACCTCCGAAGGGGTTCACCATTGACAAGTTGGGCGCACACCAGAACGGCGGACGCGGCTGCGTCGGCTGTCACGCCCCGCACAGCGGCGCGCGCGGCAACGGCGGCACGTATAAATGGAATAGCACCACCAGCCAATACGAATCGGTCGCAACCCAAGGTATTGTGGGCGACGACAAACTGTGGGGCCAGGACCTTGGTCCTATCTACACCGCTACCCTGAACTTCCCCACGGGGGACGTACAGGTGACCGCGAACTCACCCGATCGCCAGATCACTGGTATCGCTATGTGCTTGTCCTGCCACGACGGTAACGTCGCCAAGGGCGCCATGATGACCAACCAGTCATTTGAGCAAGTGGCGGGCATGTTGCCGGCCGGCTACGGCGAACAGCCGATCCCCACCCTGCTGGGCGCGGACGGCGGTTCGTTCGGCAACTACGGCAACGATCACCCAGTGGGGCCGAATGCGAAGATCGGCAACCTGGCAATCAAGTCCACCACGAACTTCTTCCAAATCACGAACGGCGCAGTGGCCAAAGGGTCCGGGTTCGCCGGCAGCGCGATGGAAGAGTTCTACAAAAACTATGGCCTGCCGACCATCGTTGACGCCCGCGCGGGCGCCGGCTTTGCGGTGGACACCGGCGAGACCAACGTGGACAACGCGTATGTGGTTTGCACCACCTGCCACACTCCGCACAGCATGTACACCACCACCGCGAAGCTGAACGGCGTCAGCAAGGGCACGGTGCCCACGTTCTTCTTCATAGCCGCCCCCTACAACCCGGGCGCGAACACTGCCAACGGAACCAAGGCCTCCTCGGCCACCCAGTTCTGCCGTCAGTGCCACTTCACGGGTGCAGGCGGTTCGAACGAAGGTTCCGGGATCAGCATCCCGACCGCATTCTAATCACTCTCGGGGAGGGGAAACCCTCCCCGGTTTTTGAGTCTGTGGATCGGCCCTGGATGATGTGGAGAGAGCGAATGAGATCGAAAATCAATTGCGCCTTGCAGATTTCTTGTTGCATCGCGCTGGCATGCATGGCCTCAGCACAGGTCGCGTCTCGTGCGCCGGCGACGGTGAAGACGATCGCGAGCACTCCGGGGACGGCATCGGCAAAAGTGATGGTTCCGAAGCCGGTGGCGCGCGTCAACGGCGCCGTCATCACGGAAAACGATGTCACGCGCATGATGTACACGATGTTCCCGTATGCGCGGCTGCACGGCGGCGTGCCCGAGCAGATGAAAGCGGAAATACGCAATGGCGCGCTGGACATGGTGATTTTCGAAGAGTTGCTTTACCAGGAGGCGCAGCGCCGCAAGCTGCAGGTAGCGCCGGAGAAGCTGGCCCGCGCGGAAGTGGCCTTCCGCAAGCAGTTCCCGAGCCGTGCGGTCTATGAACAGTTCCTGGCGCTGGAAGCCAATGGCTCAAAGGCGGTAATGCGCAACAAGATCCGCCGCTCGCTCCTGATCGAGCAAATGCTTAAGACTGAGGTCGAGCAGAAGTCAACCGTGAGCCTGGCGGAGACGCGGGCCTACTACAACAACAATTCCGCGCGGTTCGAGCGTGGCGAGACCGTGTCCATCCAGACCATCTCGATCATTCCGCCGGACAATGCGACCCCGGCCATGAAAGCGGAAGCCAAGGCAAAAATCACGGATATTGTGCGCCTGGGACGCGCGGCTAAAACCACCAAGGATTTTGGATTGATCGCGGAGCAACTGTCAGAAGACGACTGGCGCACCCGCTTCGGTGATCGCGGAATAATGGAAGTGAAGAACCTGCCCCCTGAAGTTGCCAGGGTGGCGCGGACCTTGAAGCCGGGACAGGTTAGTGACGCCATCCAGGTGGGAAGCGCCTGGGTAGTGATCCGGCTCAACGCGCACACGCCCGCCGGCAAGACGCCATTCATTCAGGCTAAGACCAAGTTGCAAACCGAGTTGCGCAAGCAGAAGCGCGAACAGGTACGGTTTGCCCTCAATCAGAATCTGCGCAAAGCGGCAAAGATCGAGATGCTGTCCTAGAGGGTGCGATGCGAGCCGGTAGCAAACGCGAGGCCAGTCGGAAAATCCAGAGAGTGTTGCTGGCACTCGTACTGTGCTCGGCTGCTGCCACTGCGCAGGTCACTCTCGGCGAGAACCTGAACATGAATCTGAACGGCTCGCTCGGGTATGGCTACAGCGCCAATTTTGGAAACCTGCTCCACTCCTCGTCCCACGACCAAGGGTTCAACGCGACCGGGGACCTCAACGGTTACTACTTCAATCCGAATTTCATCTCCTTCCATGTCCGTCCCTATTACGATCGCAACCAGTCGAATACCGAAGCGCAAAATATTTTAGGGAACACCGGGATCTCAGCCACGGCGAGTTTCTTCGGAGGCAGTCATTTTCCGGGATCGGTCTCTTTCGGAAGAGACTTCAGCACGAACAACGAATTTCTGGTCGCAGGCATACCCACGGTGCAGACCGACTCCTCGAATCAGAGCTTCTCTATCAGTTGGAGCGAATTATTGCCGCATTGGCCCACGTTCACGGCTACTTACTCCATGGGATCGAGCACGTCGGACCTGCAAGGGCTGGACAGCCACAATAAATCAAAGAACCTGGATCTGAACTCCTCGTACCAATTGGGCGGATGGAGCCTGCACGGAAACTGGGACCACAACTCAAGTGACTTTAGCGCTCCGGGGTTCATCGTGTCCGAGCCGATCACGGGCAGCGGATCGGGAACAAGCTACGGCGTGTCGGCCGGGCACCCCTTGCCCTGGAAGGGAAGCTTCGGCGTGGCCTGGTCCCATTCCAAATATGAAGGCTCTGGCGGCACCGACTGGAGCAGCAACTATCTGACCGCCTCAAACACATTCATGCCCTGGAACCGGGTCACGCTGTATCAGAACGCGAACTACACGACGAACCTGGTAGCACTGCTGAACCAAACAGCGTTGAACGGAGGGACGGCAGCCGGGCTGCAGAGTGAATCTGACGCGCAGGGCTTCTTCTACAACGCAGGCGGCAGCCTTAACGTGGGCCGTGGCCTGAGCGTGGGCGCTCAGTACACTTATCGACTGCAATGGGTGTTGGGTCGAGAATTCCAGGATTCGCAATACGGCGCCAACGCCAATTACAACTATTCCAACCGGCTCTTCGGCATGTTGTATTTCGGCCTGGGTGTGATCGACACTGTGAGCCAATACGGCGACAACGGCACAGGCCTGAATGCCACCGTGGGAATGAGCAGGAGGTTCGCCCGCTGGGAGACGGCCGCTGACTTCAACTACTTCCAAAATGTGCAGACGCTGGGAACGACGCAGTTAACCAGTTCTTATATGTACGGAGGCTCCGTCAAGCGCAAGGTCAACAGCGATCTGAGGTTCGTACTGGGCTTCCGCGGCTCGCACAGCGGCATGGTGACAATCGACGGTTCGGGAAACCGTGCAGAATCGATGAGCGCCACGATCCAGTGGAAGAGATACAACTTTGGTGGCTCCTATTCGCAGTCTGACGGCACCGCCGTGTTCACCTCCACCGGCATCTTGACCCCGACGCCAATCGGCTCGTTACTCACTGACCAATTCATGCTGTTCAACGGGCATAGCTGGTCGGCAAACGCCTCCACGTTGCTCTACCGGCATCTGTCTCTGGCAGCGGCCTATTCCCAGTTCCGAAGCCAGACAATCCGTCTAAATAATGGGCTGCTGGATCGGGGCAACCGCTACAATTTCCGCACGGAGTACCGCCTACGCAAGTTCACCCTGGTCGGCGGATACAATCGCGCATGGCAAGACGTCAGCACGCTCCCCTCGGGGCCACGCATAGTAAACTCCTACTACATAAGTGTGTTGAGATGGTTCAATGTCTTCTGAGGGCGTGGCGAGAGCATAGGTTCCGTTCCTGGTTCTGGACAGGTACTCTCATCATAGTGTTGGCGGCCACGGCCTTCAGCAAGAAGGGCAAGCCTGCCCCGAAAGAGCCTTGGCCAGAACTGCTCCTGGAAGGCGGCCGCAAGCTCACCTATCAGCAGACGCTCAAAGCCGAGCGGGACGTGCGCGGCAAGCCCCGGTTTTGGACCAGGATTACCAATCTTGCGATTGGTGAGCCCGATGTCCGCCCAATGGTGCTGCCGTTCGCGGTCGTGGTGGATTCGCATGGACGGATCATCGTCACGGATCCGGCGATCGCTGGCGTGCACATCTTCGATCCCGCCGAGCACAAGTACAAACTCATCGACCGCTGGGACAAAGGCAAGGATCCGATGCTATTCCCACAGTGTGTGGCTGTGGACGATCACGACAACATTTATGTGACGGATTCGAAGGCGGGCAAGGTTTTCGTGTTCGATGCCAAGGGCAAGACACGCCACGTGTTCGGGAGCCTCAAGGGCGGCGAAGGATTCTTCAAACGTCCGACCGGGATCGCGATCGACAACGAGACACATCGGGTTTATGTGACCGACACGCTGCGCGACCGCATCTACATCCTGGATGAAGATGGGAAGGTCGTCCGCGATTTCGGCAAACACGGTGCGGAACCCGGCGAGTTCAACCTGCCAAGCGCGGTCTACGTAAAGAATGGCAACGTGGTGGTGGTGGACGCGATGAACTTCCGCGTGCAACTGTTCGATCGCGAGGGCAAATTCGAGGGGATGATCGGATCCACCGGAGATCCGGCGGGCGGGATCTATCGCCCCAAAGGTGTCGCCATTGACTCAGAGGACCACATCTATGTAGCAGAGAGCGAGTGGGGCCTGGTAGAGGTGTTCGATCGTGAGGGCCGGCTGCTCTATCGCTTCGGTAATGGAACCGGGTTTGGCCAGTTCCTGCTGCCCGCGGGCTTATTCATCGATCGTAACGATCGGGTGTACCTGGTGGACTCATATAACAGCCGGGTGCAGGTCTTCCAGTATCATGCGCTGAAGCAGACCGGGCAGGGAGCCAAATAGTGAATTGGAGACTGCCGGTACGGGTATTACTCTGCGGGTTGGCGCTGGCCGGGGTCATTGGCGCACAAAATCCAACTCCGCCGCAGCGGGAGGTGCTGGGAGTTCACGACCTGGGCGCGGCCAACTCGCCCCTTCGCGGGCAGAATGCGAACGCGTGCCTCTACTGCCACGCGCCTCACAACGCGCTTTCGACCACACCGCTGTGGAACCAGACGCTTTCGACAAAGCCATCCATTCTCTATCCCTCTGCCACGGATACTCCCGGAAACGCGACCACCGTGGGCCCGGCAAGCGTGCTTTGCCTGAGTTGCCATGACGGCACCATGGCGGTTGGGCAGACAGTCGCGTTCGGCATGTTGCAAATGACGGGTGCCTTGACTGCCAAACTGGGAACGGATCTTTCGGGCTCGCATCCCTTCAGTATGCAGCCGCAGTTAAAAGATGCTCCTAGCCTGGTGGCCACGTTGGCGGGTTCACACCAGACGAAGGATGCCACCGTGAAGCTGGTCAACAACAACATCGAGTGCAACACCTGCCACGATGTGCACAACCAGTTCCGGGACCCCGTGATGCCCGAGTTCCTGGTGCGCGCCAACACGTCCAGCCAGCTCTGCTTCGCCTGCCACGATACCGGAGCCCGCACGGTCAACAATCGAACGAACTCGCTCACGGCCTGGCCAAACAGCATTCACGCGATATCCACAGCCACGATAGCGCCGAAGACCGGCTTCGGGGGGTACGCGAATTTGGGGCAAACCGCCTGCGTAAGCTGCCACTCGTCCCACAACGCCCTGAGCCTCGGGCTGCTGCGGAAGAATCCCAACTGGCCACCGAACACCGACGAGACCTCGCAGGCCTGTCTGATATGTCACGACGGGAGCGACAACATGGCGCAACCCATTATGAACGTGCTGGCTGACTTCAATACTCCGGGGCAGAAGGCCCACCCGTTCGCAGACGCCACGAACCAGCATACGGTTTGGGAGCCGATCGTCCTGGATCGCAACCGGCACGCCACCTGCGCCGATTGCCATGCCGCCCATGCCGCCCAGCCGACACTGGCATTCGATTCCACCGGAAACCTCCGCCCGTCGCAAATGGGGATTGCCGGGGTCGGCGCTGACGGGATAGCCATCAACAGCGCCACCTATCAGTACGAAAACTGCCTTCGCTGCCATGGTAAAAGCGTGGGCAAACAGAGTCTGGCCGCATATGGTTACATGCCCGCGCGGGCCCTGTTCACGGGTGATACGCTGGATGTCTCCCTGCAGTTCGGATTTGGTGCGCTCTCGGCCCATCCGGTGATGCGCGATGCCGTCAACCTGGCGCGTCCAAGCGTCCTCAGAAACATGTGGGACATCAGCTTCAAAGTGCAGACGCGACCGATGAGCAGCCGTTTGCTATGCACCGATTGTCACAACAGCGACAAGAACCGCGAGTTCGGAGGCATCGGGCCGAACGGCGTGCACGGTTCAAAGAACGACCACATTCTGGAGCGGCAATACGTGATGAGCCAGGTGCTGCCTGGCGCGCTGCCCGGCACTACCATTACCAATCTGCAGTTGAATCCGGTGCTGGATGCGAGTGTGGTGTCGCCTTATGCACTTTGCGCCAAGTGTCACGACCTGAATTACATCAACTCGGGTGCAAGTTGGAAGGAGCACGCGCGGCATATCCAGGACGGATTCTCCTGCTCGGCCTGCCACAGCTCGCATGGGGTCCCTGCCGGCACCACGGGAGTGACCGGCCAAGGCCTAGTGAGCTTTGACATGAACGTAGTCGGGCCAAACGGAGCCATGCCAATTTCGTATTCGCGAGCAACGAATTCGTGCGGCCTGACGTGCCATGGGCATGCGCATACGGTTGTGGGCGGGACGAACAGTCTGAGGATCAAAAGGTAAGCAGGCGGATTGGATTTGGCACTCAGCAATCACGCGGGGTCTCTGCGCCGAGAGCGCAGTTCATTGAAGACCGCTGAGCTGACCGTGAGTTTTGCTGGGGCTGCCAATCGCCGTGATCGCACGTGACCCACACCCCACCGCACGCACGGCACGGCCGGTTAGTTCTGGTTGCAAAGCCAACTCAACAGGGAAGAGAGTGGCCTGAGTTCTAAGCTGCCTGCTTGATTCGCTGAACCGCGGCTCTGAGCGTCTCCGCGCTGCGCTCCAGAGCTTGTCTTTCCTGGTCAGACATTTCCGGCTCGAGAATCTCCACCAGGCCTTCTTTTCCAACAATGCTGGGCAACGAGAGTGTGACGCCGTATTGGGGGTTATAGGCGCCGATGGGAATTACAGAACGTTCGTCGCGCAGCACGATCTCAGCAATTCGCGCCGCTGCCATGGCAATTCCATATTGGCTCGCCTGATTGCCTTCGATAATGGTGATATTGGCGAAGCGCACTTCATGCTCGATGCTGCGGCGAAGCTGCTCGTTTTCGCTGCCTCTTAGCACAGGTACTCCTGAAACCCGCGCTGACGACCACAACAGCACCTCCGAGGTTCCATGCTCGCCCACAACCAGCGCTTCCACATTCTCGGGATCTACATTCAGGCGGCGGCCCAGGTGAAAGCGAAATCGCAGGCTGTCAAGAAAAGTTCCGCTGCTCAGCACGCGCTTGAATCCAAACTGGCGCACGAAGTCGGCCAGGGGATCGGGAGGATCGGTTAGCACCAGAATGACAGCGTCGGGAGCGGCTTTGATCAGTTGCGGGAGAATCTCTTTATAAATATCGATGTTCTTTTCCAGTAACCCGAGCCTTCCGACGGGATCGTTGCGATCGGTAGCGCCGCCGGTTTTCTCATTCACGCCAACAGCGATCATTACGACACCGGCTCCGGCGAGATCAGAATAATCGCCATCATGAATGTCGACAGGTGGAAACATGGGTGTGCCATATTGCATATCTGTGGCAACCGCTTTGGCCTTTTTGCGGTTCCTGTTCACCACCACGATTTCGCGCGCGCTGCGCCGCAACAGCAGCGACAAAAGCGACGCATTGCCCACCGCTCCAGCGCCAATGACCCCAACTTTCATAGAATTCTCCTATGTGGATAGATGCCTTGCCGCTGATTTGAGGTTTGGGGTTGATGCGTCGCTTTGCGGACACCGGCACTCGGGTGTGCCGGAAAGTTGAGAAGTTGACTACGCCACGTTGTCTCTGGCGGGAGCCTTGCTGTAGTCCACCGGCGTGACCAGATTCACGTACTTGAGCGTGGAGCCTGAGGTGCGGGCAATGGAATACATGCTGACCAGGATTCCTAATCCGCTGCTATCCATGTAGCGAATGTCCCGCAGATCAACCGTGACCTTGCGGCGACGGCGCAACCAATCCGCAATCGTTGCCCGGAAGTAGCGGCCTTCTCCTCCTGCTTTCACCTCACCACTGCAATAAATGACCGCGCTGTCTTCGCTGCTCTCGGAACGGAGTTCGATGCCCATAGTTTTCCCCATGTAGTTCGAATTTCCTGAGATTTACATCGAGCCTGACCCCGGGAGACGGAGCCATTGTCCTTCTAATTCCGTGTCAACACTATTTTAAATGGCGGGGAATTCTAGCGCGATCAACTCTTTGGTGCTACGACAACTTTTTACATGCCCAAATCACGGTGCAAATCGGGATCAATGGGAATTGGATTGCCTGCGCGCTTATGTCCTCGGGGATTTTCCACACATTTTCACCCATTTTTAATGCAATTTTCATCTTGCAACCCATATAAATCGGTGCCAGGGCCGAATTTTCCCCCGTCCCAGACCAGACCAGAAATTGAGTCGTGTTTATACGAGGTTTTCTATGGGTTTACTTCCGGCTTTGGCGTTGTCCGATGATTTCTCTCACGCTCCCGACCTGCTGACTATCACGAAGGAAGCTTTTGTGACCGCTAAGTACGCGGTTTCTCACTCGATTGACGGGCTGGTGAACGGCTCTGCTTCGGCATTTCGCGCGGTGAAGGAATGTGAAGAGCGCCTGGACAATTTCGATCGTGAACTGGATCAGCGGTTGGCGCCGGCCATCACGCAGGTCAATGCCACCCAGGCGCGCGAGCTGCTGGCCTGCATGAAAATGATGATTGATCTGGAGCGAACCGGCGACCTGATCGCGGCATTCGCGGAACGGTCTTCTATTGTAAGGAACCGGATTGAGATGCCGGATCTGGAATACCTCACGCGCATGGCGTGTGTTCTGGAAAATATGCTGGAGCAGGCGCAGCAGGCGTTCAATGATCGCAATGTGGACCAGGCGCTGAAAGTTTTGCGCGCCGACGCGGAGATGGATCGCTTCCGCAATCTCCTGCTGGTGCGCCACACGGACAGCCCCGAGGGGCTGCAGCGCCAGGAAAGCCTGCATGTTCTCCTGATGGGCACCGCGCTGGAGCGCGCCGGAGACCACATCAAGAATATTGCCGAAGAGGTCTGCCATCTTGTCACCGGCGAGAGCGTCCGTCACCTGCTGAAAACCAAAGACAAGCCGGTGGAGCAGATGTACCTGGATTGGCTGGCGAAAAATCAGGCAACCGGCAACAGGCAATAGGGGACAGCAGAGAAGGGCGATTAGAAAACAGCTTACTAGCTGCTAGCTTCTGCTTACTAGCTAAATCATCAATCAAAGATCAACAATCAAAAATCTAAAATCGCCTCTATCTACTTTCACCCGATTTTCATCCTCAATTAACCTGCCTTTAACAATCGCCCGCTAATACTGGAAGAGAAGCCAAAGAGTTCTTACAAATCAGGAGGGGGGTTCTACGTGAAACGACTTCTAAGTTCAACACTGCTGCTGATGCTTCTGGGGAGTGTCGCTCTGGCACAAACCAAGCTGAACGGCGCAGGTGCGACTTTTCCTAACCCCATTTATTCGAAATGGTTCGATGAGTATCACAAGCAACACTCGAATATTGAAATCAACTATCAATCGAAAGGCAGCGGCGCCGGCATTCGTCAGTTGACCGAAGGCACGGTCGACTTTGGCGCTTCCGATGGCCCCATGACCGACGATCAGCTCAAGGCTGCCAAAGATAAGAGAGGCACCGATATCTTCCACATTCCCACTGTGCTGGGAGCGGTGGTGCCGGCCTACAATCTGCCGGATGTAAAAACTGAACTTAAGTTCAGCGGAGACTCACTTGCTGAAATTTATCTGGGCAAAGCAACGAAGTGGAACGATCAGGCCATTGCCAAAGACAATCCCGGCGTGAAACTTCCGGATAAGCCGATCGTGGTAGTGCATCGTGCTGACGGGAGTGGCACAACGTATATCTTCACCGATTTTCTATCCAAACTAAGCCCGGAATGGCAGCAGAAAGTGGGCAAGGCAACATCTGTGCAGTGGCCTACCGGCTTGGGGCAGCAGGGCAATGAAGCCGTAGCCAACACCGTCAAACAGATGGATGGGGCCATCGGCTACGTTGAATTGATCTACGCGCTTCAGAATAATATTTCCTATGGTCCAGTGAAGAACGCTGCCGGAAAGTACGTGAAGGCGAGCCTTGAATCCACCACCGCCGCAGCCGCTTCGGTGAAGGACATGCCGGAAGACTTCCGCGTCTCCATCACCAACGCTCCCGGAGATGCAGCTTATCCGATCGCCAGCTTTACCTGGCTGCTGGTGCCGCAGAAGTGGAGCGATACGACCAAGGAAAAAGCTATGGTCGATTACCTTAACTGGATGGTTGATTCCGGCGAGAAAATGACTACTGCCCTGTACTATGCTCCGCTCCCCAAGACCGTCGCCGCAAAAGTGAAAGCAAAGATAAAACAAATACAGTAGTAGTGCTTAGTATTTGATAGTTAGCCGAACCCAAAAATCGAAGGACAGAGAGCGCCGAATTTCCGGCGCTCTTTTAGCTTGGCAGGAACTCTCTTTTAACACTGCATTAACAATGTTTTGTTACGGTCTATGTGATGCCCGTGCCTCTCAAGCTGAAGGTAGGAAGGCAGGCTGAGCAAGCCCCGGAGGAAGAGCCCAGGGAGAAACTGGCCGTTGTAGCTGTTCGTGCGCCACGGCACAGAGAGGCCTGGTTTGCCGATGCGACTTTTCGCTCTTTGGTAATTGCTTGCGCTATCTCGCTGCTGATCATCGTTGTCCTGATTGTGTTCCAGCTCGTTCGCCAGTCATCGCTTTCTCTGCATAAGTTCGGCTTCAAGTTCCTTACCACCAGCATGTGGAACCCGGTGACGGGCGAATTCGGCGCATTGCCTTTCATTTATGGAACTATTGTTACATCGATCCTGGCCCTGCTGATTGCGGTTCCACTGTCACTGGGAACGGCGCTGTTTCTCACCGAGCTTTGCCCGCCATTTTTACGCCGGGTGCTGGGCACGATTGTCGAGTTGCTCGCGGCAATTCCCAGCGTGATATATGGACTCTGGGGCATCTTTGTCCTTGTGCCGGTTTTGCGGATCTATATAGAGCCGTGGTTGCAGCGAAACCTTGGCTGGACAGGATTGTTCTCCGGCGCTCCTTACGGCGTTGGTCTCCTGGCCGCCGGAATCGTACTGGCCATCATGGTTCTCCCCATTACGGCCTCCATTTCCCGCGAGGTGATTCTTGCCGTCCCGCGCAGCCAGCGTGAAGCCGTATTGGCGCTCGGCGCTACCAGGTGGGAAGTTCTGCGCATCGGCGTGCTGCGCAACGCGCGCGTGGGAATTCTGGGCGCAATCATTTTAGGACTGGGCCGCGCCGTGGGTGAGACCATGGCTGTCACCATGGTGATCGGCAATAGCGCAACCATACCAAATTCTTTACTGGCCCCTGGTAACACGCTGGCCAGTGTGGTTGCCCTGGAATTTACTGAAGCCGTGGAAAATATCCATCTCAGCTCTTTGATCGAGCTGGCCCTGGTTCTGTTTGTGATCACCCTCATCATGAATGCTCTGGCGCGTTTCCTGGTCTGGAGCGTTACGGGCGGCGCTACATCGAGGACCCTTGCCTAAAAGCCCACAAATCATTAGTTGGCGCCGCAAGTTGAGTAATGGGCTGGCGCTGGGCGCTATCATTACGGCCACTGCGATCGTAATGGTGCCGCTGTTCTTGATCGTGGGGACTGTGGCATATCACGGAATCGCCGGTTTGAACTGGGCATTCTTCACGCAGAACCCGAAACCTCCTGGCGAGATCGGAGGCGGCATGGCGAACGCCCTGATTGGTTCCGGGATTATTCTTCTGGTGGCCAGCGCGATTGGAATTCCGCTTGGCATCGGCACTGGAATCTACCTGGCTGAATACGGTCGCAATATTTACGGCAATGCGGTCCGGTTTACAGCGGACGTTCTTAATGGCGTGCCATCCATCGTGATCGGACTAACGGCATGGGCGGTAGTGGTCGTAGTTCAGGGTCACTTCTCTGCGCTTTCAGGAGGAATAGCCCTCGGTATCATGATGATCCCCACAGTCAGCCGCACCACCGAAGAGGTGCTGCTGCTGGTTCCGCAATCGGTTCGCGAGGCCGCCTTGGGATTGGGGATTTCCCGCTGGCGCACTACGGTTTCCGTTGTTGTTCGCACGGCGATGTCCGGTATTGTTACTGGAATCATGCTGGCATTTGCGCGTGTAGCAGGTGAAACTGCGCCGCTCATGTTTACTGCGTTCGGGAACCAGTTCTGGAACACCAACCTCAATGAGCCCACGGCCGCGTTGCCGCTGCAAATCTACGTTTACGCGCTCGGGCCTTTCGACGAATGGCATCGTCTGGCCTGGACCGGCGCCTTTGTGCTGATCATGCTGATTGCCGTGAGCATGGTTCTTTTCCGCTTCGCCACCAGCCGCGGAATCATGAAGGAGAGTATGTAAATGGGCGTAGGTATACACGTCCAGGAGTTGAATGCCTGGTTTGGCCAGAAGCAGGCCTTGTACGATATCGCGCTGGCCATTCCTCCCAATCAGACGACAGCCATCATTGGACCTTCCGGCTGCGGCAAATCCACTTTTGTCCGCTGCATTAATCGCATGCATGAGACGGTGCCGGACGCGCGTGTGGACGGAAAAGTCGTTGTCGGCGATACCGATGTTTATGGACGAGGCGTTTCGCCCGTTTCCGTGCGGCGAAGGATCGGCATGGTATTTCAGAAACCGAACCCGTTCCCTACCATGTCCATTTATGACAATGTGGCTGCGGGGCTCAAGCTGGATGGGTTTCACCGCCGTCGCGAACTGGACGACGTTGTGGAACGTTCGCTGCAGCAGGCTGCGCTATGGGAGGAAGTTAAAGACGAGCTGAAGAAGAAATCCGGCGTAAGCCTTTCCGGCGGCCAGCAGCAGCGCCTGTGCATCGCGCGGGCCCTGGCAGTCCAGCCGGAAATCATGCTCATGGACGAGCCGGCCTCCGCGCTCGATCCCATTTCCACGGCCAAAATCGAAGACCTGATTTTCCAGTTGAAACAGGACTACACCATCGTGATCGTTACGCACAATATGCAGCAGGCAGCGCGCGTGGCGGATTTTACCGGCTTCTTTCTCATGGGAAAACTGATAGAGTTCGATAAGACGGAGAAAATGTTCACGAATCCGACGGACAAGAGAACTGAGGACTACATTACAGGCAGGTTTGGATAATGCGCACACGTTTTCAGATGGGGCTGGACGAGTTGAAGCAGAAGCTGCTCGCCATGGGCGGTCTGGCGGAACAGGCGGTCGATCGTGCCATGGAGGCTTATCGCAAACGCGATTTGCAGCGTTGCTACGCAGTGTTCGAAGGTGAAAAGGCCATCAACATGGCGGAGCGGGAAATAGACGAGCTGGCCGTCGATTTGCTCGCCATGCAACAGCCGCTAGCCGTGGATCTGCGGTTCATTACCGCAGTCATGAAGATCAATGCCGATCTGGAGCGGGTGGGAGATCAGGCGGTCAACATCGCGCAGAGGGTGATGGACACCATCAAACTGCCGGCAGCAGAACTGCCGGTGGACATTCCACGCATGGCCGCCACTGCAGCAGGCATGGTCCGGCGCGCCCTGGAGGCATTCATTGAGGGTAAAGCTGAATTGGCGGAAGCCATCCTGAAGATGGACGACATTGTGGACGACATGAATGATGAGATCTACATTGTGCTGGTCAGGAAGATGCATGAGAATCCCACCGTAGTCGACCAGGCCCTGGACTTGTTGCTGATTGCCAGAAACCTGGAACGCATCGCAGATCATGCAACGAATATTGCCGAGGACGTAATTTTCTGGGTGCGGGGCGCCGATGTGCGGCACCATGTGGGAATCGAAGAGAGCCCTGCGCCGCCATTGACTTAAACAGATTATTTTCCGGCCACACCCAACAACTTGAATGAAGCGAATACACGATCTGCTCCAGCCGCGTAGGCAGCTTCTCTGGGAGCAATCATCATCATGGTGATGAGTCTTTTGTTAAGTAAATACATGCGGACGCGGGTGTGGAATTGGTCGTTTGCGGCCTCAAATTCTATGCCGGGAATGCCCTGAAGGGTGATTTCGTGTTCTGAGATGAGCTTGCCATTCACCGCGCGAATGGCCCCTTCTTTTGCATTTTGCAAATTTGTTTTTACCGAATCCGATTTCATGCTTTGAACTTGCGCAGCGGAGATCATCACACCGCTATTGTGACCCAGTTCGATTGCATAATTGTGCGTTTCCACCGGCCCTGTACCAGTGGGCTGGTCCTGTCGTGTAAAAGCAGGTGCTGCCGGGGCGGAGACGGCAAAACCGTCAGCGGAATAGGAATATTCCTTCCATCCACCGGCTGTATTTTGTGCAAGCAGGGGGCTAGTAAAAAGACCGGTAACAGCCAGGCAGATGAGTAAAGCGGCAGGATGTCTTCTCATGTAAACACCTCGCGGTGAATCTTACAGGTTTAGCGCTTTGTGAGCGAGAAGAATTCTTTCATGCCTCAAGGCCAGAAGGGAATTAGCGAGCTCGCGGAAATGTGAAACGGTCTACCCGCGGCAAGACCACGACGGATGGTTTGCGGAGCTTTGTTTTCTATCTGCGTGATCAGGGTTTATCTGCGGCGGAGGCTCTTACCCGGGTTTGGCGTCGGCCCGCCTGCGGCGGTTGTAGCGCATGGCGATGTTCATGAAGACGTTTCCGTTGTCGGTATCGAAGCACATCACCAGCGCTTCCTGGTCTTCAGTGCTTTTTTCACCGAGTTCGGCGTCGTGGAGCACGGGCGGATAAATTTTGAAGCGGAAGCCCTGATCGTTGAGAGCGGTCACGGCGCTGCCAATCACCATGTTGGCGAGTTCGCACACGGTTTCGCGCACGACTTCGTCGCTTGTCTCCATGGGGCTTCCGGCGAGGTAGCTGGCGACTTTGGTCGCGGTGGGCGGATCAACATCGAAGATGATGCGGCCTTCGATATCGCCGTTGATGGTCACCAGGGAGGCTACACCTTTCTTGCGGTACGCCTCTTCCTCCATGCTGACATCGCCGATGCGAGTGGGACACTGCAGCGTCTCCGCCAGAACAGCATCGGCGGCGTTAATAAAGGGCTGGATCAACTCCATCCTCATGCGAATCAGCTCCCCTGGATGGCGGGCGTGCCCACTACGGCATCGTCGCCCATCACGTACTTGATGACCTCATAAAGAATTTCCGCCTTCACCGGCTTCTGCACAAAGTGGCGAGCGCCTTTTTGCAGCGCGGCCACAATGTTTTCCTGGTAGCCGACGGAGGACACCATGACGATGCGAGCATCAGGATGAGCTCGCACGATGCGCTCAGAGGCTTCAATGCCTTCCATCTGCGGCATGGTGATGTCCATCAGTACCATATCGGGACTGGTGCGATCGTATTCGGTGATTGCGGTGCAGCCGTCACCGGCCTCACCGGCAATCTCGCCGCCGAACGATTCCACCATCTTGGCGACGTTCTTGCGCGCGAACACAGAATCGTCCACTACCAGATAGCGGATTGGACTGCGGTCCTTGCGAAGCAATACAGGAAAACTATCCATATATTTTCTCCAACTACGCCCGCCGTTCAAGAACGGCGGGTTATTTTCCGACGCCCCGACCAAAAAGTCTGGGTCTACAACCAAAAATCACCTACACGGGCACTGCCTTGGCAACACGTTGGGGGCTGCATTGGATAGTAAGCGTGTTTGCCATCATGTCAAGGGGGATGACACGAGTTGCATACCCCCTCTCGATTGCTGCTTTAGGCATGCCATAAACCACACACGAATCTTCACTTTGGGCCACGGTCAGCGCGCCCGCTGACTTGAGCAGTCCCATGCCATAGGCGCCATCATCGCCCATGCCGGTCATTAGAACTCCGATCCCGCGGCTGCCAAACTCTGTTGCCACCGAGCGGAACAGCACATCCACTGACGGACGATGGCCATTGACGCGCTCGTCATCGGACAGCACCACAATGTTTCCCATGGGCATGCGCCGTACCTTGATGTGGCGGTTGCCGGGACAGATGAGTGCGCGGCCGGCAATCAACAGATCGCCTGACTGTGCTTCCTTCACGTCGATCGCGCAGCATTCGTTCAACCGGCGCGCAAACATTTCGGTAAAGCCTTCTGGCATATGTTGCACCACCACGATGCTGCCGGCAAAGTTGGCCGGCAGGTCGGCCAGCAGGTACTGCAATGCGTTTGGGCCGCCGGTAGAAACGCCAATAGCCACCACTTTCGTAGGTTCCAGTTTGGGACGGTTTGGAATCTTTGTAGGCGTCCGTACTACGTCCACCAAAGTTGGCGGCTGCTGCGCAATCACCTGACTGGTGGACGCAGCTTTGATCTTCTTGATCAGGTCAGTAGCAATCGCATCCATGTGGGCTGACGCGGCGTCCTGCGGCTTGGTGACAAAATCGAAGGCCCCGAGCGCCAGCGCTTTGAACGTGGCCGAAGCGCCATCGGTCGAGTGAGCGCTCACAACGATCACAGGCAGGCGATGCCTGCGCGTGATCTGCCGCAGTGTTTCCATGCCATCCATGCGAGGCATTTCCAGGTCGAGAGTAATGACCTGCGGATTCAGCTCCTCGATTTTCTTTAATCCAAACGCGCCGTCCATAGCGGTGCCTACAACTTCAATCCCGTTGTCGCGCTCCAGAATCTGAGGAATAAGCTTACGCATGAGCGCGGAATCATCCACCACCAGTACTCGCACTTTGTCGCTCATGCTGTGGCTCCCATGAGAGTCGGTATCTTGCCCAGCTTGCTTACGACGCTGCTTAGATTCAATATCAGGACCACGGTGCCATCGCCCATGATGGAAGCGCCGCTGACCAGGTCCGTAGCGACCAGATGATCATCCAGCGCCTTGATCACCAATTCGTCTTCTCCAATGAGTTCGTCCACCACGAGTCCGAAACGCTGCTCACCCATGGTCACAACCACCACAAACATGCGCCTGGGCCGGACTCCCTGCTTTGCCAGCTTGTCCAGTTGCACCAGCGTGAGCACCTGGTCACGCAACTGGATGACTTCGTGATTGTCCACAACGTGGACCTCACTGGCGGCGGCGCGCGTGATTTCCACGACAGACGCCAGCGGCACCGCATAAATGCGTTCGCCAACGCGGAAGAGCAGCGCCTTGATGATGGCCAGTGTGAGCGGCACCTTCAAGAAAAAGGTGGTGCCTTTGCCCGGTTCGGTGCTGATGTTGATCGTGCCTTTCAGACGGTCGAGCACAGACTTGACCACATCCATGCCAACTCCGCGGCCGGAAATTGCAGTCACCTGGTCGGCAGTGCTCAGGCCGGAGTGAAACATGAGATTAAGTGCCTGCGTGTCGTTGAAAACGGCCGCTTCCGCCTGACTAATCACGTTGTGCTGAAGCGCTTTTTCCAGCAGCCGGAACTTATCAATCCCGCGGCCATCGTCTTTGACCTCGATGACGATCTGATTCCCCTGATGGTAGGCATCCAGCTTGATCGTCCCCTGAGCGGGCTTGCCGCTGTTGATGCGCTCCTGCGGCGATTCAATTCCGTGGTCCACGGCATTGCGCACAAGATGGGCCAGAGGTTCGGCAAGAATGTCCATAATGCTTTTGTCCAGATCAGTATCCTGGCCGCTGATCACCAGGCCAACTTCCTTGCCGCAGGACTTGGCAAGATCGCGTACCAGGCGAGGGAAGCGGCGGAAGAGTTGCTCGACCGGCACCATGCGGATCTTCATCACGGACTTTTGCAGATCATTAATGATGCGTGCCTGGAAAGCCATGGCGTCGGAAAATTTTGAGCGCAGCGGGTCTTTCGGGAATTTTTTATCGAACTCGTTGATGGTCTGGTGCAGCATGCTCTTGCCAATCACCAGTTCTCCCACCAGGTTCAAAACGGAATCAATACGCTCTGCATCTACACGCAACACGGTTTCAGAAACGCTGCTGAGGCTGGGCTCGGCCGCGGGAGTTGCCGGCGACTGGACCGGAGCTGGAACTGCTGCCGGAGCGGCATTACGATTTGCAGGCTCCAGCGCTCGTGTCTTTTCCGCGAAGAGCGGCGGTTCTGAAGAAGTTGTTTCCTCCGTGACATGGGCATAGATGTCAAGCACATCATCGGAGGGTCGTGGCGGCGGAGGCGCGATCGGTTCGGCCAGGATGTCTGCGATCACTGCGGGGATACGGCATTTCCTCTTGATCCATTCCGGATCATGTTCGCTGGCCACGGCTGCTTCCACTACGTCAAGATCGCTTGTCAGCGTGCTCTGATCGGGAAAGATGGCGAGCACACGGCCGCACTCCTGCAACACATTGCGAATGAGTTGCATGGCTGCACCGCGCATCGGACAATGCGGATCGATGCCAAACGCGACGTTATAAACGGTCTCGTCTTTGCTCTGGGCGTCTTCAATCACCATCTGTTCATATTCATTCCAGGCAAAGCGGCCCTGCAGCTTGTATGGCGCATTCTGTGACGGCTGTCGGGTGAGTGCAAGAATCTGCTGGCGCAACTCCTCGCCTGAAGGCGGCTGAAGGTTTCCGCGATAAGCAGAAAGCATGGAGCTGAAAGTATCGGCGGCAATCAACACTGCTTCAGCGAGCGCGCCCTTGCTGCTTTCGGCAACCTCCGGCGTCAACAGGTCCTCGAGCTGGTGTGCCAGCTCACTCAATTCCTGAAAACCGCAGGCAGCAGAGTCTCCCTTGAGCGTGTGTACGGTGCGCCGCACCTTCCGGATGACCTCGGCGTCACCGGGAAGCTTCTCCAACTCCAGCCCTTCTTCATTGAGTGTCTGCAACAATTCGGTTGCGCTCTCAAAGAAGAGTTCGCGGAGTTCGGAAGCGCGCTCGTCAGAGAAAAAGCTCACCCTTGCACCTCAATCCGCTGATATGCCGTGCCATTGTCCTGATGGAGCATACGGTATTTGTCGGAAAGCCCGAACAGGCTCTCGGCGTGTCCGACCAGCAGGTAGCCTTCAGGGTTCAGGCAGCGATAGAACTTTTCAATCAGCCGCTTTTGCTCGGCTTCATCGAAGTAAATCATCACGTTGCGGCAGAAAATAATGTCGTTGCGCTGCGGCAAGAATTCCGTTTTGAGATTATGGAAGTCAAAGTGGACCAGGTCTTTAAGTGATTTTTTCACTGCGTATTTGTCGCCGACTTTATCGAAGTAGCGGAGCCGGTATGGATATTCCACAGGCTCCATCTGGCCCTCCGGATACACACCCTCCTGAGCGGTGCGCAAAACGGAATAGCTGATGTCCGAAGCCAGAATCTCCACCTTCCACGGAAGCGGGATCAAAGGTTTGGGCGTAGGCATTTCAAAGGGGAGGGGATGGCGCAGATAGTAGTAAGCGAGGGCATCACAAACCTGCATGGCCATGGTATAGGGTTCCTGGCCGGTGGAGCATCCTGCACTCCACAGGCGCAGAGTCCAGTCGCGCCGCTCCTGCTTGCGATGCAGCAGCTCTTCGAGAATGACTTTGTGAAAAAGATCGAGCTGCGGCTTGTTGCGGAAGAAGCTGGTCTCGTTGACCGTGAGATTTTCCAGCAGCGCTGAGAGCTCGGCCTTGCCTTCGTGGCTGGTCAGCAGTCGATAGTAGCCATAAAAGGTATCAAGCCGGCAGACTTTCAGGCGGCGATAGAGCCGGTCCTGAAGGAAGTGGGAGCGGCGCTCATCAAAATACATGCCGCATTCCTGGTAGATGAGGCTCTGCAACAGCTTGAGCTCTGCTTCAGTGATCTGGATTTGGACGCTCGGTGTGGCCATCTGCCCCCGCAGGTGTTTTTCGCCGTCAGTTCAGTTCAGGCAGATACCGCCGCCGCCTGGGACTCGGAAACTTCTTCTAATTGCTGTAATTCGCCTTTCTGTAAAACCTTGGTAAGGTCGATCATGATGATCAGTCGCCCATGGAGTTTTCCGACGCCGGTGACGTAATTCAGCTCGCCTTCCGAATAAATGTGTGGTGGCACGTCAATGTCGGAGTCGGGAAGCTTGAGCACTTCCGACGCAGAGTCAACGATCAGGCCGACCATCTTTCCATCCACTTCAACCACCAGAATTCGATTTTTTCTATTGGGCGTGATCTGCTTTTCCCCGAAACGCTTGCGCAGATCGAGCACAGAGATGATCTTGCCGCGCAGGTTAATTACGCCTTCAACGTAACCGGGGGCTTCCGGCACGGCAGTGATCTCCGGGACACGCACGATTTCGTGGACCAGGGAAATGGGAACGCCGAAGGTCTCCCGGCCAACTCTGAAGCCGACAATCTGTAGCTCCTTGGACATCAGGAATCCTCCGCCACCTATACGTGGTTATAAGAAGGCGCGGCATTCGCATAACGGGCCGCTCCTTCCTGCTCGGGCTTTTGTTCTTCGCCGCGCCGGGACACTCCGTTGCGGCCATTGCCGTTGTGATGGTTTTCCAAAATGAACCGATCCATGGATTCGAGCATGGAGCGGGCCATCTTGGACATCTGTTCCGAGGAGGCTGCCAGTTCGGTAGAGCCGGAGGAGGAGCGCTGCACCAGCTCGCGCATCTTCTCCATCGAGCGCACCACCGCCTGCGCGCCTGAAGCCTGCTCTTCCACAGAAGAGTTGATTTCATGCGTAATTTCATTCAGGCGGGTAGTGGCTTTGCCGATCTGGGAAGAGCCGCGCGATTGTTCGTTGGTTGCGGCGCCGATTTCCTGCGCGAACTTGTAGACCTCCGCTACGACGTTGGAAATCTTCTTCAACGAACCGCTCAGGTCGCCGCCCAGAGTTAATCCTTCATTCACTACGGAGGTGCTCTTTTCCATGTTCTCAACGGCCCTTCGCGCTTCCTTCTGAATGCTCTGGATGAGGTCAGAGATTTCGCGCGTAGATTGCGCCGACTTTTCCGCCAGCTTGCGAACTTCGTCGGCGACCACTGCGAAACCGAGACCATGTTCGCCGGCGCGCGCAGCCTCAATGGCCGCGTTGAGCGCCAGCAGGTTGGTCTGCTCTGCGAGATCGTCAATGACTTCAATGATCTTGCCAATATCGTCGGCCCGCTGGCCGAGCACAGAGATGATCTCCGCGGACGAGACAATGGCGGAGTTGATGCGGTTCAGGCCATCAGTGGCCTTTTCCATGGTGGTGATGCCGCCATGCACCTCGTCGCGCGAACGCTGCGAGATATCCAGCAGCACCTTGGCGGTATCCGCCACGCGCTGGATGGAAGCGACCATTTGATCGATCGAGGCCGAGGTCTCACTCACATTGGACGATTGAAGCTGCGTGCTCTTCACCATGTTCTGAACGTTGATGCTCATCTCGTGCATGGTGCTGGTAACTTCATCAATGGCGGAAGCTGCCTGCACGCTGACTTTCGCAGAATCGTCGGAAGCGCTGGCTACCTGGTTTGAGCCGCTGGCCACCTGGGCTGCGCTGTCCCGGACGCTCTTGACCAGGGCCCGAAGGCCAACGGTCATTTCGCGGAAAGCATTGCCCAGCGTGTCACGCTGTGAACGTGGATTGATTTCGGTGGAGAGATCGCCGCCAGCGATGGCCTGAGACACCGCCGCCATTTCGCGGAGGTAATCCACCATATTATTAAAGGTCCGGGCGAGTTCGCCGATTTCGTCTTGAGAATGGATTTCTACTTTCTGATCAAGATCACCGGAGTTGGCAATCTTCCCAGAGACGGAGATCAACTGCGCCAGCGGGGTTGTGATTGCCTTGGCCGATCTCCATGCGATCACGGCGCCCAGCGCCAGTACAACAAAGAAGCCGATAATCATGACCGACATGGTCACGTAACCTGCGGTCTGGTCTGAAGCATGGGACTTGTCCATCGTGGACTTAATGATTGCGTTCAGGTCATTCAGCGGGCCAAGTTCTTTATCGAGCCAGGAGTTTGGCTCAGCCTGCAGATATGCGATCTGCAATTCCGCGACGGTGGAGCTGCCGTTGTCCACTTTGCGGCGTTTGTCCATGAGAGGTTCTGCGAAATCTGAGAGCCAGCTCTGTTCCACCTTGCGCACCTGCTCGAGCAGGTCACGGGCGTGCTGAGCGTTGTCGCCCAGGGCATCCGCCTTCTGTTTGGCTTGCTCGATCAGGCCGTTTAGATCGTTCTCAGCGTCGGTTAGCGCCTTGGATTCGCCACTATCGCCGCTCAGTAGGAAGTTACGCAGGCGGAGCTGGTTTTGCATGCGTACCTGGTCCAGTTTGGATTCCGCCTGTACCAAGTCAGTCACCTTGTCGGCCAGGTTTTTGGCGCTGCGTTCGTGCAGGACAGTTGCCATATTGGCCATGAACAAGGCGAAAACGATGATCAGGATAGACCCGAATCCCCAATACAGCTTTTTGCGAATGCTCATTGTTGCCTCTCTGCGCCGTACTTACAGCGCACGTCCGCGGGGTTACACGGACACAATCCCCCGGCTCAAAAGAAAAGCAATGACAGTGCCACGGAAGGGACAACAGGCACTTTCGGAATGTACAACAACGTAAGCGCATGGAAATAAACGGCCTTCCTCACGGCAACGAATGACCTTTAGTAACCAATAAGCTTTTGACGTCTCACCGGACGACACATTCGGGCAGTCGTGGTCTCAGGCTGAGACGAAGAGTATGGGCAAGGGTTTCACTCGAAGGTTCTAGACCTTATTTGTATTGACTCAAATTGAGATTTCAGAGTACTTTCGAAATTCCCCCAGCTTTGCCGATCAATGAAGACGCAAAGGAAACCCGGGGTTCGTCCCACAGCGCCGAACGTGCAATCCAGCGCCACACAAAAAACGCTGGAAGCCTGCATCCAGTTGCCGTTGTGGAGCGGGAGCCATGGCGCGCTACGCAACTACATTGCTGAGACAGCCCGAGATACGTTGCAGGCGCTGGTGGCGGGCATGCTGGTCAGAGAAGATGAGACATACGTCCTGAGCAGCGTCTCCAGTGAAGGAAGCCCGGACCTGGGCAAGTCAGCACTCATCTCACACGCCAAAGCCTTCGCCATCCAGGCCATTGAGAACAAAAAGCTGCTGAACTTCAGTCTGAGTTCAACGTCCGAGGCCAAGTCCACTTATTACGGACTGGCTGGACCGCTGATTACGTCTCAATCGGCGACAGTTCTGGTGGTCCTGAGGACAGAGCCGTTTTCTGAGGATGAGACCTCCGCGTTCGATCTGCTGGGAAATATGGCGCGGCTGGCGCTGGACAATGTGGAGCTGGCAAATCTTGCGGCCTCGCAACAGCAGCACCTGAATCAACTGCTCGCAATTTCCAGTGAACTTGGAGCGACGTCGCATCTGGACAACTTTCTCAGCAAATTTGTTGTGCGCGCCGCCGAATTTCTCGCTTTTGACCGCGTTTTTGTTGCGCTGGTCGAGGGTGGAGAGTGCCGTGTCCGCTGGAGTTGCATCAACGGCGTAGCCAATCCCATGAATCTGGAGATCTCCTCTGCCAGCACGCGACGGATTCTGGAAACCAAGCAGACGTACGTGACCGAGGACATTAACGAGTTTCCTCTCAATGGCGAAAAAGGCCAGGAGGCGCGGGCAGAATATCGCGTGAAACAGTACGTTGCGATTCCATTGCTGACCAGCGACGGAGTTAGTCTGGGAATTCTTGGTTTGCTGGACAAAAAAGATCGCAGCAGCAAAGTCAGCGATAGTGACGTTGCGCGCGCAAAGGCGCTGGCCGCAGAGATTGCGGTCGCGCTCGAGGCGGCACACAATCTGCACGTTTCCGAGCAGCATCGGAAGCGCGCGGAAAACCTGATGGAGATGGCACTGGAGCTGGGCTCTGCGCTGCGGCTGCCGGAATTTGTCAAGAACTTTACCGCGCGCGTCGCGGGCATGATGCAGGCCAGGAGCGCGATCCTGGCTTTGGCTCAGGGCAACAGGCTGGAGAGCGTTGGGTTTTTTGGCGTCAAGCTGGATCGGACACAGCAGCGAAAGCTGAGCGCCGCCCTTTCTCAATATGCGGAGAAACATCCTGATCTGAAGATCACGGGAAGCGGCGTCCCTGCCTTGGGAAAAGAGGTCACAGATAGCTTTGGCTGGGAAAATCTGGCGCTGGTGCGACTGGAAGGCACAGAAGGAGACTTAATCGGGATACTGTGCCTGGCGGACATCAGCAAAGAGCTGCTGCCCAACGACTTGAATCTGCTGCAGGCGCTCATTGGCCACGCTTCGGTGGCGCTGGAGAATTCGCGTCTGTTTACCCGGATCACGCAGTCGAGCCGGCAGTGGGCGGAGATTTTTGATTCCATCACGGATTTTATCGTAGTGCACGATGAGCAATATCGCGTGCTGCGCGTGAATCGGTCGCTGGCGGAATTTATTGGTGTGCGTCCGTCAGAGCTGATTGGGCTGGATATGCGGGCGCTGATCTCACTCTCGCCGGATACAGTCCAGCCTTGTCCTTTCTGCCGTAACACCAATGATGCTGATGAATATCTGCACCCGTCGCTGGAGCGCACATACCTGGTCTCCAGTTCGCGCGTTCATGGCGCGCTGAATGAAGGAATGCAGACCGTACACGTGCTGAAAGACATTACAGATCGCAGGGAAGCAGAGCGGCGTTACCGCGAGTTGTTCGACAACGTGCAGGAAGGAGTTTTCTTCTCCTCGCCCGAAGGATGCTTTATTGAGGTGAATGACGCGCTGGTGCGGATGCTCGGGTACCAAAGCAGGGAAGAGCTGCTGAAGCTTGACCCTGAGACCCAGGTCTATGTGTCGACGGAACAGCGCGACAAGATTCTCAAGCTCTTGAACGAGCAAGGCGCAGTGCGCAATTTTGAGGTGTCGCTGCGCAAACGCGATGGCACGCTGATTCATGCTCTGGAAAACGCTTTCGTCGTGCGCGACGGCCAGGGCAAGATCCTGCAACACAGAGGAGTCCTGCTGGACATTACGGACGTCAAGAATTTCCAGGCACAATTGCAGCGCGAGCGCGACTTTACCAGCAAGATCCTGAACAACACCCAGACCATGATCATGGTGGCCGACACCGCGGGACTGATCAGCTATGCCAATCGGCGCTGCTATGAGTCTGGAGCATTCGATCCGCAGGCGTTGGTGGGGAACCGCCTGGACAAAGTGATACCCGAAGCTCATGCTCGCGACTTTGCTAAAGCTTTTGAGAGCAGCCTGCGGGGAAAACAAGTGGACAACCTGGAAATTTCCATCCTGCGCAGCAATGGCTCGCAAGCCAGGCTGTCAGTGAACCTGAGTCCCATGCGTGATGAAGCCGGAGACGTGAACAGCGTGGTAGTGCTGATGACGGATATCACCGACTCAGCCATGATTCAGGCCAAACTGATGCATACGGAGAAGATGGCAGCAGTTGGACAGCTTGTTTCCGGTGTGGCGCATGAAGTCAACAATCCGCTCACTGCGATCATGGGCTTTTCTGATTTGCTGATGGAAAATCCAGAGCTGCCTGACAGTGCGCGGAAAGATTTGAAGGTGATTCTCGAGGAGTCGCACCGGACGCGCGAAATCGTGAAGAACCTGTTGAGCTTTGCCCGCCAGCGTCCTCCGCAACGCCAGGCGGTGCAGGTGAACGCGCTGCTGACCCAGACCGTGGCGTTGCGGGCTTACGACCTGTCGAATTCCGGCATCGAGGTAGTCAAGAAATTCGAGGAAGGCTTGCCGGATGTCGTAGGGGACTCGCACCAACTGCAGCAGGTGTTTCTCAACATCCTGAACAACGCTTTTGACGCAGTGTGTGCCACGGGCGGCCCGGGAGAGATCGAGATTGAGACGCAACATCGGCAGGACTGGATTGAAATTGCATTTCGCGATAATGGCGAGGGCATCAAGTATCCCGACCGCATCTTCGATCCATTTTTCACCACCAAAGAGGTGGGCAAGGGAACGGGACTGGGCCTGAGCATTTGTTACGGCATTGTGCGCGAGCACGAAGGTGAGATTCTTTGTTCCAACAATAGAGACACGCCCGGCGCCACGTTTATTGTGCGCCTGCCGGTGAGGGCAAGAGTGGCACGCCAGCCAATTACAGCGGAGAGAGCCACTGTATGAGCCGCAATGGGACGCGACCTTTACCGCTGCTGGTCATCGAAGATGAGCGTTCAGTGATGGATTTCATTCGCATGGCGTTGGAGCGGCATGGTTATTCGTGCCGGATGGCGAACTCCGCGGCCCAGGGAATCACGATGCTGGAATCCAACAGTTTCACGGGAGTGATTTCCGACATGCGAACGCCGGGAGGCGCGACCGGCGCTGACGTACACGCTTGGATTGTGAGACACCGGCCGGAGTTGAGACACAGAATGCTGTTTATCACAGGTGACACGGTCAATGAAGAGACGCTGAAAGCCCTGATGAATACCGGAGTTCCCTATATCGAGAAACCGTTTCGCGTGAAAGATTTGATCACGAACGTGGAAACAATTTTTGGAAAGGTGCAATGACAGACGAACTCCAGCCCCGGTTCCTGATCGTGGATGATCATCACAGCATTCGCAAGCTCTGCATGACCGTGGGCGGTTCATTGGGAATGCACTGCATGGAAGCGGAGAGCGCTGAGGCCGCGTTGGCCTACATGGAGACCGACTCGCCGGACATCATCCTTGCTGACCTGATGATGCCTAACATGACCGGCCTGGAGTTCCTGCCGCGCGTGAAGCAAATTTTGCCGCGAACTGAAATCGCCATCATGACCGGACATGGCTCGATTGAAACGGCGGTGCAGGCGATGCGGCTGGGCGCATATGACTACATCACCAAGCCATTTCGGATTGAAGAGCTCCGCCTGCTTCTGAATCGCATGCAGGAAAAGATCAGGCTGGTGGCGGAAAACCAGTTTCTCCGCGAGCGTGTGGGCGCGGAGATGGAGCTGAACGGGATTGTCGGATCGTCGGCGAAGATCCAGGACGTGCTGCGCATGGTGGCGCGGCTGAAAGACACGCGAACACCGGTGCTGATCAGCGGTGAGAGCGGCACAGGGAAGGAACTGGTGGCGCGAGCGATTCATTATCGCGGATCGTTTGCGCAACGGCCATTCGTGGCGGTGGATTGCGGATCGCTGGTGCCAACATTGATCGAAAGCGAACTGTTCGGCTACGAGAAAGGCGCGTTCACCGGAGCAATCAAGTCCAAAGAAGGATTGTTTCAGGCGGCCAGCGGCGGAACAATTTTCCTCGACGAAATTGGCGAATTGCCGATGGAGATGCAGGCCAAGCTGCTGCGCGTGCTTCAGGAAAAGGAAGTGCGTCCGGTGGGCAGCAATCAGAGAGTCAAAGTGGATGTGCGCGTAATTGCAGCCACCAACCGCGACCTGGAAAATGCATATAAAGAAGGTACATTCCGCAAAGATCTTTACTTCCGCTTGAATGTGGTCACATTGCACATGCCGGCGTTGCGGGAGAGAAAATCCGATATTCCCACGCTGGTGCATCATTTCCTGGAAAAGTTTGCTCCCGGGCGCATGCTCACAGTGTCACCGGCGGCCATGAAGTGCATGATGCAGTACGATTGGCCGGGCAATGTGCGGGAACTGGAAAACGTGGTGGAACGGGCAGTGGCGCTTGGCAGTCAGGAGACACTGGAAATCCAGGACCTTCCACCTGCGTTGCACGCCGGACAGAATGCCCAGCCGGTTACCGAGCAGATGGTTTCTCAACCTAAGCCGGCCGCTTCCAGCAGTGATCTGGAAGAACTGGAACGCGCGACGATTCAGCGCGTATTCGAGCAGGTGAATGGCGATAAAGCGCTCGCAGGAAGGATGCTTGGAATCAGCAGGGCGACTCTTTACCGGAAATTGAAACGATACGGCATTGGGCTGGCGAAGGCTGAAGTGGTTTAGCCGCGAAGCAATGCGGATCAGCCTTGGGGCTGCGCGAGCTCTCAAACCCTTGTCATCCTGAGACATGATCGTACAAAGCACGAGCATGTGGAAGGATCTGCTCCGCTGCCGCTTGGCGTGAGCCGAGTTGGTTCTTATTGAACTGCAGTTTGAGTTTTGTCCGACCGCAATAATGAGAAAGTATTACGTTATTGTGATTTGTAACCAACTAAGGAATAACATTAAATGTGGACATGATTACGCGTCCGGTCAAGCCTGTGGTTCTGTATGACGGCACTTGCGGGATCTGTGCGGGAAACCTCAAGTGGCTTTACCGGCTGGATACGCGCAAAAAGTTCGATGCCATGCCGTACCAGACCGAGGGCCTGACGCAGCTTTTTCCTGATGTGAAGCCGGAAGAGTGCGAAAAGACCATGCACCTGGTGTTTCCCGATGGCAGGATTTACACCGGCACAGACGCCTTTCGTGAAGTCTTCCTCCGAATGCCCAGGATGTTCGTTGTCGGGCTGATTATGTCTATTCCGCCCATTCCGTGGATTCTGCGCAAGTTGTATCCGCTGCTGGCGCGCAATCGGTACAAGCTCGGAGGAACGTGCGAGCTGCATGTGCCAAATAATGTCAATACACAAAGAAAGCTTTAGCGGCGATTCCCCATAGTCATGAGACTCACTGTTTCATCCTGAGACGCGGCCAGCCTTCCCGCGATACGCGATAAACGCAGGCTCTTCAGAATCAACACCTTAGCGGTGCGTGAGTTTGGCCGCGCTCTTGCTCTTATCTTGTGGGGTATCTTCACGCCATCGCAGCGTCCCAGCACTTTTGGCTGGGATGGGACGTGGAGACGCAAGCCCATTTGAGACCAGTTGGGAGTGAGCAGCAGAAATGAAGGTTGCGTCTTTCACTGCGGAAGAGTCGTGTGTGGCAAAGCTGGCGCAGTTTTTTCCGGAAGCAATGCCGGTGCGGATTCCGGTGCGGGTGAGCCGGGTGAAGGGAACATCGGCTGCAGTGGCGGAGAACACAGTCATTGAATTCGGTACGGCGCGCGAGGTGTTGTTTGCTTCCGTCCTGCCGCTGGATTTCGAAGATCGTGTCCATCTGGAAAATGCCGATGGCTCGCTCAGAATAGAGGCAGAAATCGTGGCCATGCAGGTCCACCAGGGAAAAACGGCGATGGCGGCGCGCTTTTTGAGCAACGTGACCAACTGGATCATCGGGAAATGACGACAGCCACGGTAAACTTCAGCGAGATCGCGGCATTCTGGCGCACGTCGCGGCGGCTGTACACCATTTATTCAGAATTAAACCGCACTTTTGAGATCGGGCTTCCTCTCTGTACGGAGCTGGAATATCCCATCGACCGGTCTGAGCCGGAGGTAATTGCGCGTGTTCGCCGCTGGCTGGCGGTGATGGATGACAAAGTCCAGACATGGCAACTGCGGCAATTGCTGCAAAGCACGAACCTGCAAACGGAAGAGAACCTGCGGGCGCTGACATGCCGCTATCTCGATAAAGAGTCGAAGACCGACATTGACCGCGACAAAATTGATTTTCTCCTGGTGCAATATTTTGCTCATTGTGCGCCGCAAAGTTCGTTCGAGCAGACCATTCCTTTGTCTGACGTGGCCAGGGTGCTGGAGCCGATCTTAAATGTTGTGCCCCAGAAGTTTCCCGAATGGACAGCGGACATCGATCAAAAGCTTGAGACTTTGAACCAGTGCAACAGCCTGGAAGAGCTGCAAAAATCGAATGCCCTGGTGGATGTGAGGGAACTGAAGCTGTCTTTGGGCGAACACTATCTCGACGTTCCAGCGCTGGTGGCATTTACCCGATTTAATTTTCTGGCGCGGCGGGCGTTTTTCCGCGCTATGCATCTGGACCTGCATGCGATTCGGGTTTCCCTCGGCCAACTGGAAGGTCGAGGCGTGACAACCCTGGATTGTCGCGACGCAGGTCTCACGGAACTGGAGTCGCTGGAGCATGTGCGTCATGTGATTCATCAGTGGAAGACGCCGTTTCGCGCGCCGTACTCGGGAGGCAATTCGTTTCAGCCGCTGGTAGCGCTGCGCCATGCGCTGGAGCGCGTGTTGCAGGAATTCGACGACAAAGCAAAACACATCGCAGAGGCCGAAGAAAAGGCTCCAGCGGAGCCGAAACCGAGCGCTCCCGCGAGCGTACCCCAGCGACAATCGGATCAGCCCGCTGCGTTTAAACCTGAGAAGAAAACAGAACTACAGGCAGAGCCCCAAAAGGGGAAAGCGGCCGCAAGTGTGGCAGCCCCCACTCCTTCGAGCGAAGCTGACGGCCATCCCGAGCAGGACATGTACCTGGAGCAATGCATTGGAGACCTTACGCGGCAGATCATGGCCGCGCCTCCGAAACACGGCGCCAGCGTAACGCCCATTACGCTTGCAGGATGCAAACTCCTGATTGCCACCTGGGAAGCCGAGGCGTTCACCAGGGGAAACGATGAACTGTCGAGTGCGATACAGCGGGCGGTGGCCGCGCGCACAATCCTGCATGTATGCGTGGACCGGCACAAAAAGCAGGAACCGACAGATCTTTTCGTGGCGCTGGAAATTGCGCATCTGGCCGTGGAAGAGATGCGCCAGCAAGTGGCCAGAGCTAAGGAAGCAAAAAACATCGATGCGGCGGTAAGCCTTGCGGCAACCACCAAACGCCTTCTGGGATTGATTACTGAAGGCGAAAAGCTTTGCAATTGACGGAGCGTCCGTGCACCAATCGCATGTAGTACTGATCATCGCCGACGATTCATCTTTCCCGCGCGATCTGCTGGCGCGCTGGCAGACTGAGCGCATCGTGCCGGCCTTTACCGTGATGAGCACGGAGCTGTTTCAGGGCGCTACGGTTGGCAATTTCGATGTGGCAATCATCGGTCCCATCCGCAACGGACGGCAGGGATCCATCCTGAAGAGCATGGATACGGGATCCCATCCGGTCATCTGCGTTGTGGAAAGCGACGCCCGGATGCACAGCATCAAGGTGGAGTATCCGCGGCTTCTGCTCGTCCAGCAACATGAAGGCTGGCTGGATACATTGTTGCTGGCGGCTTCCGAGTGCCTGAAGAGAGTGGATCTGACGGCGCGCGTGCGCAAGGCCGAGCAGGTGTCAGCGATCAATGCCCGCAATGCCGCACTGGGACGCTACATGCTGGACAACCGTCACGGCTTCAATAATCTGCTCACATCTGTCCTGGGCAATGCGGAATTGCTGCTGTCAGACTGCAAGCACCTGACGGACACGTCGCGCGACCAGGTTGAAACTATTCATAAGATGGCGTTGCACATGCACGAAATCATGCAGCGCTTTTCTTCCATCGCCATTGAAATGCAGGTGGTGGACCGACCGTCTCAGGATGAGACGCCCATGCTGTCTCATAGGACAGCTTCGAGTTGATAAGCCCACATCGACATTCCCCCTAAATCGCATGCTCTCAATGGTTTACTCGTGAGACGAGAGTAACCGTTCAGGGCAAGAACTTGGTTGTGCAATTGCTGTGCAACCTTAATGGGTATATCTCCGGGCAGAGTGTGACTTGAAGAAGATTCTTATTGTTGACGATTCGCCAGCCGAAGTGAAGCTGATGCAGGCGGTGCTGGACAAGGCGGGGTACTCGTCTGTTGCGGTGCACGATCCTACACGGATCGAACAGATGATTGACATGGAGCGTCCCAGCCTGATCCTGCTGGATGTGGTGATGCCGCTGCGCAATGGATTTCAAGCATGCCGCGAGCTGAAGGGCAGCACGGATTATTGCCGCATCCCGGTTGTCATAGTCAGCTCCAAAAACATGGATAGTGACAGATTCTGGGCAAAACAGCAGGGGGCGGATGGGTATGTCTCCAAGCCATTCACCAGCCAGGAGCTTCTGGGAGAAGTGGAAAAGCTGGTGCGGTGACTACGAACGTGTGCATGGATGAAGAGCGACAACTCGAGCCGGTAGTGGAGTTGGAGCAGCTTGAGTTGCTGCCTCCAGCGGTTCCGGAACGGCAATACTGCGTTTTCCGGACGGGCCGCGAGCGGTTTTGTTTTTCCGTACTGGATGTGGAGGAGGTAGTGGACTGGCCGAACCTGACCAAAGTGCCACTCTCCCCCACATTCTTGATGGGGATTTTCAACCTGCGCGGATCGATTGTTCCAGTGGTGGACATTGCGTTCACTGAAGGACGCAGGGCAGACCTGCCACCGAAACACGTGGTGGTGGCGTCGCTCAGCGGTGAAGATGGCCACGAAGATTTACGGATCGGAATTGCCGCGGACGAGGTGATCGGGACTTACAGCACGGCCGAGCCGCTGCTGGTGGAAGAAGCGCCTCTGGATGTTCCCCACTGCTGCGGCATGCTGCGGCACGAGGAGCGTCTGGCCCTGGCGCTGGACTTGAAGAAGTTGACTGAGGCGTTTCCCGTACCAGTCATTTGAAGAATTTTGTAATTGGGTAAGTTGGTAATTGGGTAATTTAAAGGGCAAGATCACTCGCTTGTGAAGAGCAATGGGGCGCGGTCGCCCCTGAGTAGGTAGTTCTGGAGGAAGTTATGAAAGGTCGTCTCAACCGAGCCTTATGGGTGCTGGTGGTTTTTCAAATTATCGCGCTGTTTGCGGTGTTGTTTCTCGCCTACAGCGCGGGCCGCAATTCCGGCGGGCTCTCCATCGGCAACTTTGGGAGTTTGCCGCAACATGCCGGGTACGCCTTGTGGGCCGCATTCGCCATTTGCCTGGTAGCCGCAGTGGTCACAATTTTCAAGATTGCCAACGGCGTGATTGCTCCGGTCCATCACCTGACGCAGTTTTCTGAGCGGCTTTCGCAGGGCGATTTTCGCGCCAAGGCTGAGGTGCATTCGGCAGACGACTTTGGCTACATCGCGGAGAACCTGAATCGCGCGGCAGAGGAGTCGTCGCGCGCCATGTTCAATCAGGAAGCGCAGGAGACATTGCAGAAAAGCGTGACTGAGTTTCTGACCATTACCAGCCAGATCGCTCGCGGTGACTTGACGCTGCGCGGCAAAGTCAGCAGCGATGCGCTGGGCAACGTGGTCGACTCAGTGAACTACATGCTCGATAACTTCTGCAAAGTGCTGGAGCGCGTGCGCAAAGCTGCCGTCGACGTGCAGAGCAGCGCGAACGAGATTTTGATCGCTTCGGAAGAGATGTCTTCCGGCGCGATCCAGCAGGACCAGGAAATTACCAATACTTCCTCCGCCGTGGAACAGCTCACGGTATCCATGAAACAGGTATCCAACAACGCCGAGGCCAGCGCAGAAGCCGCCCGTCGCGCGCTGGATGCCGCCGAACAGGGCAACCGCTCCGTGCGCGACACGCTGGAAGGAATGCAGCGCATTCGCTCTTCAGTGCAGGCGACGGCAAAACGAATCAAGGCGCTGGGTGATCGCTCGCTGGAGATTTCTGAGATCGTCAACGTGATTAATGACATCACGGAACAGACCAACCTGCTGGCCTTGAATGCTGCCATTGAGGCTGCACGGGCCGGCGAAGCGGGCCGCGGATTTGCCGTGGTTGCTGATGAAGTCCGCAAGCTGGCAGAGCACTCTCGTAATGCCACCAAGGACATTGCTGCATTGATTAAGGCCATCCAGGCAGAGACGAATGACGCGGTAGTGGTAATGGAGGAAGGCACGAAGGAAGTAGAGATTGGAGCGAAGCTGGCCGATCAGGCAGGCAAGGCCCTGGAAGCGATTTCAACTGTGGTGCGTCAATCGGCAGAGTTAGTGCAGGAAATTTCACTGGCCTCCAAGCAGCAGGTGCGCGGCACAGAAGGCGTGGCCAACGCGATGCAGATCATCTCCAACATCACGCGCCAGACGTCGCAGGGCGCGCGGCAAACGGCGCGCACCGTGGAGCAACTGGTCCACATGTCAGAACAACTGAACGAAGCGCTGTCGCAGTTCCGCGTTACTTCCACTGTGGAAGCACGGCCGGAATTGGTGGCCGCCGCGGCGCATCGCTAAGGGCTGCCGTAATCGAACTGGTCGGGACAGGGGAGGCAGCTACTGGTGAGCGTCAGCGAACATGAATTGCGGGAGATACGTGGGTTGATCGAGCAGCGTTCCGGAATGCTGTTTGATCATTCCCGCGAGCGCTTCTTTTCCAGCCGGGTGCGCGAGCACGTCGAGGCGCGGAAGCTGACGCATGGTACCGATCTGCTGCGTCTCATCAAGAACTCCAACGTCGAGTACGACGCGCTGCTGCAACGGCTGCTCACGCAGGAGACCTCCTTCTTTCGATATCCGGCGATTTTTGAAGCGATGGAACGAAGAGTTCTGCCTGAGCTGCACATGAAGAAATTCTGGGAGAACCCGCGCTCACTGCGCATCTGGAGCGCAGGATGTTCGACCGGCGAAGAGCCCTATAGCGTCGCCATGACAGTTGCCGATGCGCTGGAGTTTGCCGACGCGTGGAACATTCACATCCTGGCAACTGATGTGAGCCGCGAAGCATTGGAGCACGCCGAACACGGCATTTATGAGGCGCGTGAAATGGAGTCGCTCAACCCCCGGCAGCGTGAGCAATATTTCTCGCGAACCAATGGCCACTATGTGGTGAAGCCGCGTATTCGCAACATGGTGACCTTTGCGCCCATGAACCTGGCGCAGGTGGTCTACATGGGGAAGTTCGACTGCATCTTCTGCATGAACGTCCTGATTTATTTTTCTGATGAGCGGCAGGCGCAGTTGATCCAGCGCTTTTATGAATATCTGGAGCCCGGTGGGTATCTGTTTCTTGGGCATGCCGAGTCGGTAAGTAAAGCTGATGTGCCATTTGAGACGCAGGTATATCAGGATTCACGCGTGTATCAGAAGCCGGCAGTATCCCGGCGAGTGGCAGTTCCGGTCACGCAGGAGGGCGCGTGAACGAGCACAGCGCAGAATTCGTAGAGATCTTCCTTCAGGAAGCCTCCGAGCACCTGCAGTTCCTGCGGGAATATGCGGGCATTCTTCAGGACCCGTATCCTCAGGCGAAGGACGTTGAGCGGCTGTACATCTCCGCGCACACGCTGGCTGGTACTTCCGCGTCTTATGGTTTTCCTCTGTTCTCCGAAATTGCGGGCAAACTCGCGCACATCTTTCAATATGCGATGAATGCGACGATCGGACAGGACGCCGCTGGTCCGCTGGTCGAATTCATCTCTGAAGGCATTGCGGTACTCGAGACCGATCTGCTGATGGTCAGTGCAAATGGTGTTGAGGCGGCAGAGGACATCAACGTTTTCAAACAGCGCTATCCGTTTGCCTTTCAGGGCAGCGCGCAACCGCAAGAGCACCCAGAGATCAGCGCACAACAAGCAGAGCCTGCTGCTATCCTCGAAGCAGCGGATTCGGCGGTGCCGCCATTACCGGAAGATGGCGATGTTCCAGCAGAAATTCTTGAGTTTTTTGTGCCGGAGGCGGAAGAACACCTGCAGGTGGTGACCGACTGCCTGCTGTCGCTGGAGACAAATCCCAATCCTCAAGAAATTCACCGGCTGCTGCGGGCGATGCACACGATAAAAGGTTCGGCGGCGCAGGTGGGACTGCAGCGCATCGCGCGCGTTGCACATCGGGCAGAGGATCTGATGGGCCGCGTGCGCGATGGCGTTCTGCGTCCGAGCGCAGAGATCGTTGACCTCTGCCTGGAAGCTGTTGATGCATTGAAAAAATTCCTCTACCGGCAATGGGCCGATGAGGCGACGATGCAGTCTGCGGTGCGCGCGCTCTTCTCGCGCATTGCACGCCTGGCTCCGGAAGAAGTTGGAGAAGCTGCCAAAGCCGGTGAAGCGCCAATACAAAGTGAAGTTGAAGTCAAACAGGACGATCAGATCCTGGAGCTTGATTTGCCGGCTCCAGCGCCTGCGTCCGTAGTAACTGAGGCTGTACCGCCAGTTGAAAAGGCTGAAGTGTCGGAAAAGCCGGAAGCGGCCAGGGATACGGAACTGAAAAAAGAACCGGCCGCGATGCCGCAATCCAAGTCGGTGCGTGTTGCTCTGGAGCGCCTGGACCGCATGATGAACGCTGTGGGCGAACTGGTTATCAACCGCACGCGCATGCTGGGACGTGTGGCCGAACTGGAGCGCCTGGCGGACGTGCTGAATTTTTCCAAAGCGCGCATGCAGGACAAGGTGGCGGAGTTCCAGGAAAAGTACGAATTCAGCCGCATCACCTCTCTGCCGGTGGAGAAGAATTCATCGGAAGCCTTCCCATTGCGTGGGGGCTATTCCAGTTATTCACATTCGTTTGATCATGCGCTGGCTGAATTCAGCGAGTTGGAGATGGACCGCTACGATGATTTCAATATCCTCTCTCGTTCGCTCACGGAAATCTCTGCCGACATCACCGAAGTTTTGACGCAGCTTGATGGCTTCGTCCGCCGCGTGGATTCAGACATCGACGAATTCACCAAACTCGCCCACCGGCTGCAGGATGAAATCACTCAGGCACGAATGGTGCCAATCGGCAATTTGTACACGCGGCTCTCGCGCACTGTGCGCGATGCGGCCAAGGCCGCCAACAAGAAAGTCGAGCTCACGCTGGCCGGCGCCGAGACCGAGCTGGACAACAACATTATTCAGCAGATTTCTGATCCGCTGATTCACCTGGTGCGCAACGCAGTGGCACACGGCATCGAGCGTGAACAGCAACGCTACGACGTGGGCAAGAGCGAGCAGGGCAACATCGCCGTGCGCGCCTATCATCGCGGCAACCATATTTATATCGAAGTGGAAGACGACGGTCGGGGCATCGACTTTGACCGCGTGCGGAAGACGGCCGTGGAGAATGGCCTGATCAGTTCCGATGCATTGGCGGAGCTGGGAGAACGCGAGTTGCTCGACCTGTTGTTCCAGCCGGGATTTACAACGGCGCCACGAAAGACCGAACTGGCGGGGCGTGGAGTTGGCCTGGATGTGGTGAAGTCCAACCTGGCACAGCTCAACGGCGAAATTGAAGTAGAAACGCAGAAAGGCCAGGGCACGCGTTTCACGCT
Organism: Candidatus Angelobacter sp.; assembly: GCA_036518395.1. Taxonomy (GTDB): domain Bacteria; phylum Acidobacteriota; class Terriglobia; order Terriglobales; family Acidobacteriaceae; genus Angelobacter. The sequence goes on along the minus strand of DATDNH010000361.1, from coordinate 10,654 downwards.
GAAAGTGCCGCTCACGCTCATCATCTCGCAGGCGCTGTTTGTGCGCTGCGGCAGCCACGTTTTTGCCCTGCCACTGGCGTTTGTGGAAGAGATTCGCCGGCTGCGTGGGGATGAGATCGAAGAAGTTGGCGGAAAGCTGATGACCAAGGTGCGCGACATGGTCACGGAGATCGTGCGGCTGGACGCGGCGCTCGGGCTTGAGCAGGTCGAGCCGGTGAACGGCTTCTACCGCATGGTCATTGTGAATGTTGCCGGACGACAGGTTGGGCTGGTCGTGGAAGAGGTGATTCGCAAGGATGAAATCGTGATCAAGAGCCTGGGCGAATATCTGCGCAATCTGAAGATGTTTCCGGGCGCGACGATTGCTCCTGACGGCAGCCTGATTCTCCTGATTGACGTGAACCGGCTGGTTGCGGGCGAGGCCATTGAGCGGCGTCCGCTGATGACCAGCGCCAATGCGGCGCGCGTGTTTGCGCCGGGAGCTGAAGCGGTAGCGCGCGGCTCGATTCCTGAACAGGCAATTGATTCGGTGGAAGAGGAGAAGGTGGTTGTGCTGGTTGATGATTCCATCAGCGTGCGCAAGTTCGTCGGGCGAATGCTGGAAAAAGCAGGGTACCGCGTGAAACTTGCGTCGGATGGATTGGAGGCCCTCGAGATCGTCACTCAGACTCGCTGCGATCTGGTAGTGACCGATCTCGAGATGCCTCGCACCAACGGCTACGAGTTGCTGAATCATCTGCGGCAAGACCCGGAGACGCGGACTATCCCGGTGATGGTGGTGACGTCGCGCGCAGGAGCAAAACATCGCGAGCGGGCGATGAAAGAAGGCGCGGCCGAATTTCTGACCAAACCTGTGCAGGAGGATCTGTTCATCAGTGCGGTGACGAGATTGATTGGAGCAGCGAAGGAAAAGGAACTAGTAATTAGGAATTAGTAAAAGCAACAGCAACTGGCAACAGCAACAGCAAGAGCGACTGCCACACCTGCCAGGGAGACACGGAGGCACGGAGGGAAAAAGGCAGGGTTGAAAACAACAGCTAACGGCTAAAGACTTCGAACCAATGACCGCAGGAAAGCGAATTCGGGTGTTGATTGTGGATGACTCGGCGTTTATGCGCAAGGTGCTGCAAGGCATTATTGCCGCTGATCCACAACTAGAAGTGTGCGGCGAGGCGCGCGACGGGCGCGATGCGGTCACACAAAATGAAGTCTTGAAGCCGGACGTGATCACCATGGACATCAACATGCCGCATATGGATGGACTGCAGGCAACAGAGGTCATCATGTCCAGCAACCCGCGGCCGATCCTGGTGGTCAGTTCGGAATCGCGTGAAGGCGCGGAGGTCACGCTGAAATCGCTGGAGCTGGGAGCCATTGATTTTGTGGCCAAGCCTTCCGGCGGCATTGATCTGGACATGAATTCCGTGAAGGAGGAGCTTTGCCGCAAGTTGAAGATGGCGGCCAAGGTGCGAGTGGTGCGGACGGCTACTCGCTCCAAGGTGCAGCATGAGATTGCCGCATCAGCTCCCCGGATCGAACCTGCTCCGCGCAGCTTTGAGCAAAGCTTGCAGGAAAGCCGCTCCAACGGCGGAGGGACCGCTGCAACGCCAGCGCCATTTCGCGGCAGCGGGAAGTTTCCCATCGTCGTGGTTGCGGCCTCAACCGGCGGGCCCGCCACGCTGATGAAGTTCGTTCCCGACTTTCCCAAAGATTTTCCCGGTGCTGTCATTCTGGTGCAGCACATGCCCGGCAGTTTTACGGCGCAATTCAGCCAGCAGCTTGCGGAAATTTCACGCATTCGCGTGAAGGAGGCCGAGGCAGGAGAAATTATTGTGCCGGGCCAGCTCTATATCTGTCCCGGATCACACCACATGCGGGTGTCGCCTACGGGCAGGGTATCGCTGGACGATGGGCCGCGAATCGGCGGTTACCGTCCGTGCGCCGATCTTACGCTGGAGAGCGCCGCGGACTATTTTGGGCCTATGACGATCGGCGTGATCCTGACCGGCATGGGAAATGATGGTTCCCGCGGGGTGCAGAGCGTCAAGAACCTTGGTGGACATGTGTTTGCACAGGATGAATCGAGCGCTGTGATTTTCGGAATGCCGCAGGAGGCCATCAGGACCGGCGCGGTGGATCAGACTCTTCCCGTTGAAGCAATGTACACGGCAATCGAGAAACGCGTGCTTTACATTTTCGGCGCCGCAAAGGTGGGGGCACTATGAGACAGAAACGCACATTGCCGCGCAGAGGCGCGCGCGAAGACGTGATCCTGTTCACCGTGGGTGGATTCAGATTTGCGATTGCTGCTGCAGCGGTGACGGAGATCAGAAGCATGGAAGGGCTCACGCGATTTTTTGGCGGCACCGGACACAAGGCTATGGCCAAAACCGTCTACACGCTGGAGCGCAATGGAGTCACACATTTTGTCGTGAGCGGCGCCCAACATTTTCATCTGCCGCCATCGAAGCCCACGCGTGTGCTGGTTTTGCGGCATGCTGCGGCCGCCGTGCTGGTGGATTCAACTGACCGGATGGTGGATATCGCCGTGCTTCACGCTCTGCCGCTGGGCTTTCGCGGAGATGAGCGGAACTGGTATCGCGGACTCGCAATTCTGAATGGAGACGCGGTGCCGGTGGTAAATCCGACGGCGTTTTTAAGCAAAGGCGAAGTTGCTGTGCTGCGCGCGACCATGCTCCGCATGCAGGGAGTCGCTGTCTGATGATGACCGATGACACCAACACGTTTGTGCTTTTTCCGCTGGGAAAAAAAAGATTTGCGCTGCCCGCGGAGAAGGTGACAGAGCTGGCCAAGCCTGACCGCCTGCAAACGTTTCCGCAGCGGACGCCGCTGATGACCGGCGTGCTGGTGCGCCGGGGAAGAATTGTTCCAGTGTGTGACGTGGCGCAGGCGCTGATTGGGCGTGACGCGCCGGCAGGAAAGTTTTACCTGATTGCGAACCGCCAATTCGAGTCGCGGAGAGAATGGACCGCTATTCCCGTTACGGGAGAATGTGAATTGACGAACGTGCAGCCGCAGCAGCCCCAAAGCAAGCTGCCGGAATACGTGTTGGGCGTGCTGTCACTGGAGAACGAGATTGTGGAAGTGCTGAACCTGGAAAAACTGATTGCGGCGGAGGCATCGGCATGAGCGCGTCCGCATCGGCCACAGCACGGATCCTGTTGATCGATTCCAACGTGTTCTTTGCCCGCCGGGTCTCGGAGGCGCTGAAGCATGAAGGATTCGAAGTGGTCCACAGCACGCAGTCAGCGTACGCGCTGACCATGCTGGAGTACGACCCCCCATCGGCCATTCTGTGCTCCACCAGCCTGCGCGAAATCAATGCCCACGAACTATCGCCGATCATTCATGCCGATCCCAAAATGGCACACATTCCGGTCATCGCTATAGGCGACGGTGGCGATCAGGCGTTGATGGAGGCTTTTCGGGCCGGCTGCTCCGATTACGTGGACAAACGTCTGGGGCCCGAGCTGATTGCGTCCCATGTGAAAAGCTTCTTGCGCAGCAATGCTGAGGGATTTCAGCCGGTGCAGATGCTGGGATCGGCAGACGCGGGATTCACCGGCAGTTTGTCCCACCTGGAGTTGCCGGGAATCATGCAGATGCTGGCACATTCGCGACAGACGGGTTCGCTGTACGTGAATGCGGGAAAGATTGATGGGATCGTGTTCTTTGAAAACGGCGCCATCACGCACGCCGAGACCGGAGACCTGATTGGCGACCCAGCCGTGGTCCACATCGTGAAATACAGCAACGGAATCGAGAGCGGCTCGTACAAATTCCTGCCGGGAGAGGGCGCGGTAACGCGCACAGTCCTGCGCTCGGCAACCGAACTTATGTTGGAAGCGCTACGTGAACTGGATGAGGACGCCCAGAATGGCGCCTCGGGAGGAATCCAATGAGCACCGTCCCGACTGTGTATTTCATTGATGACAGCGCGACGATGCGCGAGGTCATCAAGATCGCCTTCCGTCGCGAAAATATTAATGTGGTGGCTTGCCACGACGCAGCCAGCGCGCTGGGGGAAATTGAGCAGGCGAAGCCGGATGTTGTGATTACAGACGTGATCATGCCGGAGAAAGACGGATACGAAGTTTGCGAGTACATCAAGAAGCATCCGTCGCTGGGAAAGACGCCGGTAATCCTGATGTCGGGCGTGGTGAACCGCGCGGTGGCGGAAAAAGCGTTTGCGGTGAAGGCTGACGAGTTGCTGCGCAAACCGTTTCAGCCTCAAGATCTGATTACGCGGGTGAAACATCTGCTCAAGCCAAACGGACACTCTGCTCCTGCTCCGGCGGCTGCCGCCAGCGCGGCCGCCGCGCTGAGCAGCATATTCTCCGCGGCTTCCGCAGCCCAGCAGGCGCGGGCTGCCGCGCAACCAGTGCCGATTTCGGCGGGGCGTCCGACAGCGCCAACTGCGCCGCCGGCACCTGCGTCGCCTGTGACCGCACCGGCTGCTCCGATCGTGATGCCCGCTGCGCCCGCAGCCAGGGTCCAAAGCAATGGCGATCTCGGCAAAATGAAGATCGAAATTTTGCGCTTGGAAGGGCTGGTCAAGAAGTTGCAATCTGAGCTGATGGCCGAGCGTGAGTACTCCAAAGCCTTGGAAGCGCATCTGAAGACGCTACAAGATTCCGAGTGAGAAAAACCAGGGAATAGGGAACAGGGATTAGAGAAAGCCGAAAAGTAAAACCTCACCACAGATGCTACTGATTTAACTGATTCACAGTGATTAAGGCCGGCTAACGCTGCTTTCGATTTCCCGGAGTCAATTAAGCTGCTCTCACGGCTGGGCAACTGCGTGCGTGAGGACAATACCGCCGTCGCGAGCAAGTGCGCGGCGCGCTTCCCGGCTCGGGAGGAACAAGGCAGAGCGCGAACAGTTTGGGCCGCACAACCAGCAGGCACGCCGCAGCGAAAATCCCTAGGAAGACGAATCCGAGGGTGAACGAACCTGTGGACTTCTTCAGCACACCTAATACGAGTGGCGGGAAAAAGCCTCCCAGTCCGCCAGCGGCGCCGACAAGTCCGGTAACGCTGCCCACGGTAGCGGGGAAGTATTCAGGCACAAGCTTGAAGACGGCTCCATTCCCCAATCCAATCGCAACAGCCATACCAAGCCCACCAACCGCGAAAGGCAGCATGCCTCCTATGGCCAGAGAGACTGCCGCCAGTACTACCAAGGGAAACACGACGGTCAACACGGCGCGCCCACCAACCTTGTCAGATAACCAGCCACCGAGAGGCCGCATGGCTGTGGCCACCACGATGAACAGAGCTGTCCGAAGGCCGGCAGCTTTGGGCGTGAAATGAAAGCTCTCAGTCAAAAAAATCGGCAGGTACACGCCCATGGCGACAAATCCACCGAAGGTAAGGAAGTAATACAAGCTCAGCTTCCAACTCGCAGTCTCCTTCAGCGGCGCCATGATTTGCACCAGGGACTTCGGAGGCGCCAGGCGAGGAGCATTGCGCGCAAATCCGACAAAGAGAATCAGCCAAACGGCCAGCAGGATCGCGAATGTCTGGAATCCCCACACGTATCCAAGAGCAGCGGCCAGCACAGGTGATCCAAATGCTGCCAGCGACTGGCCGATGTTCCCAGCGCCGTAAATTCCCAAAGCGGTACCTTGCCGGCCGGGAGGATACCAGCCGCTGGTAAAGGCCACGCCGACAGAAAAGCTGGCCAGCGCCACGCCGATGAGAAATCCAAAGCTCAACAAGCCGACAAAGCTGGTGACGTGCCCTATGGCAAGCGCCGGTATGATCGAAAAAGCCATCACCGCGGAAAAGACGATGCGTCCTCCGTAGCGATCCGTCAACATGCCCAACGGAATTCGACCCAGACTCCCAAGCAAGACCGGCACAGCGACAGCAATACTCGCTTGCAGCGGATCGAGATGCAGTTGCTTGCGAATGATGGGCATCATGGCGGAAACAGACCCAAACACAGCAAAGCACAATGCGAATGCTCCAGTGGCCAGGGCTAACTGCGCCGCGTTGCCGCGTGGTTGTGGGCCAACGTGAAGCGAACGCGCAACCCGCCAGCGCGCGATTTGTGGTTTGCGGAACAAATACGGGAGCGGCGCAACCAGCATGTGGGCAAGACGCGTGAATGGAATGAGCAGCACAAGCAGCCATGCGCCGGTTACGTGCAGCTTGACAATCAACGGCATGGCCGCCACATACGCCGCGTCAGGGCGGAAGGCAAAGATGGAGCGCAGGTAAGGCGCAGCGGATGCGTGATACCAGTAAGCACCCCACGGAAGAAAGAAAGCGATGCTGAGGCCGCTTAGCAGCTGCGCAAAAAGCAGGACCAGCAAAATCCAGTCAGTCTTCGATGTTACGGCCCAAAGCCTGGATGTGCTTACGCGGCGCGTAATCGCCAGTACGGTTCCAAGGAATGCTGCGGCGCCCAGGGCAATGGCGACAGCTTCCAGCACATACAGGCGAAGTGGCTGCGCGTTCCACCGCAAGACCTGCCGGGGCCAGAGCAGTCCGATGAGGTGTCCGATCAGCGTGCCCAACACTCCATAATGGAAGAGCACGATCGCCCAGAACTGTTGGCGATTCTCCAGCAGTTGGGAAGAGAAGCTGGAAATGGTTCGCGGCTGCTTCCAGTAGCGGTAAGCCACGCCAACCACGGCGGTAAACAGGGCGACATAAGGGAGCACCACAAAAAGAAAAAGATCGACTGCGCGGAGGTTCATAACGTTACTCCTTCAGCTATGGGAGACACCGGCGTGAAGGCGGCCGGGAAATGAAAGCGGACCAACTGCTGTACTGCCATCAGCAGCAAATTGAAGGGATTGTCCGCAGGAATGCACTTCAGCATGCGTTCGAGTGCAGGAGCGATGATCGCAGTGGCAAACTCCTCCGCCTGAGCCGGTTCCATGCGCGCGAGCAGGAGCAATGCATGCGAGAGATGATCAGGCAGCTCGCAACTTTCGCGAATATCATGGGCCAGCAATTCGCGGCGAATACGAGCCAGGAATTGTCCGCGCTCGTAATCTTCACCGAAGAGATGCCAGCCCAGATCGAGAGCGCATAACGGAGAAAGATCGAATGTGCTGGTGTACAACTCCTGCAACTCGCTTAAGGGCAGAGATGGAATTCTGCGCGCGAATTCGAGCAGGGCGGGCTGGGAGGGTTTCGCGCAGATCGCCGCACCGTCCACCGCGTTCGACCATCCAATTTGCGGATACGTGAACAACACGGCAACGTTTTCCAGTTGTTCGCAACGCGATGTCATGGGTTACCTCGCTCAATTGCCGCACCGGTCTGGATTGAAGTTTCGCGGTGCAAAGGAGGAATCACAAATCGCTCGTTCGCGGCGGAAAGGGCAGTCAGGCGATAAATCGCCTCGGCTTCTTCCGCCGTACAGTCGGTTGCGGCTAGCGATGACGCGGCCGTCTCGGCCGCGAGGTCGCCGACGGTTGCCGCCCTGCGAAATTGCCGCACTGCCTGCTGTTTTCGCAGAGAGTAGCGAACTGCCTCCTCATTCCCTGCGGCGAACAACGATGCCAGATAGCCGAGCGGGATGCGGAAGCGGTCCGTATCCGGAAACATGCCGGCATCGCTGCCATTTCCATCCACCACGGGCGAAAGCGGTGGAATGTAGAACAACATCGGCAGGGTGCGGAACTCAATGTGCAGCGGTAACGCCAGCTTCCACTGTTTGACGAATTTGAATACCGGCGAGCGTTGCGCAGCTTCAACAACATCGTCATGGATTCCGGAGTTTCGCGCTGCCCGTATGACTTCCGGGGAGAAGGGATCGAGAATCATCGCGCGATGCTGTTCGATGAGCTGCTCGCGCGCTGCGCCGGCGACCTCCGGAATGCGGTCTGCGTCATAGAGCAGCACACCGACGAAGCGGATGCGCCCCGGGCATGAATGGAAGCAGGCAGGCGCCTCGCCAGCCTCGAGCCGCGGAAAGCACAGGATGCACTTTTCAGATTTGCCGGTTTCCCAATTGAAATAGGTCTTCTTGTAAGGACAAGCGGCCACACAGTGCCGCCATCCGCGACAACGATCCTGATCGATGAGCACGATGCCATCTTCACTTCGCTTGTGCAGCGCGCCGGATGGACATGCGGCCACGCAGGCCGGGTTCAGACAGTGATTGCAGGTGCGTGGCAGATGAAAAAAGACCAAACGCTCGACGGCGAACATGGCTTTTTTCTGCTCTGGCGACAACACCGCCCAGTTCGGGTCTCTGCTTGCGTAAACAGGAGAGCCGGCAAGATCGTCGTCCCAATTTGGTCCGGCTTCCACATCCATGTGTTTTCCGGTAATCATTGAAATTGGACGAGCGGTGGGCTGATCATCGGCCGGCGCAGAATCAGTGAGCTGCTTGTAGTCATACGTCCAGGGCTCGTAATAATCATCGAGCGAAGGCAGATTGGGATTATGGAAGATGTTGAATAATGCCGAAGTCTTGCTCTGCGACCTCAGCCTGAGTTCGCCGTTAGGTTTTTCCCAGCCACCTTTGTACTTTTCCTGGTCCTCCCAAAGGATTGGGTAGCCGGTGCCAGGCTTGGTTTCCACGTTATTCCACCACATGTATTCGGCGCCCTTGCGGTCAGTCCATATGTTTTTGCACACTACGGAACAGGTGTGGCACCCAAGGCATTTATCCAGGTGGAAGACAGTTGCGATTTGAGCACGAACGTCCATTTGTTTCCTCCTGCGTTACCACACCAGTTCCGGGAGCTTGCGCACGAGCACATGTGTATCGCGGTTCGTGCCCGTTGGTCCCCAGTAGTTGAAGTGATAGGTGAATTGTGCGTAACCGCCGGCCATCAAAGTTGGTTTCAGGCGAATGCGCGTGAGGCTGTTGTGTCCACCGGCGCGGCGATTTTTTCGCAACGGCGATTTAGGAACTGACAGCGTGCGCTCAGGCGAGTGGTACTGGATGCAAATGCCTCGTGGAATACGCGCGCTCACAACCGCGCGCGTGACCACGACGCCATTGTCGTTGTGAACTTCGACCCAGTCGTTGTCTGCGATGCCAATCTCCTCGGCATCAGCCTCATTCAGCCAGAGCGGTTCTATGCCGCGCGAGAGCGTATTCATTCGATGGTTGTCGCTGTACGTCGAGTGAATCTGCCATTTGCCATGCGGCGTCATGTAGTTGAGCAATTTGCCGGGCGAGCCATTCAGCGTGCGGATGTCCGTACGTTCCAGATCAAATGGGCGGGGTTTATAACAAGGAAGGTTTTCGCCAAACTGCAAATAGAGTGGGTGGTCGAGATAAAGGTGCTGGCGTCCGGTGAGCGTGCGCCACGGAACACTGCACTCCAGATTGTAGGTGAATGGCGAATACGCGCGTCCTTCTTCAACCAATCCTGACCAGATCGGACTGTTCAAGAGGCGATGCGGCCGCGCCTGAAGGTCCTTGAATGAGATCCGGACTCCGCGATTCTTTTCGGCCAGATGAGCCAGCGGCACACCGGTTTTTGCCTCCATGCCTTTGTATGAGCGATAAGCGAGTTCACCGTTACTGACGGTAGCCAGACGCAGAATGGCGTTGCAGGCGTCCTCTTCACCGGCAATTGACGGATACTTGCACCCGTTCCACTCGGCCGCCGGGCCCTTCTCAAGCACATGCCTGTATTCATCCTCAATGTTGTAGCTGGTACCGTGCGCTCCCAGGCCGTTGGTTGCTATCAGAGAACCGAGAGAAATGAACTGGTTATAGAGATTCTTGTAATCGCGCTCGATCACGCGCAAACCGGGCATGGTTTTTCCCGGAACCGGTTCGCACTCGCCTTTGGTCCAGTCGCAGATTTCTGGCTGCGCTATTTCGGCGGGTGTGTCATGCGCCAGGGGTGCGGCAACAATATCTGAAACCGGATTGGGCAGATGGATAGCCGCAAGCTCCGCGATTTTTTGCGCTACTAATTGAAATGCATGCCAATCGCTTTTCGATTCCCATGCGGGATGCACCGCCGCAGAGAGCGGATGCAGGAAGGTGTGCATATCGGTGGAATTCAGGTCCGACTTTTCATACCAGGTCGCCGCCGGCAGCACGATGTCTGAATACAATGCCGATGTATCCATGCGGAAATTCAGGTCCACAATGAGGTCGAGCTTTCCCTGTGGCGCGTCCTTATGCCAGAGGACCTCTTTGGCCAACCCTTCCGCCACTTCCGGAGCAATTGCGTTTGTGTGCGTGCCAAGATAGTGCTTGAGAAAGTATTCGTGGCCTTTAGCGCTGGCCATGAGAGCGTTGCCTCGCCAGATGAACCACACGCGAGGCCAGTTCGCGGGATCATCCGGATCTTCAACGGCAAAGCGCAGTTTCCGCTCGCGCAGTTGCTGGACGACATACTTGATGATTTCTTCACCTGTCTTGGCTCCGGCCTGCCGTGCCTCCGCGGTTACTTCCAGCGGGTTGCGGTTGAACTGCGGGTAGAAGGGAAGCCATCCATTGCGGACTGCCTGCACCTGGAGATCCATTGCGTGCTGCCGCTTCATAGCGTTGCTGCCATTGTTTTGCGGCAGCGGCTGATAAGCGGCGAACTCACGCTCGTAGCGCCATTGATCACAGTGGACATAATGCCAACTGGGCGCATTTTGCAGACGCGGCGTTGGGTACCAGTCGCGTCCGAAAGCGATTGCAGACCAGGAT
>DATDNH010000360.1:0-2209 GCA_036518395.1 Candidatus Angelobacter sp. | reverse complement strand
GAGTCACAGATTATTCAATTCGCTAAATGCGGTGGCGGGGCTGACCTGTAACTCTTTTCTAAGTACTTTAGAAATCAAGGTCTGCTTTCTGGCACACAGCGCAAGCCATAGGGGTTTCCGATCACGCGCGATCACCGGGGTCCCCGACGCGCGCGGCTTTTGTTCTTGCGCGTGGCGGGGTGGAGGTCACGGCGATCACGTGCGATCACGGCCATTGTTGATGCTCGCCAAAAGGTTTCCCGAGAAAGTCACAGCCTGCTCAATGCGGGCTTCCGGTGGCAGACCTGTTCCCTATTCCCTGTCCCCTCTTCCCTGTAACATGGTTCCATGCCTGCGAAGGGAGTTGTGCTCTCGCTGGAGGGAAAAGTTGCGGTTGTGACCGGCGGATCACGCGGTATTGGAGCCGCGGTCGTAAAGATGTTCGCCGCTGCCGGCGCCAGGGTTCTGTTCAACTATCAACAGGCCCGCAAGGACGCAGAGAGAGTGGTCGAAGAATGTGGAGGCGCTGCCGGCTGCATCGCGGTCCAGGCTGAGCTTTCATCAGTAGAATCCGCGCGCGCTCTGGTGGATGCGGCAGTCCAACGATTTGGCCGGCTCGATATCATTGTAGGAAATCACGGCGTTTGGCCGCCCCAGGACGCCGCCATTGACCAAATGTCTGAACAGCAATGGCGCCGCACCATAGCCGTCAATCTGGACAGCATTTTCGGCCTGGTGAAATACGGCGTGGCAGAGATGAAAAAACAAGGCTCCGGCGGCCATGTAGTCTTAATCAGCTCGACGGCCGGCCAGCGAGGTGAAGCTTTTCACTGCGACTATGCAGCCAGCAAGGGCGCAATCATCAGCATGGTCAAAGGACTCTCTACCGAACTGGCCCGTGATGGCATCTATGTAAACTGCGTTGCCCCGGGCTGGGTTGCGACCGATATGGCAGCTCCCGCCTTGCAGGACTCGGAGATCAGCAAGCGCGTATACTCGACCATTCCGCTGGGCCGCGTGGGCAAGCCGGAGGAGATTGCCGCCAGTGTGCTCTTTCTTTGTACTGCGCACGCGGGCTTTATTACTGGAGAGATTTTGAACGTGAACGGCGGGGCTGTGCTGGTGGGCTGAACGAAAGGAAAAGGTCTTCGTGAGCAAGGGATTCTTTGCGATTGCGATTGCATGCCTGGTGATTGTCGGATTTTCCGCGGCGGTTTCCCCGCAGCACCAACCTGCTGTCGATCAGACAGCACAGGCGAACCAGCAGAAGGCGCGCGCATTGCTCAATCAGATGATCCAGACCCTCGGCGGACAGGCCTATCTGAATCTTCAGAATGGTGAGTTCGAGGGGCGCGTCGGCAGCTTCTATCGTGAGCGTTCCGAGGGCAGCACGGTCTATTACCGCTTCTGGCAGTGGCCGGACAAAGAGCGCGTAGAGCTGACCAACAAGCGAGACATCATTCAGCTTACGCTCGGCGACGAAATGTACGAAATTACATTTCGTGGAACAAGGATTCTCGATCCCAAAAAAGAAGACAATTTGAGAATTTATCTGGCGCGGCGCCAGTATGCCCTGGAAGTTGTCCTGCGCCAATGGATCAACGCTCCCGGGACCGCATTATTTGACGAAGGTCTGTCATTGACGGAGAACCACAGCGTCGAGCGAGTTACGATCATCAATTCGAATAATGATGCTGTTACCCTGTCCATTGATACAGATACCCATTTGCCGGTGAAGAAGAGCTTCGTGATCCGCGATCCCCAGGGTTATCGCGACGAAATTGGCGAAGTTTACGATAACTGGAAAATGATCCAGGGGGTAAACACGCCTTACAACACGCTGGTGTCAAGAAACGGGGATTTGCAAAGACAATACTTCCTCAGCTCCGTCAAGTACAACGTTCCCATGCAAGACTCCCTGTTTCAGCCAAAGAACACCTACATGCCTACCAAAAAGTAGTCGCCCGTGAGCCACGACACAGTGGCTTTGCAGCAAAACCCTCTACTGCGCATAAATTCCGTTCCCTGCGCATAAATTCCTCATTCTCTAGCCCCCTTTCTTGGGGGCTTTTCTTGTTGCGCTTGTAAATCTAACTGATCTGCCTGACAATGGCGCGCACCAGCCCGCATGTATGCGCTTGTCAAACTTGGCAGAAGAAAGGCTGCGCCGTGCAAGCCTGTCCGCGCCCAGGTCCCTAAGGTCCAGGACGCCCAACTGGCCGCCGTCTAT
>DATDNH010000359.1:0-3333 GCA_036518395.1 Candidatus Angelobacter sp. | reverse complement strand
TAAGGTTGTTGGCAGTGGCATCGGCACTGATGGCAATGCCATACTTCATCCTCCAGCCAACACCACTGTGGACGCCGCTCGCTTGGAGTGCTGTCTTCGCGGCCATCAATATGTTTCAGTCCTGGCGCCTTTTTCTAGAGCGCCGTCCGATTAAGCTTACAGCGGAAGAGGAGGAGGTTAGGAGCCTTGCCTTTCGAACTTTGCCCTCACGAAAGGTCCTGCAGGTCTTGAGCATCGGGTCATGGACGACGATGAATGCCGGCGAGCATCTGATTGAATATGACAAGCCTGCTCAGGCAGTATCGCTTATCGTTCGCGGGAAAGTGCGCGTGACGGCACACGAGCGTGTTCTCGGTGAACTGGTTCCCGGAAATCTGGTTGGCTCCGCCCTTCTTTTCAGCGGCGTCCCCGCGGATGTTGATGCGGTTGCAGCGGAGCCGGTTCGAGCCGTGCGCTGGGAGATTGGGACACTGGATCGCTATCTTAACGCAAACCCGGAGACACGGATCATAATGCAGCAGCATCTGGCACGTGACCTGGCGGGAAAGCTGGAGTCGCTTAGCAAAGGAGCCCTCTCAGTCGCCGGACCGCCGAATTAGCATGGGTGGTCCCTGCAAGAGGCACAGAGGCTTGCGTGACTGCATCCGCGATATTGACAGTGTACCTGACCACAAGAGTGGGATTAACTGCTTCTGTTTCATGAGCGCGGGGCAGCTTGGCAGTTGATGTACAATCCCTCTTCCTCACGAGCTCCCCGCTTTTTGTAGGTCTGGACAGACATTTTGACCTGGGCGCTCACGTGCCAATCGCGAAGATGGATCAGAAGGCCTAGGCTGGACCCAGTCTCGACTGCCACGCGAAGCTGATGTTTTTGCCAGTACTCTGACCTTTGCCACGCTGCCATGCTGCCTGTGGTCGAAGGCGATGCCATTTCCGTTAGATTTCGCACCCCTGCTCATTACGGTGATTGCCTGCGTCCTGTGGTCTGCAGCCAGAGGGACAACCGGCCCCGACAGATCGGTCAGAGCCGAGTCACCGCTAAGGAATGCCAAAAGAAGACCTCAATATGAGCCACGGGGCCGCTTTCAGGCGGTACGGCTAGACCGCAGCAGCCTCTGCCTGGATTGTCAGACGGTTAACGAATCTGCGGGCGACACGTGCTACGTTTGCGGTGCAACCGGATCACTGCTGTCCTTAGCCAGGGTCTTGGATGGACATATAACCAATACAATGCGTAAGCCTGACGCAGATTCCCTGCCGACAAGGCAACTGAAGATCGTCGGAATAAACTATGCCCACCGATGAATTGAAGTGGGCGTGCCTTGAGCGTCTAAAGGTCCTGCCCAAAAACAATCACTCTTGCACCCAGGCGGTGGTCTAAGATTGGCACTGCAGGGCCGGAGGTTTGTGTCAGCTCCTCTAAAAAGGAGATCTAGCAGCTACTGAGTCTGCAGACCCTTGTCATCACGACAGCTTTGAAAATCTCCATTCTTGACACGTGACGAGTCTTTATTTTTGCTTACGGTCCTTTCATACATATAAGTAAACGAGCATGACCAACTCGCACAGGTTTATCTTGAAACCAATTTGCTTGCTGCTTCCCAATTAGGCTGGTCATCTGTTCAAGACGTATGCCAAACGCTGCAACAGAATGTCCGGCCGATCATCGACGCCAACATAGCAATCCACCCAGCTCGTCCAGCCTAGTGGTGGACTGACCTTCCGGGCACAGAGCAGTATGCGGGCACGAGGATTTACTCTTCGTGCCATCTCGGCAATCGAACGTAGGCCTTCGTACGGCAGATCGCAGTCTAGCAAGACACAGTCGACAACTACACAACCGAGGCTTACCAGTGCATGCTCGACCGACTTGGAAGAGAGAACAATGTACCCTACGTTCTCAAGCACCGCCTTGCGAACAGACAACGCGCTGGGTTCGCTGTCTACGCAAAGAATGATCGGGCTAGCAGCCATACTCCCGTCCGCCCCCCCTTAGAGACCCAAAGTGTTTTTGTGGCAAACGAATTTTTGGGTAGTGTCAGGCTCATAATAACGAGACACGTAGCACTATGTCGTTGCTTCATGTCAATGAAGTAGCTTTAGGTTGCGGTTGTGGCGTGTGCTAATGCCGAGGGCGGGGTGCCATGCAGAATGCTTCCGCGGAAAAATGACACCACTGAAAGAACTCACAACTCGGGGGTATAAGAAGCTGGAGTGGGTTTTGGCGTAGCCTGCGCGACCGCTGTGGCCCCCCTGACCAGCGTTGGCTGATAATCATGCTGATAAGTATCAAGTATTACATGCCTAACCAGCCTTGTCGAAATTGCATATGGCCCAGAAACGTCAAACCCTCTCGCACTTGACGCTGGTACGCCTCGAGAGCTGCACTGGCTGGCATAATCGGGGCTGCACTCGGTGTTTTCAATAGGGAGCTAATCCCGGCATCAGGCGCCAAAAAAAAGTACGTGGAGCGCGTTCATAAATAAAAATGCTATTCCCAGGAGGCTTCTGCTGTGCGAACACAGCAACATAGCTCAGGTAGGATGATGAGGGCGGGGCCGGGCAAACTGTTACTAGCTTCAAGGGGGGTCTTCTCCGAGCCTCCCCCGAGCTATGACCTGCTAAGTTTGACAGTTCACATAGGGAGTGCGCTCCCAGTGAATACCGAGAGGGGGCAGCTCGGCCTACCTCGGATGTCTCTCGCATCTCTCTAGATCGGTTCCTCAGTTTTTTCTCACTCACCACTGAGCTGCCCTTTAAGCATTTATCGCCTATAGCAAAAGTAGAGACAAACCGAACCGGCATCTCCAATTCTTCTGGAGCGGCTTGTTCCGATCCGGTTCCAGAGCACTGCCATTTTTGCCAGTATGCGGGAAGGTTGCAGGTTTTTAGATTGAGGATCGACAAGCAGTCACGCTCTCGGCAGGTAGAACGGGAGGCCAAGTTCGAGCTGAGGAGCAAGCCGAACCAGGGTCGAGGCCTTCGCGACGAGGAGTATTCACGATGAAAAAATTGGCGTTAATTCTTGGGTGTATGTTCCTGATGGGCACGCTGGTGGGGGCGCAGGAAGGGCCGAAATCGGAAATATTTCTGGGATACTCCTATTTGCGAACCGGCACCGGCGGCCAGGTCAATGCCTTCAACAACAATGGCGGACTGGGTTCGCTGCAGTACAACTTCACCGACCACATTGGGCTGGTGGGCGAGTTGGGCGGCTTCCACGCCGGCAACGTCAGCATTAAAGGGCCCGACCTGCGCAGCCTGGACCAGACCTTCTTTTCCTATCAGTTTGGCCCCCGTTTCTCCCTCAATAAGACGGGTCGGATTACGCCC
>DATDNH010000358.1:0-5727 GCA_036518395.1 Candidatus Angelobacter sp. | reverse complement strand
CCTCGCCATTTCCACAGAAATCTCTACCGGATACAGAGGATCGCGATCACCCTGCACAATCAACGTGCGTGCCCGGATGGTAGAAAGGTAAGGCGCGGTAAGATTCATGTCATCGCAGCTGTCTGCAAATGCCGCAGTGCTGGCCAGCAGTGCCTTGATCTGTTCGTCGCCGCCCGGGTGCTTTCGCCGGAGTACCTCCCATTCTTTCTCAGACAGGCTCTCGGGATACTGGCGCATGATCGCTCGCGCCTGTGCCGGGAAATAGCTTGTTGCGCTCACCAGCACCATGGCCTTTACGCGCTCCGGCTCGCGGGTTGCAAGGTGCAACAGAACATTGCCACCACCGCTGATCCCAACCCCTTTGAAAGTTTTAACGCCGAGATGGTCGAGCAGAGCAAGAATGTCGGAAGCAACAGCGTCGTGACGAAAGTGCTGCGATAATGTGCCGCTCCGACCGTGGCCGCGCATATCAGGAATGATGAGCTGAAAATAGGGTGCCCACTCCGCAGCCACCGCTGCCCAGTCCTGGCTCGAGCCACTGAAGCCGTGCAGCAGCAGCAGCGGTTCGCCGCTGCCATGGAGTTCGAAATAAATTTGTGTGCCATTGAGAATTTCTGTGTGTCCAGCAGGTGTCATTTGTCTCCAGAAAAGAAAACGCCCACGCTTGCGCGTAGGCGGTGTCTCGATCAGGAATCAGTTTACCAGCAGGAACCTCAGGATTCAATTAGAAGTTAAAAGTCGGTACTGGGCTATTTAGCCCAGTACCTAAAAGTCGCGTCACTTTGCTTTTGGTTTTGCCTTTGGGTTTGATTTAGCCAAGGGCCAAAGGCCAAGTGCCAAGGGCTTTTTTAGCCAGCAGCTAGCAGCTAGAAGCTGGTTTTCTCACAATCCGTTGATCGCATCCATAATCACGCCTGCCATCACCTGGTAGCCGAGTGGGGCCGGATGAGTGCCGTCGAAGAAAAAATTTGGCTGCGGTGCGCCGTTTACGTCGGCCATGGCGGCGAAGTAATCGGCGATTGACAGCAGTCCGCATGTGCAATCTACCTGGAGATCGTTGGTGATCCACTCATTAAAGGCCAGCAGCTGTGGGAGGCTGATCTGAGGGTTCGTGCTGGGCGGAACTGTGCCGACAATCACCCTGATCCCGGCTGCCTTGGCCTGCCGGATCATATCCAGCAGCGTGTTCTTCATCGCCGGCAAAGTGTTGCCCAGCCGAAGATCATTGGTGCCTCCGAGTATCACCACAATGTCGGGCAATGCGGCCACTACGTTGGAAATGAACCGGCTATCCATCTGCGCCAGCGTCTCTCCGGATACGCCGGCATTCAGCGCTTTCGGGTATGGCAGGCCGGGCGGGTTAGGACAATAGGTCGCCGATGAGGTCCAGCAGAACGTAATGCTGTCACCAATGAAGATGACTTTTTTATTGAGCTGCGCCCCGGCAATACACGAAGCGAACAATAAGACCATGAGAAGCTTGCCAGCGAACTTTTGTGCAGCCATGAATCCCTCGCGCAATGATGAGCACGCCCATCCAGGCCGGTCTTGTAGTTACCCATTACCTGCGAATTGACCGAGGAGATTGTACCAATCTGAGTCAAGAAGGAAATATTTCTTGCGATGATCAAAACAGCACAGTTGTGGAACGCGTACTCTTTGAAACATAATCATCAACCTTCATGAAATAATCCAGATTTACATGGGAGAATATTGGCGGGAAGGCGCTTACTCCACCCTTCCGGCTCGAAAAATGGCATGCACGCAGTTTGGGGCGCGGAGAGTTCAGCGGCCAGAAGTGCAACTCCCATTTCTCCTTTATAGAGGCTTTCCGGAACAAACTTCAGTGCCGCGTAACTACTCGTGTCCCATTCCGCGGCACGGGCAGCCAGTTCCTTTGCTCTCTCCAACCAGACGTTTTCTCCGGTGTGCTTGTAGAAATTCAGCAGGCCGTAGGCCTGTCCAGCAAGACCGCAACACAGGTTGCTGATCGAGTCGCGCGACTCCCAGGCATGCCAGGCAGCCCATTCCGCCAGCCGCAGGTAGGAATCCTCATGGAACACGCCGTGCGCCGCAGTCAACAAAAAGATGTGCCCGGCGCTGCCATTACACCATCCTGGCATGTAGCTGGCACGGCCGCCCTGCCTGCCTTGGGGAAGGACACAGGGCCAGCGGAGTCCCCGGCGCGCAGGCTCCGCGCAATCCGCGAGCTGTTGCAGGCGTTCCTCGAAGTCAGAGGGCAGCTTCGCGCTGGAGGACCTGTGCCAGTTCAGAGCAGCGTAGAGAATCCCGGCCCAGCCGTGCGCAATCCCGAGGTACGTGATCTTCGTGCCTTCACGCACCGCAGGCTGCTTCTCGATCTCCCGCCAGATTGAATTCATCGTGTGGTTGCCGAAATCCAGCAGAGGCTCGATCGGCACGTCTCCGTCTTCCAGCGTATCGAGCAGCAGTGAAGCCAGGAGCAGCGTGCCCGAACGCCCCAGGGCAAGGTCGAGGTTGTCGCACGGCTTCTGCGAAACTTCAATAAAGCCCTGAAGCGCGGCCGCCTGAGAAGCAACGTCGCACATGGCATGACTCACCAGCGTCTGCACCGCATGGACGCCGCTCAAAGTGTGGTAGGGCGAAATCAATCCCACGGTTTCCGGAGTAATCTCGAGCTCGGGATTGTAATAACTCTCGCGGGTATCCGGATCAAACGCGGCCCGGCTGCACCACACATCAGCCAGCGACAGCAGCGCGGAGTCACTGCGTTGACACGCGATGCGATAGAGCGCATAAGCGATGCCGGCTGCGCCGAAAGTCACGGAACTCTTCGGAGCAGTACTTAAGCCGGTGCGCACAAGACTCTCGGAAAATCCCACGCGCGCAATACTGCGCTCGACCACACGATCCAATGCCGATGGATCCACGGCAGAAGCGCCGGACAGCCAACCGCGCTCGGGAGCCTCCACGACGCTGAGAGCATCGGCAAACTCTGAAACCGAAGCAAATCGCGCTGACGGATTCTTGCTGAGCGCGCGAAAGAGAATGCTTTCAACCTCAGGCCAGGGCGCCAGGCTGCGTCGCGCGAACGGGACCGGTGGAGCTTCGAGAATCTGGCGCATCATCTGCTCTTTGCCCAGAAAGAAGTCCAAATAATGAGCGCCGGTCAGCAGGGAATAGATCAATGCAGCCAGGGCATATTGTTCTCCCAACCGGCTTGCGCCCGGAGGCTGTTGGCCTTTTCCGGCCGCTTCTGCGTATTCCGGCTCAAAGTAGAACCCGACGCCTCCACGCAGAGGTTCACCGAACTCGCGGTTTGTTTTCTCTTCCCACGCAAGACCGAAATCCACGAGTCTGACGCGGTTTGTCTCGTCTACTACAATGTTTCCCGGATGGATGTCCGAATGAATTACTCCCTGCCCGTGCAGCAGCGAATACGTGCGAAGTATCTGGCAACACAAATCAAGGAGCTTCCTTTGCGCCTCCACGCTTTGCTCCGAATGCATTTGCGCAGCGGCGGCGCCCACATCGAGGCCCTCACACCATTCAAGCAGCAGGTACGGGCGGCCTTCCCAGACGCCCGCGTCCAGGAGCGCAGGCGCAACCGTTCCCGCAAGGTGGCGGAGGATGGCCGCCTCACGGTCAAACATCCGGTGACTCTCCGCCCGAGAACCGGCTCTCAATATCTTGAGCGCGGCCATCTCGCCCGAAATCCGGCGAACCTGGTAGATTTCGCTGTCTTCGAGTGCCTGGAAACATTGCAGCACTTCACACTCCGCTACGCGATCACCAGCCTGCCACGACGGTTCAATTTCCCCAGCTTTTTCGGAATCCGGCGGGACAAGAAGGCGCGAGTCGATCATCTCGAGAAGCATAGGCAGCGCTTCTTCCAGCATCCGCTCCGGGTCACAGCTTATGTCCTGGCTGTAATCAATGACGGCTTGAGCAATTGTGTTTGGGGTCTCGAACTGCCGAAGCAAGGCGGCGGCTTGCGAGTCAAGGATGCGGGAGGTCGTGCGCGATTGCGGCCGTGAAATGGCGAAGTCATCGTCGCGGGCGTCCACCTGTTCGCGCACTTTGGCCGGCAACTTTTCGACGGGAGTGATGATCACGCCCCGGGGCAGGACCCATGGATCGGTGATGTTCATGAAAAGTTAATTCTCTGCGCCACAGCGATGTTTCCAGTCAGCCTCGGCAGGAATCCAGGAGCGCGTATTGACGCCTTCCAACTGTAGTCGCCTCAAAGCAAACTGCCACGGCTCAAGACTGCCTGAATTGTCGCCACCCGCTTCAATCAGAGCCACAGCCAGCCGGTTGGTCACCCAAAGCCGCCAACTCTCACGCCCGATCCAGGGCGGCGCCTGCTCATCCGGAGGCGGATCGACGCCCCAGGAAAGCAACCCATCACCGGCGAGTTCGGCAGTGAAGGGCACGCCCTGTGGCGAGCATCCTGCCAGTTCCTTTCTCAGTTCCTCTGCCGTGGCCATCAAATGGTCATAGCTGCTGAAGTAAGCCACCATCTTGTCCGGGCGCAGCAATCCGGAAGCATCTTTCCCGATCTTGAAGTGTTGAACTCGCATTCGGGTCAGCACATTGAGAATCAAGGGAAGGGACTCAGGCAGGAATTCGGTTCTGGGACTTATGTACAGTTTGCATAGCAGGGAGCCCCGGTCGCCCAAAGTTATTCTTGTGCCAGAACGGCGTGAATGCCAGGCGAGCCAGCTATCTCCGGCAGCGTGGTTCGGAACACTTGACCACTCGCGGTCAAGCAACTCCCTGATTGGGCGATCCTGAATCCTGAGATATTTGGCGACCGCATCCGCATCAGGAAGAATTCGGCTCCAATAAGGGCTGAGCGGCGTGCGATTGTATGCATACAAACGAGACGAGAGCGCCATGGGATCCCGCAGGCCTAAACTCTGGCCGTAAAGCAGGGCCTCCAGGGAGAGACGCTCCACAGTACGCCCGGCGGGCAGCTCCTCACCCTCACCGAAAATCAGCCGTGCAGCCTCAGGTCCCGAAACAAACTTGCCGTCCCGTTCGATAGCCAGCACGCTGTCCAGAACCAATCGCGTGATTTCCTGATTGCATTGGCCACCCAGGGTCGCTCGCACGAATTCGGGAAGCCGCCCCGGCTCCTTAAGCGTGAAGTAAAGCAGAGCAGTGTCGCGTGAAACCGATTTCACGCCCAGGCTCGACTTCTCCAGCGGACGAAGAATGCCGTAAAAGTTGGGATCTTTTCGCAGGTCTTTCAATATCTTGCGCTGCTGGGCGGGCAGGCGGTCGAACAATACTAGTTCATAGTTGGGATTGGCTATGAAAACTAATTCAAGTATGTCGAAGGTCGGGCGTTCATTCATCGGAATTTATGAATTTGGCCGCGGACCAGAGCAATTCCAAGGACACAATTACCTCTGACTTGACATCAGCGGCCAAGCCGGATTGATCTACACCTTTTACTGACCTGAATGCCTGATCAACCCGTTCGAAATCAACAGCACCTCTGCAACCGTTCTAAGCTTCCAGGGCTTCCAGGAATTCAGCCAGCCTCCCACTATTCAAGACGCTCTATTTTTTCTTCGCTTTCTTTTTTGCAGTGGCTGGCAATTGCCGTTCCTGCTGCTCCGCTTTCTTCAGAAGCGCCCGAAGATGGGTCTTGACTTCAGCCAGCATTTTCTTTTCACGCTTCTGGGAACTGCACATTATCCCCGTATCCATCTCGCAAACAGTAACGGTCTCTTCAGG
>DATDNH010000357.1:0-15146 GCA_036518395.1 Candidatus Angelobacter sp. | reverse complement strand
GTATCCGTGCGACTAATGCCGTATCTCCGCGGGTACAAGTTGAGGTCATTCAATCGTATGCCCTCCTAGTCGGTGGTGCCGGCTTCCATGCCGCTCAACACAGCAACATGGTGGCATTCCAATCGCACGCGGAGAACGGTGTGGATGGGTTCCTGGCAGACGATCTGGGGGGAACCAACGATACACAGGCGATCTTTAGCAACAGCGAAGCGAGCTACATCACGAACGGAGTCCATGCCGGAACAGGTGCGAATGTTCAGGCTGGCGGTGTTGTTGTCGCCTTTGCCTCCGCCTGCGGCTTTAAGGGCGATGGTGGTGCTGCAGGGTTTGTCTTTTTCTACAGCCAGACCAGTCGAACATTCTTACCGGGGGCCGCAAACACGTTTTGCGGTTCCACGCAGGGAATACCGCAAACTTAAACCAGCGTTGCAACAATGTTTCAGGCCGGGTGTTTTCACCCGGCCTTTTTTTAGGTTGATGCCTGGGAATCCCTGATTATTGTTTTTTCCGCTGGTCGCTGGCGATCAGGCCGTCTTTGATGTGAATGACACGGTGAGCGTGTTCCGCGATATCGGATTCGTGCGTGACCAGCACAATGGTATTGCCTCTCTTATGCAGCTCAGCAAACAAAGTCATAATTTCCGCGCCGGTCTGTGAGTCCAGATTGCCGGTAGGTTCGTCGGCGAGAATGATGGAAGGATTATTCACCAGGGCGCGCGCAACCGCGACCCGCTGGCGCTGTCCGCCTGACAATTCGTTAGGCTTGTGGTTCATGCGGTCTTCCAGGTCCACCGCTTGCAGCGCCTTTTTCGCGCGCTCGATTCTTTCTTCCGCCGGAGTTCCGCTGTAGATCAACGGCAGCTCTACATTGTGCAGAGCCGTCGCGCGGGCCAGAAGGTTGAATGTCTGGAAGACGAAGCCGATTTCTTTATTGCGGATGCGCGCCAGTTCATCATCATCGAGCTCGCTCACCAAATTCCCGTTGAGCCAATATCTGCCTCTTGTGGGAGTATCCAGGCAGCCAATCAGGTTCATCAGCGTAGACTTGCCCGAGCCTGACGGGCCCATGATGGCAACATACTCGGCTCTATCAATGCTCACGTTCACGCCCCGCAGCGCATGCACCTGCTCGGCTCCCATCTGATAGGTCTTCCACAGGTCCTCAGTGCAGATCATGCAGTTGGAGGGCGGGGGCTTGAGCATACTTTCGGAAATGTCAGCTACCTGAGTTGCCATGCTGTTTCTTTTCTCCGGGCCATTTGGATGAAACCCTCTAACTCCTTTAGACGTTGAATCCCGTCAGGGGTTTTACGATTCCGGCTTGTTCGCGATGGAATTATCCACCTTCACGTTTGCGTTGTTGCGCAGCGTACGCAATACCTTGTAGCTGCCGGTAACGATTTCGTCACCCTCTTTCAGCCCGGTTTTCACTTCGATGTCCGTCGTGCCGGTGAGTCCGGTCTCCAGCTGACGAAATTCAACCTTCTTGCTGGGCATAACCACGAACACTCCCTGCACCTCTTCCTTCTTCTTGTTCGGGTTCGCGGCGGGCGGAGTTTTGTCCTTCTTCTTATTGTCTTGAGCTTCCAGCTCAGCCTTATCCCGGACGGTAAGCGCCTGAATCGGAATCGTCAGTGCATTTTTGGTAGTGCCGGTTGTGATCTTGGCTGTCGTAGAGAGCCCGGGCCGGACGTTCTCCGGCGGATCTTTCAGCGTTATTACGACCTTAAAGTCCTTGGCCTCCTGGCTGCTCGCGGTGCTCTGTGATGTGGCCAGACCGCTGGAACGAATGATCGCATTGTCGCCAATCTCGGTCACTTCACCTTTGAAAGTCTTTCCGGGAATGGCATCGATCGTCACGTCGGCAGCCTGACCGAGTTTCACATTAACGATGTCAGTTTCGTCCGCCTTAACTTCGGCGGTGATCACGGACATGTCCGCGATGGTCATCAGCGTACTGCCGGGTTGATTTTGAATTCCTATAACCACGGACTCGCCTTCGTGCACAGGGAGGTAGGTCACAACGCCGTCAAAAGGAGCAGGATACGTGGTCTTGCTCAAGGCATCACTGGTACGTGTGAGCTGGGCGCGTGCAGTGCTGATGTGACCGCGGGATGAGTCCAACTCAGCTTTGGCCTGAGCAACACGAGCCTGATTCTGTGCCACGGTCGCCGCCGCCACCTCGTATGCCGCCTTCTTTGTATCGTAATCGGCTTTCGCAATCAGTTGATCTTTATAGAGGCCTTGGGCGCGCTCATAATCTAATTTGGTCCGGGCTGCGTCAGCCGTGCTGCTGTTGAGCTGTGCCATTGCGGTATTGAGGCTGGCCTCTGCGGCAACCGCGTCCGTTTCATTGCTTGACAGCGTGGCCCGGGCTGCAGCGACATCAGAGGCAGGCTGAATGTTTTCCAACTGCGCCAGTATCTGGCCCCTTTTAACGTGGTCGCCTTCCTTCACAAACAACCGGACGATCCTGCCATAAGCATTGGCGCCTACATTCACCTGAAGCTTCGGCTTAATCTCGCCCGAAGCGGTGACAAAAGAGGAGATGTCCTGTTTCAGCACTTTCCCGGTCTGCACGGTGACAAGGTTCTTCGACGTCTGCGTAACCGAGAAACCGACTATGGCCAGAGCAACAATGATCCCTGCCACAATCAGGATGATTTTCTTCTTCGTTTTCATGAGTGCCTTTCGAACTCACCGAACACGCAAGGTACACCTGAAGGTATATACGCCATTGTGCCCCGGAAGGTTCCAGGATTCAGCAGGATGTCACGTCGCCGTAAAATATTAGGTGAGCCGCTCCTTGATTATATCCAGAGTAACCTCCTATAACCAGTTAAAAGAAGTAGTCCGGGGCTGAATCAGAGACAGTAGCGACCCCTTTCCCGCCCGTTGTGCCAGGACGGCCGAGAATCGTTGTAACAAATCTGAACGAAGGGGATCCGGATGAGCTAAAAAGATTCGAAAACCATTGCTTCCATGATTGGAAATGCCATACCATGTTTCCACCCCTACTCCTGACAATCCATGTTAAGGAGTGCACCAGTGACGCTCAGCCACTGTCGTTCCCGCTTTTCCCTTGCAGTGTTCTTCGTTTTTCTTGCTTCACAACTTGTTCCCGCATGGGAAGGAAAATCGACGCAAAACCAGGATGCCATTCAAAACCAGGACCCGCTGAATCGGCCACTCAACTCAGGCCGGCAGGCCAAAGCCGCGCGGGAGAGGGAAAGCCGGCATTATCGCGATTGGCTGGAGGACGTACGCGTAATCATCACCAATGAGGAGTTGGCGGCCTTCAAAAAGCTGGGCACAGACGCAGAACGAGACAACTTCATTGAAATGTTCTGGAAGCACCGTGACCCTACACCGGACACCGAAGAGAACGAATACAAAGACGAGTTCTACCGTCGAAAGGCCTATGCGAACGAGCACTTCAGTTCAGGCGTGCGCGGCGAGCGCACAGATCGCGGACGCATATACATTCTCTGGGGACCGCCCGATTCGATCGAATCCCATCCCATGGGTGGACCGTATCTGCGTTCAGCGGAGGAAGGCGGCGGCACAACGACAACCTATCCATTCGAAGTATGGCGCTATCGACATCTGGAAGGTGCGGGCCCGGAAGTCACGATCGAATTTGTCGATCAGTGTGGGTGCGGGGAATACCGCCGGACCCTCAATCACTCTGACAAAGACGCGATGAAAAACATCCCTAACGCCGGGCCTACAGAAGCCGAAGCAATGCTGGGCGTAAGCAAGGCAGACCGGCTCCGTGATCCTGAAGGCGTGGGACAAACTCTGTTTGGCCAGAATAATGGCACGAAATTCTTTGAGCGCCTGGAACAAGAGGTTGCGCTGGATCGGCCACCAGCACCGCATGGCATGGGCACGGACGTCTCACACATCATCCGCTATAAATTATTGCCTTTCGATGTGCGGGTGGATTTCGTCAGAGCGCCGCTCGACACCGTTCTTGTGCCTGTCACCGTACAAGTACCAACACGTGAACTTACATACATCAGCAAGGAGGGCTTGCAGCGCCGCGTGGTCAACATTTTCGGACGAGTGACCACATTGAGTGGCAACGTCGCCCAGACTTTCGAAGATACGCTGCGTCTGGACGTTCCTTCAGATTCGAAAGACACGGTGGCCAACAATTCTGCTCTGTACTGGAAGGCGCTGCCAATGCGACCGGGATTATATCTGCTGGACATCGTGGTGAAAGACGTGAACGGCGGCAAAACAGGAAGTGTTACCACGAGTATCCGCGTGCCGGACTATCGCGGCGAGCATCTGGTTTCCTCATCCTTGATTCTGGCGGACATTGTGGAACCGGTATCGCCCCGGGAGGTAGGCGGGGGCAATTTTATGATTGGTCCAACCAGAGTACGTCCCAGGGTGGCGGCACAACGGAACCCGGTAAGCTTTCGAGGAGGACAACAGGTCAGTTTGTGGATGCAGGTCTACAATCTCTCGCTCGACCAGAAGACGGGCAAACCCACAGCCACGGTTGAGTATAGAGTAGTGAATACAGCAACCAATCAGGCAGTAATTGACCTGACTGAGAGCTCGGATAAGATGGGCAATGCCGGCGATCAGCTCACACTGCAAAAGCGGCTGCCGGCCATGCCTGTCGGCAACTATCAGTTGACCGTTAGAGTAAATGACCTGCTATCGGGGCAAATTATTTCGTCCATGGCGCCATTTGTGATCACAAAAGACTGAGAAAAGCTGCCTGAGCCGCAAATTGCAGGAAAAAGCATGGATTGAGGCCGTTTATTAAGGTTTTTAACTGGTTTGGATGGGCTTGCTTAACAGACAAAGTGGGGCTGGAATCTTGATTCCATCCCCGCAAAGACTTAGAATTTAAGCTACCCCTAACTCTCGGTTGAAGGAGTTATTACAGGTGATTTTCCCCCGTCGTCGTGCCCAGATTGCACTCATCAGCCTGCTTTTACTCGTTACCTGGGGAATTCCGGCTTTAAGCCAGGATTCCGACAAAAACAAGAATTCCAAAGATTCTCAGGCGCAGAACGCCAACCAATCTGACCAGAACCAGGATCCGCTCAAACGTCCCATTAAACCGGAGCAGCAGAAAAAGGCCAATCTGGAAAAAGAGAGCAGCTACCACAAGCGTTGGATCAATGAAGACGTCCGTTGGATCATCACGGATGAGGAGTTATCCGCCTGGAAGAAGCTGACCACCAATGCGGAACGGGACGCGTTTATTGAGGCGTTCTGGCAGCGGCGCGATCCTACCCCGGACACGGAAGAAAACGAATACAAAGACGAACACTACCGGCGAATCGCATACGCGAACGAGCATTATGCCGCCGGCATTCCCGGTTGGCGCTCGGATCGTGGCCGTATTTACATCATGTACGGCAAGCCGGATTCCATTGATTCGCACCCGATGGGCGGACCCTATCAGCGTCCGGCAGAAGAAGGCGGCGGAAACACCGAAACCTATCCGTTCGAAGTCTGGCGGTATCGCTACCTGGAAGGAATCGGGCAGGAAATCGAAATTGAGTTTGTGGATACGTGCGGATGCGGCGAGTATCACATGACCATCGACCGCTCTGAAAAAGACGCTCTGCTGCACGTGCCCAACGCCGGGCTTACGGATATGGAAGCCATGGGCATGGCCAACAAAGCAGACCGCTTCCGCAATGCCGAAGCGCTGGGCCAGGGCTTCTTCAATCAGAACAACCAGACCAAGCAGTTTGATCGATTGGAAACATTTGCCAAACTGAACCGCGCGCCGGAAGTGAAATTCAAAGACCTCGAAGCAGTGGTCAACACGAAAATCCGTTACAACCTGCTGCCCTTTGACGCGCGTGTAGACTTCGTAAAAGTCACTTCGGACACCGTGCTGGTGCCCATCACTGTTCAAATCCCGAACAGCGCGCTCACCTTCGTCAACAAGGATGGAGTAGCGGCGGCTACGGTAAACCTGTTCATGAGGATGACGACGCTGACGGGTAAAATCGTCCAGACGTACGAGGAACCGCTACGTCTGCAAGTTCCCGCGGAATTGCTGGACAAAGTCACAAGTAACGTTGGCGTTTACTGGAAAGCTCTGCCGATGCGTCCCGGACACTACCGGCTGGACATTGTCGTTAAGGATGTCAATGGCGACAAGCTGGGCACGCTTGGCCAAAGCGTCATGGTCCCGGAATTCGCCGACGACAAGCTGGCCTCCTCCACCCTGATCCTGGCGGATGTGATGGAGCCGGTGCCTTCACGTGAAGTCGGTACAGGGAATTTTGTGATTGGCACAAGCAAGGTACGTCCCAAGGTGCCCCCTCCGGGAGGCAAGCCAGCGAACTTCAAGAAAGCTCAGAATCAAAACGTAAATTTCTGGATGCAGGTTTACAATCTGACCGTGGACGAAAAAACCAAGCGACCCTCGGCCACAGTCGAGTATCAGATTGTGAATACCGCCACGAACAAATCTGTGGTGGACATTACGGAAAACACCAGCCAGATGGGCAATGTAAGCGACCAGTTGACGCTGCAAAAGAGTCTGCCCCTTAGCAAACTGGATCCGGGCGTTTATCAGATCACGATCAAGGTGAATGATCTGCTTTCCAAGCAGGCCATTGCACCCACCGCCAGGTTTGCCATCGAATAATCGACTGTGCTGGTGATTGCGGAGTATCATTGAGGGCCAAAGGGACTCACATCTCAATAGGTGGTGGGTATGACCCGTAAACTCGGCAGCTTCCTGTTGGTTCTGTTTGCATGCGCTTCAGTGTATGCAGCCACGACCGGAGCAATTTCCGGGGTCATCAAAAACAATGTCGGCACTCCGCAGATGGGCGCGGTGGTTGAAATTTCCACCTCCGCGGCCACCCTCGGCACTACCGTGTTTACTGATGCGAAGGGTTTTTACCGGGCTGACAATCTTCCTGCGGGCACCTATCAGATCAAAGTTTCCGCCGCCTCCTTCCTGCCATCGCTGCGCGAAAATGTAAATCTGCGCGCGGGTGCTCGTTTAATCGTTAATCTCACGCTCAACACCATGGCAGATGCGCTCAAACTGCTGCCTGCCCGCCGTTCCCCGAACGCCGATCCCGATGACTGGCATTGGACTTTGCGATCTGCCTCCAATCGCCCCGTGCTGCGGGTCCTTGATGATGGTCCAATGGTGGTGGTGGAGAGTCCTGAAGCGGGCGATGGCCGTGATCTCAAAGGCCGCGTGGCGTTCATTGCCGGTTCGGGCGCCGATGGATTTGGAAGCGCCAGTGAGATGACCACAGCTTTCGGGCTGGAGAAATCTTTGTTTGGCGTGGACAAATTATCATTCAACGGAGATATCGGAACCACGACTACCGGTGAGCCGAACGGCGTGCTTAGGGCGTCTTACGCGCACGACTTTGGCGATGGTTCATCGCCCAAATTGACGGTGACGTATCGTCACCTGGCTTCGCCCGGCATGGCGGTGCAGAATGCTGCCTACTCCGCCATCAGCACCAGGGCTTCAGACACCATGTCTGTTGCCGGATTTATTGACCTGGATTACGGAGCAGAACTGCAGGCCCTTCAGTTTGCCCGGCGAGTGACCGCGGTGCGTCCTTTTGGACGCGTGGATGTCCATCTTTCACCGAATATGCTGGTGGAGTATCGCTACTCCACTTCAGAACCGGATGGGCGCGCAGAGAAAGGATTTGTGACCGCTCCGGCTGATCTGAGCGAGTCCGGCCCGCGCATGGCCCTGACCGGCGGCATTCCCGATTTGGAAAAGGCCGAGCACCAGGAAATTTCTGTTTCCCGCCGGTTCGGAGGCACCAGCATCCAGGTTGCCTACTACACTGACCAGATACGCAATATTGTCCTCACCGGCGCTGGCGACCCTTCCAGCTACTCTGACGACGTGCTCCCCGATGTTTACTCCGGGACCTTCTCCTACACCGGCGGTGCATTAAGCACGACCGGGACGCGGTTCGTTGTGCAGCATAGGTTTTCTGACGATTTGACCGCGACTGTGGATTATTCCACCGGCGGCGTCATGACGCTGAAAATGCCTGTCAGCACGTGGCGAAGCGTAGCTGCGGCTCTGGCTGCCGACCGCCAGCATTCGATTGGCGCCAAAGTCTCCGGACGAATCCCGCGCAGCAGCACTCGCCTGATCGCTTCCTACAAATGGAACAGCGGAAACGCGCTTTCCAGCGTGGATGAATTCAACGCCTCGGCCGGGCAGATGGATCCTTACTTCAGCATTTTCATCCGTCAGCCGCTGCCGGGTACCTCATTCATCCCGGCAAAGATGGAGGCGTTGCTCGATGTCAGGAACCTTCTGGCCCAGGGCTACATTCCTGTGCTCGGCCAGGATGGCCGCACTCTTTACCTGGTTCAGTCCGCGCGCGCCCTGCGCGGTGGATTGGCCTTTACTTTCTAAGCATTCACCAGCTTTGAACTTGCCTCGATCCCGCCCATTTCATGATTATCTTGAAAGCTTTGCAGATACTTAGAGCAGTTCCACATTGGGTGTAGCCCAGCGGGAATCGTGGATAGATGGAGAATCTAAACGTAGAGACGTTGCACTGCAACGTCTCTGAGACGCGCCCCAGCGCGGCTCAAGCGGTTTTTGGGCTACAGCAATCCAGGAAGCCAAGAGCCAAAAGCCAAGAGCCAAAAGCCAAAAGCCAAGAGCCAAAAGCCAAAAGCCAGCTTGCTATTCTTCCCAAAACCTCTTCCACCAGCTTTTCTTTTCTTGGCTCTCTTCTTCGTCTTCGTAGAGTGACTCGTCGCTCAGGCCCAGGAAGCCCGTTGCGCGAATTTCCCGGGAAGAGCGCCGGACCTCTGCCAGGGGAGCGGGCTCGGGCGCGGAAAAATCATGGGGGTGCACTGGCTCTGCTGCCGTCACAGGAGCAGGTACTCTGTTCCAGCGGAAAACAGCGAGTCCTGCCTGACCTAATCCATGAACGGGCAGCACTGCCACTGCTGTGTCGTGGCGCTGCAATACATGTTCCATGGCGGAGGCAGATGGAAGCTCAACTATGGTTTCCGCAGGCAGTTTGGCCCGCAGGGCGGAGCAGGTTTCCTCATCAAAAGTGGCCCACTGTGGCATGAGTTGGTCTCCGACGAAGTGGCTGTAAATATAGGATGCAATTCAGAGCTGCGGCGTTGACGCCTGTGAGGGCGTTCGTGTAGGCTCGCGCTTTTCAGGAATTCAAAGTGCCCTGGAGCTGAGAATGTCTGAAGGAAAGCACAAAAATGGCATTACGCGCCGTAGCTTTGCCAGAGGCGCGGCAGTGGCCGCTACCGCCCCATTTTTCCCCAAAACCGAAATCTGGGCTGAGAACGCTGCGCCCGTACAGGCCCAGCCCGGCGCCCTGCAGAAGCTTTCCCCCGCCGCTCGCGCTGAGGTAGAAGCGAAAGCCAAAGAAATTCTTCGTAAATACGGCAGCCGGCTGAGCGACGAACAGAAGACTGACATCCGCAAAGTCCTGGCAGAAACTCAGGACGGACTGGAAAAGATGCGCCGCTTTGCCCTGGACAACGGCGATCAGCCGGCAACCGTCTTCAAATTGACCGTCGAGAAGAGAGCAAGGGCCCATGCTGAGTGAAGACGTTCTTTATCTGCCGGTAACCGAGCTCTCACGCCGCATTCGCCTGGGCAAGCTTTCACCCGTAGAACTCACTGAAGGCTATCTGGAGAGGAGCCGGAAAATTGGCGCGCGGTTGAATGCGTATGCAACGCTCACCCCGGACCTGGCGCTCGAGCGGGCGCACGCGGCAGAAAAAGAAATTCGAGCCGGAAGACATCGCGGCCCTTTGCACGGAATTCCCTATGCTGCCAAAGACCTGCTTGCCGTAAAAGGTTATCCCACCACCTGGGGCGCGCGGCCCTATAAAGATCAGCACTTCGATTACGACGCCACGGTGATCAAAATGCTCGATGATGCCGGGGCAATCCTGCTGGGAAAAGCAGCAATGATCGAGCTGGCCGGCGGACTGGGCTACCGTTACGCATCGGCTTCTGCCAGTGGCGCGACGAAGAATCCCTGGAATGAAGAATTCTGGACGTGCGGTTCTTCCAGCGGCTCGGCGGCGATTGTTGCCGCAGGTCTGGCCGCCTTCGCCCTGGGCACGGAAACCTGGGGATCGATTATCTGCCCTTCAGGGTTTACCGGCATCACCGGCCTGCGCCCGACATTCGGTCGCGTGAGCCGTTATCGCGCAATGGCGCTCGCCTTCTCCATGGACCACGTTGGACCCATGGCCCGCAGCGCGGACGATTGTGACCTGGTGCTCAAAGCCATCTCCGGCGAAGATCCTCAGGATGCCGGTTCCCTGCCCAATCCGGCGGCGAAATATGTGGGCGCGCCGCCCTTAGCCAAACCTTTGCGCGTTGGCTGGATTGCAAATCAATGGAAAGAGATCTCGCCGGATGTGAACAAAAATATCACTGACGCGCATGAGGTTCTCGCGAAGAGTCCTTTGCTGAAGATGAGCACCGTCAGTCTGCCCGAGGGTCCGTGGGAGATCGCGGCAGGCACGATCGTCTCGGTGGAAGGCGCCACCGCATTTCGTGACCTGATTGAGTCCGGGCATGTGGCCGACCTTAACGATCCTCTGGGCAAAATCGGCGGCTACATCAATGAGGCCATCAGTGCATCCGATCACATGATTGCCGAGCGCATTCGCAGAATTCTTCAAAAGAAGATGGATGAGCTATTTACCAAAGTGGACGTGCTGATCACAGCTTCACTGCCCGTGACCGCAACCAAACTTGATGCCAACCTGGATGAAGCCCTCACGTTCTCTGATCCCATTGGAGGCATCGGCAATATCTGCGGTTTACCCGCGATGAGTGTTCCCTGTGGTCTTGACCATCTTGGCTTGCCCACGGGGATTCAGTTCATCGGACGTCCATTGGACGACGCACAAGTTGTGCAGGCGGCCAGGCTTTTTCAGGCGCAAACGGACTGGCATAAGCGGCATCCAAAACTCTTGTAATTAATGTATTTATCTCAATGCGCCCAATCATGCCGCTGTGCCATACTTAAAGATTGATCCGATTAAGGAGTGGCTTGTTCCATGAGCGGGTCCCCCGGCGAGCGCTGCTGGTTGCACTTGGCGGGTAGTGGTGACCCGATGACCCGATGCACCGATGACCCGATTGCATACGCCGCCAAAAACTCGACTGCGAATTATTGATTTCAGCGGCTACGCTCGAGGTATCTAGAACTCGAATGTCTGCCCCATTGTTGACTGGCACAGCGTGTTCCGACCCTGAGCAGTTGCGGCAGTCCATTCGGCAACACATCCGCTACACTCTGGCTAAGCCTGCGGTCAACCTCACGCCGCGCGAACTCTTTAAGCCGGTCTCTCTTGCCGTCCGCGATTGCCTCATTGATCGTCTGCTTGAGACTGAGCAGCGCTACACCCAGCAGGACTCGAAGCGTCTCTATTACCTTTCCATGGAATTCCTGATGGGGAGGTGGCTCAGCGATAATCTCTGCAATCTTCGCCTGTACCAGCCATGCCGCCAGATTCTCAAGGAAGATTATGGCGTCGTTTTAGATGATGTCCTGGAAGTCGAGCCGGATGCCGGACTCGGTAACGGCGGTCTGGGCCGGCTGGCCGCCTGCTTCCTCGAGTCGCTCGCCACGCTGGGAATGCCTGGCTTCGGATACGGCATTGATTATGAATACGGGATGTTCAAGCAGGAAATTGTAGACGGCTACCAGCGCGAGAAACCGGATTTGTGGAAGTCGGAAGGCACGCCGTTTTACATTGAGCGTCCCCAGGAAGTTTGTGCGATCCCGCTGTATGGCCGCATGGAGCACACACGCGATTCGGAAGGGAACCGCATTCGCCGCTGGACTGATTACAACATTGTGGTCGGAGTGCCCAATGACATGCCGGTAGCCGGCTATGCCGGGCAGACCGTCAACTATCTGCGGCTGTTTACCGCGCGGGCATCGCGGGATTTCGACATCGAGATTTTCAATCGCGGCGACTACCTTCGCGCGGTGGAGCAGAAGATTGCTTCAGAGAACATCTCGCGCGTTTTGTATCCCTCAGATTCAGTGCTCTCCGGCAAAGAGCTGCGTTTGGTTCAGGAATATTTTCTGGTGGCGTGCTCGCTGAAGGACATTCTGCGCAAGCACCAGGCGGCGCATCGCGGCTTCGACGATTTTGCGGCAAAAGTTGCCGTGCAGATGAACGACACGCACCCCAGTTTGTGCGTGGCTGAGCTGATGCGGCTCCTGGTGGACGAAAACGGAATTGACTGGGACCACGCGTGGCAGATTACAGAAGCAACCCTCGGCTATACCAATCACACGTTGCTGCCCGAAGCGCTGGAAAAATGGCCGGTGCCGTTGCTGGAACGTGTGTTGCCCCGCCACATGGAGATTATTTTCGGCATCAATCACCAGCTTCTGCGCACCGTTGCCACGCGCTGGCCGCTGGACGTGGAAAAACAGCGGCGCATGTCGCTGATTGAAGAAGGGCCGGAGAAACACGTTCGCATGGCGCATCTGGCCATCGTGGGCAGCCACGCGGTGAATGGCGTTTCCAAACTCCATACTGAGCTGCTGAAGAACTCGCTGGTGCCGGATTTTGCCCATCTCTGGCCGGAGCGCTTCCAGAACAAAACCAATGGGGTTGCGCCGCGACGCTGGATTCTGAAGGCCAATCCCGGGCTCGCAGGTTTGCTTACTCGCACCGTTGGCGAAGCCTGGATCACCGATCTCGAGCAGGTGCATGAGATCGAGAAACATGCTTCCAGCGCAGATTTCCAGCGCGAGTTTCTCGAGATCAAGCGCCACAACAAAGAGAAGCTGGCGCATGAGGTGCTGAAAACCACGGGAGTCAGGATTGATCCTGACTCCATGTTCGACGTGCACGTGAAGCGTATTCACGAATACAAGCGGCAGCTTCTGAATGTGATGCGCATCATCCATGAGTATTTGAATGTCGTGGACGGCGGAGCAGCATTGACAGTGCCACGCACTTACATTTTTGCCGGCAAGGCGGCGCCGGGGTACTGGGCGGCCAAGGAGATCATCAAGCTCATCAATAATGTTGCCCGGGTAGTCGACGCCGATCTCCGCGTAAACCAGATGATGAAGGTTGTCTTTGTCCCGGATTATCGCGTCTCGCTGGCGGAAATCATTATGCCCGCCGCCGATCTCAGCCAGCAGATTTCTACGGCTGGGATGGAGGCTTCCGGCACCGGCAACATGAAACTGGCAATGAATGGCGCGTTGACGGTTGCCACCATGGACGGGGCCAACATTGAACTTGCGGAAGAAGTGGGCGAGCCGAACATCTACACTTTCGGCCTTTCGCCCGATGAGGTGCGCTGGTACCGCGAAAGAGGCAGCTACAACCCGCGGGAGCTTTACACCAACGATCCAATGCTGCGCCGCGTCATGGACAGCCTGGCCGCAGATACGTTCTGTCTGGACGAGCAGGGATTGTTTCGCTGGATTGTTGACGAGATTCTGGATCGCGGTGATCGTTATTTCCATCTGGCCGATTTGCCGTCTTACATCGAGGCCAGCAGGAAAGCGGAAAAAGATTATCAACAACCTGCAATCTGGGCGCATAAGGCCATTCTCAACGTTGCCCGATCTGCGAAATTCTCCAGCGACCGTGCAATCAAGGAATACGCCCGCGACATCTGGGGAATCCAGTCCGCAATTTCGCCGCAGGCGCCGCCGCTGCCACCGCAGGAGCCGGTCAGCGTCGAAGATTCAGTGCGAATGTAGTGATGGGTGGCCGGCTATTGAATGCTGCATTAAAAATGTCCTATGCATTGTTCATAATCTTTTGGATATGAACACCTCTCCCCGCTGTCATCCTGAGCGAGCACGAACGACGTCAGGAGTGAGGGCGCACGGGGTTAGCTTGTCCTCGAGGTGAGCTTGCGAAGCCGAAGGAAAGGATCCCGAGAATGCTGGGTCGCTTGCATACAGTGTCAAGGCATTCTCACGAAAACCAGCTTCGCCTGATGCTTCAATCCATTTTTCTCAGTGTTCTGGGTGTTGCTGTTGCTTTTGGTTTTACTAGCTAAAGCGTTTCTCCGTGTAAACTCCGTGTCTCCGTGCCTCCGTGGTGATCCTTGCTTTTGGTTGCGGCGCTACCGCGTTGTCCCTTTGGCCTGCACTCGCAATGTTAAGATAGCTGCGCCTTGTTGAAACACCCTCTGATTCTCGCCATCTCCCTGTTTTTGCCTGTTGTCGTGAGCGCTCAGGATCTTCCTCCGGTTCCGGGCAGAATTGTCCAGGCGTTAGTGCGCGCTCCCGGCTACTTCACCGAGCCCGGAATTGCCGTGAACCCCCGAAATCCCGAGCAGGTTGTCGCCGTCTTTCAGGACAATGCGCACGCTTCCTATTCGGTGAATGGCGGACGCGACTGGCAGGCGGCCAGTGGCGTGGAGCCGCCGAACTACAAAGTCTCGGGCGACGTTTCTGTCACCTTCGATGTTCACGGCCATGCCATCATCTGCTACATAGCGTTCGACAAGCTGGGCACATTTAACTACTGGGCGCACAACGCCTCGCGCAATGGAATCTTTGTTCGCCGCTCGCTCGATGGGGGAAAGACCTGGGAACCCGAACACATCGCAGTGGCGGAACAACGTACTGAGCCGGGAATCCCGTTTGAGGATAAGCCCTATATCATCGCCGACAATGGCAGCGGACCGCACGCCGGAAATCTCTATGTTGGTTGGACGCGGTGGACGCTCAAGGATTCTGAGATTCTGCTCTCGCGCTCGACTGACGGTGGAAAGAGCTGGTCCAAGCCGATTGAAATTGACGACCATCCCGGCCTTCCCCGCGACGACAATGGAGCGCTGGAGGGTTTTGCCGCCGCTGTTGCGCCTGACAGCACCGTCTATGCAGTGTGGAGCACCGGCGAAGGGATCGTGCTCACCGCATCGCATGATGGCGGCCACAGCTTCTCGCGTCCACGTCTGATTCTGCATACCGCGCCGATTATGTTTGCCATCCAGACGCTGGAGCGGGCGAATGGCTTCCCGCAGATTGCCATTGACCCCAAATCCGGTCGCCTTTATGTGACGTGGAGCGACTATCGCAATGGTGACCTGGACGTTTTTTGCGCCGACTCTTCCGATAAAGGCAAGACGTGGAGCCAGCCGGTGCGTGTGAACAATGATC
>DATDNH010000356.1:0-4675 GCA_036518395.1 Candidatus Angelobacter sp. | reverse complement strand
CGGCGATTACGTGCGATCACGGCGATTACGTGCGATCACGGCGATTACGTGCGATCACGGCGATTCTCCGATTTGGTATTCCGCCCAAATTAGGATAAGCTGCTCTGCTCTGAAAGGACTGCCATGAAAAAGTGCCTGTTATTTCTCCTCATCATTTTGTTTGCCTTTCCCGCTCTGGCCCAGACCACCAAAAAGAAGAAGAGCAGCCGCACGTTTAAGAAACAGCCCTTGACGGAAAGCTGCGATAATCCTGCCTTCCCGTCCGCAGATCCCACGCCGCCGGACAGCGTCTGCCCGGCCCAAGGCAGCGGCGGCGCTGAGGCTGCCCAGAACACCGCCAAAAATGACTTCTGCTCCAGCGGTGATCCCCAATCCATTAGTTTTGAAGATTTCAAGAACCTGCAAAACCAGGTCGCCGACGACCCCAACATCAACTGGGGAGACAAGAACACTGATACTCGGCAAAAGGGCCCGACCACAGACCGCACTCCGCTGCAGCAGCTGGGCGAAGGCAATCTTGTTGTTTTGCGTGGCTTTGTTTTAAAAGCGCGCCAGGAAGGAGCGGAGAGCGTCAACTGCGGCAGCTTCGTCCCCAATCAGGCCCCCTATCACGACATTCATATCGCCATTGTTCCATCCGCTGACGAGACGGACGAATGCAATGGCATCGTCGCTGAAATGAGCCCGCATCATCGTCCGGACGCGTGGACCGCCGGCAATGTGAACAAGCTGGCCACCTCCCATACTCCCGTCCGCCTCACGGGCCATCTCTTCTTCGATTCCAGCCACGTGCCTTGCAGCGACGGTCAGGGCGCTCCGGGAAACCCCAAGCGCTTTTCATTATGGGAAATCCACCCCATTTACCAGCTCGAGGTTTGCACCGCCAACTGCGATGCCGAAGGCACCTGGGTCAATCTGGTCGACTGGGTCAATAGCAACCAGTAATTCACGCTCACTCGCGTAAACCTGTCCGCCGTGGCGGATTCGTGGCCTAATCATTTTTGATTCTGCGTGGGATTACAGCTGAATTGGGTGTGATCCTGCGCAACCGTTCCCGCTTTGGGCAGCGCCGCAGTTTTTTCTTGTGCGCCCGCCTCGAACTGTTCTACAGTCAGCCTGCTATGGCGACACCAACGCTCGGTTTAGACGATACGTTAAAACAACTGCGGCAACAGCAGGATGAGTTGCTGCAAAAACTGGCCGAACTGCAAAAGCCGGAGCGCAAGGACATGTGGGACAAGCTCGGCGCCCTTACAGGTCTGCTGGTGGCGCTTGTGGGCGGCATCTTTTCATTCCTCTATAGCTACCACCAGTCCAACGTGGACCACATGACCGAGGCCCATCAGGAAAAAATTCAGGAGGTGCAGACCGTAGGGACCTTCATGCCTTACCTCGTCGGTACGGACGACAATGCTCGAAGTGTAGCGCTGGCCGAAGTTCAGAGCATCCTCGGCTCCAAAGCCGCGATCCTGATTGTCGACGAAATGAACGCCACAAAGAAAGCCGCGGGAAACTCAAGTCCCGATACGGTCGCGCTCAGGTTCCTCCAGCGGGTGGCCGATAATCAAAAGGCCTCCGATGAAGATAAGGACCTGGCTAAAAAAGTATTAGCCCGGGTCCGCGGCGAAGCGAGTGCTCCCTAGCTGAAACCACACCGCAGAGTC
Organism: Candidatus Angelobacter sp.; assembly: GCA_036518395.1. Taxonomy (GTDB): domain Bacteria; phylum Acidobacteriota; class Terriglobia; order Terriglobales; family Acidobacteriaceae; genus Angelobacter. Next base: position 3,011 of record DATDNH010000356.1, on the reverse strand, counting down.
ATTGGACATATAAAGTGTTGAAATGCCTGCCGTCCGGTATATACTCCCCGAAGCATTTCTTAGAGTTTCTTCATGGACCAGGAGGAGGAACCTCACTATGCCTCAGGGCACCATCGTCATGGAAAGAGAATGGGCCAGGACCCTGGCGCGACTCGTAGCCAGCCAACTGCCGGAAGCCATACGTGAAACTCCTAATCTGAAGCTGAGCCCCGCTCAGATTGAGGAGCTACGGAAAGTATTTGAGAACAGGTTGATCACGAACATGGGATGCGAACATCCTCGCGGCTGATCCACGGCGGTGCGACAGCCTGCAATTTATTGAATCTGACGGGAAGCATGGGCGGCTTTGCTTTCACACAGATATTGAGTCTCCACAAATTCAAGCAGATCATAAGGGAATGAATCGCCGGCGTAGTAGGCGGCAAGGTCATCTCCCACACGGTCGGCCTTATTGCTTCGCCGCCAGGCGCGCCAATCCTCGAATACAAGCAGCATATCGGCGCCGGCCAGCCGCAATTGCAGCAGAAGCTGACGGGCTCTTTTGCTCCCATTCAGCAGGAAATCGCGAATCTCTTTCAAGAAGTCCTGATTGAGGAACGGTGCGGGAACGGAATAGAAGTTGGGGAAGATGTCCGGATGCTCTGTGATCATCTTCTTTTCTTCAGGCCCCTGGTCCCAGCCGCGATAGGACAAGTTTGAGTCCGCATCATCCAGAAACAGCTCCTTCTTGTGCTGCTGGTGGATTGGTGTCCCCGCCAGCGGCGCCAAAATGACGAGCTGGGGATCGGCATGATCGCAGCGCAGCGAGTCCGCGAAGAAGCCAATCGTGGAGCGAAGATCCTCTTTGGTCTCCTCCGGAAAGCCAACGATCAGTGACACCGCGGTCTTGATCTTTGATTGATCACACGCGCGGACGCGCGCGGCGGACTCAGCCAGGTCCAGGCCTTTGTCAATGACCTTCTGCATGCGTGCAGAGCCGGTTTCGATACCAAAAAAGATACCGCGACAGCCCGCGCTGGCCATCAGCTCGATGAGCTCTTCGTCAATGCAGTCTGTACGCGCGCTGCAGCCCCAATAGAATTTGTCAGGAGAGGCAAGCAGGGCTTCACAGAACGCAGCAACGCGCTTGCGGTCCACCGTGAACATGTCATGCACCAGTTCGAAAGTGTCGATGCCATAGGTGGCTTTCACTCGCCGCATTTCCTCGAGCATCCGCGCCGGGCTCTTGAGCCTGAAGCGTCGGCGAAAGAAGTCATTGGTGGAGCAAAAGGTGCATGAAAAAGGACAGCCGCGTCCCAACTCCAGTGGCATGAAGCGGCACATTCCCATATCCGGTATCAGATGAAAGGCGGGAAACGGCAGCGTATCGAGGTCGATGATTCCTGCAGCATCGGGATTGCGGACAATCTTTCCGTCGCGGCGGAAAGTTATGCCGGGAACATTGTCTGGCTGGCGGCCTTCGCGCACAGCTTCCAGAAGTTCGGGGAGGGTTTGCTCGGCCTCACCACGCACGACGAGGTCGATCGGAGCAAATGCCTCCAGGGTAGCAACATCGACTGCGGAAGCCTGCGGCCCGCCGAATGCAACCACAGCGTTCGGGTTCTGGCGCTTGACTTCGCAGGCAATCCGAAGGGTGATCGGATAGCTGCTGCAAACGCTGCTGAAACCAACGAAATCAAACTGGCGTCCACGAAAATAAGACGCGGCGAAGCGGCTGAAATCGTTTTCGTTCTCGCCATTCTTGCGCCGGAAGTCAAAGTAGAGGCGGTTTAGATCCACGATTTCCGGCTGCAACCCGCGCTGTTCCAGAACCGAGGCCAGGCTGAGCACACCGAGCGGAGCGTGCTCCGCTATGGCGCGAAGAGCATCGGCTTCGCCCATGGCGCGGTCATCGAATTCATGCGCTGTGGGAGCGCCGACCAGACACACTCTCATCGGAAGACTCTACGACCGAGGTATTGCCGAGGTTGATTTACTCGGGCTGTATATTCCGTGCGGCAGCGGCGGCCGGCGTCTCATCCGCGTCTTCGCCCATAGTTCTGACCAGGCGAGCCGTAAAAGCCAATTGCAGCGTAGCAATCTGGTCGGTATTCAGGGTTATCCCTGGCACGTTTGCGATAGCGTTTGGAAGGTCAGACGCCACCTCCCGGGCAAGCGCTACGGCCCAAGCTTTTTCGGTTGCGTAAGGCATAACAGATCTCCTCTCCTCTTTGCTGGCACCGCGCCCGCCGAGTTTAATTCTGAACGCGCCTCTTCGCACATCTGGCTATCGGCACGCATTTCTGGCGCAGGCTCTTTGAATATCTGTTGATGTTTGAACAGCTAACTCCCCCCGCCAGCGATCCGGTCAGCAACGGTATTGGGCGTCTCGTCCGAGTCTTCGCCCATGCTTTCAACCAACTGGTTCTCAAATGCAACCCGTAGTTGGTTGATCTGATGGTGTGTGAGCCCCAGGTTGTCTGGGATGTCAAGCACCGCAGCCGGCAATTCTGAGGCAAGCTGGCGCGCAAATGCGACTGCCCATGCTTTCTCTCGGGCCATGATAGTTCCTCCCTAAGCAATGTGCTGAACTTGCAAAGGGCGACAGTATATGCCTGAATTGGCCATAATTCTACAAGTGTCTTAAGAGTTTTTGATAAGGCAGACAAAAGGGAAAAACAAAGCAAATAGCGGATTTGGTTAACATTATTTAGAACTTAAAAGGCAATGACAATAAGAGGCAGGAAATCCACCTTGCCTGCGACCCACCATCCGATCCCGAGAAAACTCATCAACAACGCCACCAGACCCTGATGGGACGACTTGTCAGTAAATCGGCAGAGCATCTTGGATGAAGGCATTCTCTCCGAGTGCTGTTTCTTATTTTGCTCTCGCCTTACCCGGAGCTGCGTTTACTTTACCCAGCAAATCCCGCGCAGGCTGCTGATATGGGCCCTGAATGGCTGCCGCTTCCGTCAACACAGCCTTGGCTTCCGGCAGCTTGCCGACTTTGGCGTAGGCGAAGCCCAGAC